>NZ_JAULSJ010000043.1:0-34363 GCF_030518295.1 Chryseobacterium urinae | reverse complement strand
CCGGGCTAGGATAAAAGTCGGATTTACAAATTTTAACATTAATAGTGATAAATGTAATTTTCAGATCTAAAATAAATACTTTAACAAATTTTATAAAATTTGAGGGTAAAAACGGTATCATTTTTTCAAGATACTCTGTACAACACTTAAATCATAAAAATTATGTCAAAGAAAATTGCAATTTTAGCAACACACGGATTTGAAGAAAGCGAATTGAAATCTCCAAAAGAACATTTAGAACAGCAAGGCTGGACAGCCCACATCATCAGTCCGGAATCCGGAACTATTAAAGCATGGGCAGAAAAAAACTGGGGACAGGAATACAATGTTGATAAAACTTTAGATGAAGCCAACGCTTCAGACTATGATGCATTGGTTTTACCAGGTGGCGTTATCAATCCGGATCAGTTAAGAACCAACGAAACTGCTTTATCTTTCGTAAGAGATTTTTTCCAGCAGCACAAACCTGTTGCAGCTATTTGTCACGGACCACAGATTCTTATTAACGCCGAAGTGGTGGAAGGAAGAAAAATGACATCGGTAGATTCAATCAGCAAAGACCTTAAAAATGCGGGAGCGAACTGGGAAGACAGTGAAGTTGTAGTAGATCATGGTTTGGTAACAAGCCGTACTCCTAAAGATCTTCCAGCCTTTAATGCAAAGATGGTAGAAGAAATAGAAGAAGGAAAACATGAAGAACAGACCATCTAAAATATAAAGGCACAAACTTTAATTTTACAAACTCTGATTATAAAAAATCCGGCGGCATCTACGATGCCGCCGGATTTTATTTTTCATTTTCTGTAGATCTTCTCTTTTTAAAGAACATCCTGTAAATCAAAAATGTCTGTACTAAAATATTTCCAAAAAATATCAGAAACATCTTATGTATTGGTATTGACGCATAAAAAGGCAACAGCTTATCAAATAATACTGCGGGTGAATTCACCAAAACTTTAATTATCGACAATGGATACTGCAAAAATTCAGGTTTTATACCGATGAAAAACTGGTCGTAGATAAATACATAAAGAATGTCAAATAATAATATTCCCAGAAACAGCAGTATAAATTTTTTCACAGCTTTACTTGCTATTAGTTGAAAGCCTCAATAATTTTAGAAAAATCTTCCAGTTTTAAAGCAGCTCCACCAATCAGACCACCATCGATATCAGGTTGAGAGAATATTTCCTTTGCATTATCCGGTTTTACAGAACCTCCGTAAAGAATAGAAACTTCATCAGCAACTTCCTGTCCGTATTTTGCAGCGATAATGCTTCTGATGTGAGCATGGATTTCCTGTGCCTGTTCAGGAGTTGCCGTTTCTCCGGTTCCGATTGCCCAAACCGGTTCGTAAGCGATCACTACTTTTTTAATTTCTTCTGCTGAAAGTGTGAAAAGAGCTACTTCAGTCTGATTTTTTACCACTTCAAAATGCTGTCCAGCTTTTCTCTGTTCCAATGTTTCCCCGTTACAGTAAACAGGAATCAAACCTTTATCCAAAGCTAATTTTACCTTTCTGTTGCAGTGAGAATCTGTTTCGCCGTGATATTGTCTTCTTTCAGAATGCCCGATTAAAGAACCTGTTGCATCAATAGATTCCAGCATATCCACAGAAATTTCTCCTGTGTACGCTCCGCTTTCATGTTCACTGATATCCTGTGCGAAAACGCCGATTTCATCTTTTTCAAAAACATCTTTTGCCATCATCAGATACAGAGACGGAGGAGCGATCCATACTTCGCAGTTCGTAGTATTATTGTTTTTATAGCTTAGTAACTGAACCATTAATTGTTGGGCATCAATTACATTTTTGTTCATTTTCCAGTTTCCTGCAACTATTTTTCTTCTCATAGTTTCTTATTTATATATTTTAGCTTTTGTAAAGAATCTGATATTTGACGATAAAATTTACTAAATGAATTTAACTGTATAAGTTTATCAATTTCAATTTTTTGTCCAATAATTTGATATAAATCACTTATTTGTAAATCTTTTCTTCTCTTTTTTGGTTTTTCTTGATTAATAATTTGTAGCGCTTCTTTAATTTTATTTTTTGGATTTGTAAAAGTTTCAGAATTTCCATTAAGTCCAAGTTCAGTTTTCGTCTTGTTGGTAGAAATTTCATCAAGAAACAAATCAATATCTGCTAACATCCATGATTCAATCATATGAATGGGAATCACAGGTACAATTTCCTTACACAATACTTCGTCATTTGTTTTAATCTCTTCTAATAAAGGAAAAAATTTTTCATCCAAAACTTTTGAATCATCTTTATAATCTGCATCGCTGTGAACTAATAGAATATTAATGAAATTTTCTTTTTGATGAGCTAAATTAGCATCAACGATTTGATTTACGAATTTCTTGCCAGAATCTTTTTTTAATTCTTCTATATATATTTCGGTAGAACCTCCAAAATTAAAAACTAATTGCTCAACAGTTCTTTCAACTACAGAAAACAAAAATCTGGTATCTGTTGTTCCTTCCGAAATTAAGCCTATAAATAACTGTTTGTTATTCATCTTCAGTTGAGAATTTACCGTTATCTAAATATTCTTGAACTTTTAAAATAGATATCTTTCTATCAGGAAAAAGATCTGCAACAAAATTTTTATCTACAGGTGAGAGTTTAGTAGACTCAAATTTTATTTTCGCGTTTTCATAAAAATCGGTTTTTGTAACCATCTCGCTAAACCAGAGAGATTTATTATTATCTTTCTTGAAGTTTTTCCAAAATTCTCCAATTAAAACAGAAGAGTGAGTATTAACAATAACCTGTTTTATTGGCAGTTCAGTATCGGAAAAATCTGTACTAAGATCTGTTAGTAAATGTAGCATGGTAGAAATTCTGGCGGGATGGATGCCATTCTCGGGTTCTTCAAAACATAGCAGACTCCCAAAGTTGTCGTCATATTCTAAAATGCATAATGTTAATATTCTTAAAGTTCCTTCGGAAAGAACTCTTGAAGTATATTCTTTTTTATCGACGTCAATTAATTTTATGATAAACTGACGATTCTCTTTATCATCAATAACATTTACTTCAATGAATTGGGGTAGAAATTTATTTAATTTTCTAGAAATCTCTTTCAATGCAAATTCAGTATTAAGAGAAATTCTGTGTAGGGTAGCGGCTAAATTTTTTCCTGAGCTTGTTATTTCATCGTCTCCATTGTTTTTATTTGTTGGCTCTCTTAAATCGTCAGGATTTAATTGGAGGAATTTCCAAGATTTCATTTCCTCTTTTGCTGCTAATACATGAGGGAAGTCTATAGAATCAAAACTACTTAAAACAGTTCTGTTTGCATTGTTTAATGGAAATCTTCTTTTATTACCTCCTTTTAAGTCTTGTGGTACTATTACAGTATTTATATCATCTATTATCTCAGTATCAATGTATGGAACACCTCTTTTTCCTGTAGGAACTTTTGGTCTCCATATTTCTCTATTTTTTTTAGTAATCAGTTCTATCCATTTATCATCCTGATGTTTAAGATTAATTAGCTTTTCGTGGAATAGTTCAACATCTTCCAAACCTGATTGGTTTATAAATCTCTTTAACTTTAGTTGATATTGTAATCTAGTATATTTTAAGGTAGCATCATTTCCCCATGCATCTTTTACCTTTTTATTTACAAGCATTTCAACTTCAAATTCCATTATATCTGCATATATTCCTTTATCATACATGCTAAATAATTCTAAAAAATCTCCTCTCTGGCTTTGCAGGGCTTTTTTTATATTATCCGATTCAGCTAGTTTTGAGAGCAATTCTAAGGCATCAAAAAGATTACTCTTTCCAGAAGCATTTGTACCAGCGATTATTGTAAACGGAGTAAAAGTCATTTCAAAATTATGAAATGATTTAAATCCATTTATCTTAATCTTTGTAATCATTTTTTTATATAAATATTAGGTATTTAAAGCAAATTTACATCTTCTCAAATATTACTGATAATTAATTATCGATTAATATTCCAAAGATTTTTCAAAAGCGTATAAAAAGTATGCTCTTCATCCGTCACTTTATTATCCGCCTTAATCAGCGTTTTCGCAAACTGAATGAAATTTGTTCTTTCCTCTTCCGTAGAATCGTCGTAAAAGCAACGCGCGTGAAATTCAAAATGATCTTTCCATTCTTCCGGCTGAAGCAGGGCAATGGTTTCAAGCTCATTATCAAGATTCATTTTAAAAGGAAATTCATCGGCTAAATACTGCTGAACAAGCATTCCTTCTTCCGGAGCAAATTCTCCGTCTACAGAAGAAAGAATCATCAATAAATGATAACCGGCAATGGGTTTGTTAGACTTTTGCATTGATATAGTTTAAATTTTAGTGTTTTTTTATTTCAGATAATCTTTTGCAGGCTGTTTGTCAACAATTTTTCCGTTTTCCAGAACCAGTACAAAAGGATTGCTTCTTGCGATCGTTTTAATTGCAGTTGCATCCATCATCAAATTTTTAATGGTTTTAAAGGTATTCGGAAGCGTTGAAACCCCGTAAACAGCAGTTGTACCCTGAGTTTTTACTTTAGCTTCAAGCTGTTTAATAACTTCCGGAGAAACATTTTGCGGATAGTACGTGAAAATTAAAATAGCTTTCGGAGCATTGATAACTTCCTGAGTCATATCCATTCCCGTAGTATCTTCAAGCTTGAATTTTGCAATTTCAGATTTGTAGCCTTCTTTTACCAGAACAGATTCATTTTTTCCTTCCTCTATTTTCCAGGGCGATCCTTCTGCCCAATATTCTGTTTTTTTGATATAATCATCCTGATTTACTTTCAGAACTTCTCCGGTCTTAGAGTTTTTCAGGGAATAAAACGTTTTATACTGGGACGGATTTTTAGCAATTTTAGCTTTTTCAGCTCTCAGATCGGTTCCGATTTTATAATCACGGAAATCGATAACAGGTTCATGAACAATTCCATGTGCGCCAATCAGAATCATGGCAACAGAAAAAACGCCCAGAAGAATATATTTGAATTTGTTTCCTGTTTCTTTCTTTGTGCTGAAGCTGTATGCATCTTTTTTCTTAAATTCTTTTCTGTAAAGAATGAAAACAGCGATTAATCCTACGAGAAGTACAATATCTTTCATGAAACTCTGCCACGGCGTAAATTTAATGGCATCTCCAAAACATCCGCAATCTGTTACCACATTGTAATAGGCAGAATAAAAGGTAAGGAAACCAAAGAAAATACAAAGTGCAATTAATGCAGAAAGCGTGAATTTAAGTTTCAGTTTAATCAAAAGCATAAAGCCCAGAAGAAGTTCCAGCACCACAACAAATATCGAAAGCGGCAGTGCAAACTTTTCAAAAAACGGCATATTAAAAACATTCGGGGCAAAATATTCTTCCATTTTAAAGGAAAAACCAACCAGATCAACTGCTTTTACAAACCCTGAAAGGATGAAAATAATCGCAAGTAGGAATCGTAATAAACCTTTTATCATAATTAATTTGTTTTTTATTCTACATGGGGTGCTTTTTCAGAAAATTTGATCAGGCAGAACACCGCATAATTCAGCATATCAAAATAATTGGCATCCAAACCTTCGGAAACCAGAGTAACGCCTTGGTTATCTTCAATTTGCTTGGTTCTTAAAACTTTTTGATAAATAAGATCCGTAATCGAAGAAATTCTCATGTCTCTCCACGCTTCACCGTAATCATGGTTTTTTCTTTCCATTAATTGCTGTGCTTCGGTCGCATAATGATTGTAAAGCTCTAAAATCTCTTCTTTATTTTCATTAAAATCGTTGGAAAAACCTTTTTCAAGCTGAATCAGTCCGATGATGGAGTAGTTCACAATGGCGATGAATTCATCCTCTTCGCTTTCGTCCACCATTTTTTTATCAGTCATTTGTAACGTGCGGATTCTGTTGACTTTAATGTAAATCTGATCCGTAATTGAGCTTGGTCTTAAAACCCTCCAAGCTGCACCGTAATCCTGTAATTTTTTGCTGAATAATTCGCGGCACTGACTGATAACTTTCCCGAACTGTACTGATGTTTCTGACATAAATTCTCTTAATCTTCCAAATATACGAATTTTTGTGTGTTGGAGGGGTTCGGAATAGGAGAGTTTGGGCGTTTTTGGGTGAGAGCGTTTATGAGTTTGAGGGAGAGCGTTTATGCATGGTGTGGTTAATGGGCATTTAAATGATATTTTCAGATTTGTGCGTTTCTTTTTTATGCTATTTTTGTAGAATAAACTCAATTAGTAATTCCAAAATGTTTACTCATAAACCATCCGGCTTCCCAGCTCTGTCATTCTCCAACACTCAAACCTTTGAATACTTTCACTCCATCAACTGCAATGGAAGATTGATAGATTTATCAGCCCCGAAAATCATGGGAATTCTCAATCTCACTCCTGATTCTTTTTCAGACGGCGGAAAATTTAACAATGAAAAATCTGCGCTGGAACAGACCGAAAAAATGCTGAAAGAAGGTGCTGAAATCATCGACATCGGACCGCAATCCACAAGACCGAATGCCGAATTTCTGACTTCTGAAGAGGAAATCCGAAGAATCGGAAATATCATTTCTCTAATTAAAAAAGAATTTCCGGAAGCTTTGATCTCTTTGGATACATTTTATTCCGGAACCGTAAAATTTGGTTTTAATGAGGGCATTGATCTGATTAACGACATTTCCGGCGGTCAGTATGATGATAAAATGTTTGAAACTGTTGCAGAAACAAAGCTGCCGTACATTTTGATGCACGTAAATCCTACCTATGAGACGATGCACGATAAGTTACAATTTGAAGATATTATTCTTTCAGAAAACCGATATTTTTCAGAAAAAACAGCAGAATTGCTCAAGTTAGGAGTGAAAGATTTGATCCTTGATCCCGGTTTCGGATTTGGTAAAACAGTGGAAGATCAAATGAAAATGATTGACGAAGTACAGTATTTAGGATTCGGAAAATTCCCTTTACTGATAGGTATTTCCAGAAAATCTTTCATTTATAAACCTTTAGGAAAATCTCCTTTGGACATTAATGAAGAAACTCAAAAACTCCATCTGAAAGTTTTGCAGCAGGGCGCAAAAATTTTGAGAGTTCAT
Source organism: Chryseobacterium urinae (assembly GCF_030518295.1). Lineage (NCBI taxonomy): Bacteria > Pseudomonadati > Bacteroidota > Flavobacteriia > Flavobacteriales > Weeksellaceae > Chryseobacterium > Chryseobacterium urinae. Next base: position 27,280 of record NZ_JAULSJ010000043.1, on the reverse strand, counting down.
GATGTTTTGGAAGCTAAGAAAACTCTGGATAGATTTTTGAGGAATTAAAATAATCCGAAGCATCGGATTTTCATGATTAAAAAACAAAAAAGCTGTCTCAAAAGTCAGTTTTTTGGCTTTTGAGACAGCTTTTTTATAGTTCTAAATTTATCTTTCCAGTGTAAAATTAGAAATCACTTTCGGACGTTCGGTTTCATTGGCTACTTTCCATGAAGTTCGGTACATCCATTCCGTCATTTTATACAGCTTTTTGTAATTAATGTTTTCCGATTCATCTTGCGGAGTGTGATATTGATCGTGCAGAACACTCGTGAAAAATATTGCAGGAATTCCTGCTTTTGCGTAGGGTAAATGATCGCTTCTGAAATAAAAATATTCTGCATGCTTCGGCGAATCCCAATCTTTCAGATACCTGAATTTCGTACTTTCATTATTGGCATCTTCAGCCATTTTTACCAATTCTTCAGAATTTTTGTGAGGCGAATTTCCTCCCAGAAGCGCAGCTTCATTATTATCATTTCTCCCGATCATATCTCCATTGAGAACGGCAACAATATTTTCTTTTGGCACAACAGGATGCGCTGCATGCCATCTCGAACCCAATAAACCTCGTTCTTCAGCACCATGAAAAACAAAAAGAATACTTCGTTTTGAAGGCTGTTTTTTATAGGCTCTTGCCATTGCCAACATCGCAACACAGGTACTTGCGTTATCATCTGCGCCGTTGTAAATTGTATCGTTTTTTACAGGATGTCTTATTCCGTCGTGATCCTGATGTCCGCTGATTAAAACAAATTCGTTTTTAAGTTTAGGATCTGTACCGTCTATTTTTCCGATGATGTTTACGGAAGGATATTTATACGTTTCTGTGATGAGGTGCAGCGAAATTTTAGGATTGTTTTTTACCCAGTCAGAATTTTCTCTTTTAATCCATAAAACCGGAATATTATTCGTTACACTTTCTCTTAAACCTTCTACTCCGTAAGAACCTCTCGTCATTTGCGGTAAAACTTCAACCCAGCTTTTGTCTGATGTTTCGTCTGTAATGAAGATGATTCCTTTTGCTCCCAGTTCAGATGCTTTGTTATAGTATTTTGTTCTTACAAAACCGGGATATCTTCTTACGAAAAGAGTCATTTCCTTTTCAATATTTCTGTCAGATGCATTTACGGCGAGAATTTTCCCTTTAATATTTAATTTTGATAAATCTTCGGGTTCGGCATTTCCGGCATAAAGAATTTCAGAATCGATGTCTGCATTTACGGGTTCCGCAACAAGAAAATCTTTCCATAATTTTAAAGAATTATCACCAATTTTCAGACTGCTCTGCGGAATTACCTGATGTCTGTACATATCAAAAAACTGAAAGAAAGTTCCGTTGTCTCCGGCTGGTTTCATTCCCGCTTCCTTGGCTCTGTCAGCAAGCCACATTGATACTTTAAGCTCATCTAAAGTTCCTGCTTCACGACCCAGAAACTGATCGGCTGCAAGATCATACATATCCTTGCGAAGATCGCCTTCTTTGATAGCAGAAACTAAAGGTTTTTGATAGGATTGAGCAGTAAAAGTCCCAAAAACAAACACACTGAGTGCAGATAATAGGTAATTTTTCATCTTGAATTTTTTAATGATTTGATTACACTTTTAAAATTTAACACAAAATAAACAAAAAATGAACTTTAAGTTAAGGTTAAACTTTAAATAAGAAGAAATACGTTTCTAAAAGTTTAATTCAGATTCGCAAGCTTATCTGCAAACTGTTTTGAAAATTCTTTTCGGTCTTCCTCCATTTTCTCCGGTGTAGAGGGAAGGATATAATTGAAAAGGATTTTATTTTCGTTATCCAGAAAGATGATTTCCTTTTCGTTTCCATCGATCATTTGGGTAAAGATTTCCCACATCGAGGTATCTTTTAATTTTAATAACTCGAAAAACTGATCTGCTTTTATTTCGATTTTCTGCATTTATCTTTTATTTTTAGCTGTTTTATTTTTTAAAAATCCAGAATCTTTAATTTAAACTGAATTGCAAAATTTTGTTTAAAATTAGGAGTGGTGTAATATCCAACCCTGTAAAATAATCCCAGATTAAAGTAGGTAGAAAGAAAATTATTCCATTCCAGACCGACTTCCTGATAAAGATGATCCAAAGGACGGAATCTGAACTGATGATAATCCGGATGTTTCATATTTCCCGTCGTTCCTCTTAACACAAAGTCGAAGCTTGAAATATTCTGCCCGAAGCTTTTAAAATACCATGGGATTTTGTGGGTAAAATAATAGGCAATAAACCGGTCGTTGTAATATTTTCCCCCTTCCAGAGTGGCAAATCCTAAGAAAGAAGTTAGGTTGAAATTAAAATCTTTTCTTGAAGAAGCAAGCCCGTTCATGGTGAAATTTTTCCAGATTGGCGCATCTCCGAAAACCATTCCGCCGTAGAGTCTGAAGCCGGTGGTTCCAAGCATGGTTTTAAAGTTATGAATTAAAAGCGCATCAAATCGGGTATAATTGAAATCTCCGCCAAAAATTTTGTAGCTCTGTTCGTAATTAAAGTACAATTCGGGATATTTCTGATCGATCAGTGATTTTCCCTGTGGCGTCATAATATTCGTGGAATTTGGGGAATATTTTAACGTAAACAGGGTATTAAAATTATCAAAAGAAGAACCTCTTCCTCGGAAAGAATAATCAAACATTGCTTCTTCCAGATTTCTTCGGGCAGCAAAAACCAGTGTTAATCCGTTGGTAACATCGTTCAGGTAAGACACAGAAGCTCCTTTGTAACGGTAATAACGGTCGTTGTTCAGGTTATTTCCATAGTTTGCCGTTCTCATTTTAAAGCTCCAGAGCCTTCTGTAGAATTCGCCGGAAGCTGTTACATCATCATAATAATCCAGCCGGAAATACGAATCTTTTTCCAACGTTGTTTTGATATCAAGACCAATCCTGTATTTCCATTTATCATCCTTAAAACCGTACGCAAAAAGGTAATCCGGAGAAAAATACGGATTGAAATTTTCATTAAGTTTTGCTTTTAATCCAACTCTGAAACCTTCATAAAGATTGTAATTGACGATTTCATCCACTGCAAAATCAACTACACCTACTTTAATCTGTCCGTTAAGAAACAGACCGCCCAAAACTCTTGCTTTACGGTCGATATTATAGATTTTTCCAAGACTGTCAATCGTTTTATAGGTGTTTTTTTCTCTTTCGGTAAGAGGATCGGTTCGGTATTGATCTAAGGTTTTTCCGTCGATATTTTTTACTGAAAAAGTGTAGCCTTTAAAGTCATTTTGATTATTTTCCGCAGGGGAATGATAATCGAAATACCGCGATGTAAGAAACGCATAGGTTCCGAAAGTTTTTTTGCTTTTCTTATCGGTTTTTTCTTCAGCATTTTCGTTTTCCATCTGCATATCGCTCATTTTCAGCTTTACGGTTTCATATGCCAGAAACCATTTGTCGTTGAAAAAAATCCACGAACTGGTAATAATTCCGTCGTTTTTATTCTTGCTGAAATTTTCAATTTTTTTTACGCCGTAGGTTTCGGTATCTACATAAATAGCACCGTTGTATTTTCTTTTTTTATCGGGTTTTTTGTAATTCACTTCCCTGAAACGGATAACGAAATTTTTTCTTCCGTCCATTTCAATGGTATCGGTGAGAAAGAAACGGTACAGTCCTCGGTTTTCTTTTTTAATCTGATCCGGGATTTTGTCTCTGTTGCTTTGCTGAAGCGCGATCATTTCATAAATAGGCTGTTTGAGACCGGAAATTCTGTTATCCAGAATATTGATCTTCTCGCCGTATTTTTTAGAATACAGAAATTCCTGTGCTCTTTCCCAGAGAAACAGTTTGCTTTTCGAGAATATTTTTCGCGCGGTAATGTTGTTTAAAGAATCTTTTTCCCGCTTTTTTTTGAACATTCCGGTTTCTTCGAAGAATTTTTTGTATTGCGAGATGCTGTCTTCGTCGATATCGAGAGAAATTTTTTCGTAAGATTTGTAATAATAGGAATCCAGCGTTTTGGGAGAGTTCTCATGGAAATACTGATTCACTTTATTAAGGATTTCCAGTGCTCTCGGATCACTTTTGTCTTCAATGATAACGGTTTCAATAGAAGTAACTTTCGATTGTGAAAAACCAAAAATACAGATTGAAAAACATAGAAACAGTAAAATCCTTTTCATAGAAAACCTTGCCAAAATTACTAATATTTATTGTCCCGCAAAAGTTTTGTTAATTGATATTAATGGGATCATTCATTGGAAATATCTTTTAAAAAATAAGGCTCAAACTCCCCATCTTCAATCAAAGGACGGGATTCTTTTTGTATTAGAAGAAATTAATATTGCAGAGAAACACTCAGTAAGCATATGTTTCATGGTTATTTTTTAAGAAAGATAATAAAAAAACAGAAACCCGAAAGCTTCTGTTTCTATTTTGCAGATAATTATTTTGAAATAGGTCTTAGTTTAAAAGATTAAATCTGAACTTAAGAGCAAAATTATCTTTAAATTCTGAGGTCTGATAATATCCTAAACGGTAAGAAAATCCTACCCCAAAGTTTCTTCCCAGAAAACGGTTCCAGATAACTCCGGCTTCCTGATAATAATGATCCAGCACCTGAAACTGAAACTGATGATCCTGTCTGTTTTTCATGTTTCCGATCGCCGCCTGATATTCGAGTTCGATACTGGAATATCTTGATCCGAAAGTTTTAAACCTGAAAGGAAGAGACTGTGATATCTTGAAGGCTGCAAATTTATCGGTGAAAAATGTTCCCGAAGGCATGGTTGCAAATCCCAGATTGGAAGGTGTCGTAATGCTCGAAGTCCATTTGTCTCTGTTCGCATCGGTTTGTCCTGCGATTTCAAAGTTTTTCCGGATCGGTGCATTGCCTGAAGAAATTCCTCCGAAAAGTTTAATGTTCGTATATCCTAATTTTGATCTGAACTGATGAATAATTAACGCATCCACTCTGTGATAATCCAGATCTCCGCCTAACGTTTCAAATCCTTTTTCGTAATTCATGAAGATTTGCGGATATCCTTTTTCATAAGTGAATTTTCCGCTTGGCGTCATGATATTTTTGTCATTCGGTGAGAATTTTAAGGATAACGTTGCACTTGTATTGTCGAAACTGCTGCCCAGATTTTTATACTGATAATCAAAAAGAGCCTGTTGCTTTTCTTTATTCACGGCAACTTTCACGCTTAAAGAATTCGAAATATCATAAAGGAAAGAAGCGCCCCATTTCTGGTTTTTGTAAAAAGTTGAGTTGTGAAGATCCAGATTGATGTCTGAAAATTTCATCATCATGTCCCACATATTGTTGCTGAATCTTCCGGCTGCGAACACATCATCCACATAATCGATCCTGAAAACAGACGTTCTTTTATCTGATAATTTCACATCAAGACCCAAACCGTATTTCCATGTATGATCTTTGAATCCATACCCGAAATAACCGTCCGGTGAAAATGTTTTGTTGAATTTTTCATTCAGCTTGATTCCTGCTCCCAGACGAAGACCTTGGTATTTATCATAGCTGAAGAACTTTGTAAGATCAAAATCGATGAATTTATACCGCAGATTTCCTCTTAAAAGCTGCGTTAATGTATTCAGCTTTTTCTCAAAATCATGCTTTTCCACAAAACTGTCGATCTTGGTGTAGGTTGCACTTTCTCTCGCGGTAAGACTGTCGGTTCTGTATTGGGAAAGGAGACTTCCGTCCGAGTTTTTCATTTCAAGAGAGTAGCCTTTGAATTCGGATGCTTTTTGTTCTTTATTGATCTCAAAATCGAAGAAACGGTTTTTTACATACAGATAATTTCCGAAATTCTTTTTGTTGTATTTCGTTTTTTCTCCTGGTTTCAGACTGTCTTTTTTAGAAGTCTCGAAACTCTGGCTTCCCATTTTTACTTTCATGTTTTCGTAGTCTAAGAACCACTTTCCGTTAATAGGCTTCCAAACTGAAACAATATCTCCTTCATTCCGCTTTTTGCTTTGGCTTTCAAATTTTTTCAAAGCATAAGTTTCGGAATCAATATAGATTTTCCCGTTAAATTTTCTCGGATTTTGCTTCTTTTTATCGGTGATTTCCTTGAATTTAATCACAAAAGTTTTTCTTCCGTCAAGCTGTAAAGTATCGGAAAGATAAAAATTGAATAATTTTCTGTTTTCGGGTCTAAGCTGTCTCGGTGTTCTGTCAAGATTAGAAATATTGATCGCTAAAGCCTCATAAATCGGATTTTTGAATCCCGACATTCTGTTATCAATGATATTGGTTTTTTCCCCGAAGCTTTTAGAATATTTGTATTCTGCGGCTTTCTCCCAAAGAAACAACTGGCTTTCGGTGGTCGCCTGAATAAGATCTTCTCCGATCAAAGAATCTTTTTTCTCTTTATCCGTTTGCTTAAGGTCTTTTTTATCGACCTTCGAAAGCGAGTCTTTTCTTACTGCCAAAAAGTTTTTATACGTATCCACAGAATCTTTATCTACGTCAATAGAAAACTTGGAATACGATTTAAAATTGTAGGAATCCAATGATTTGGGTGAATTCTCTTTGGCTCTTTTATTTACCTCATCTAAAATTCTCAACGCTCTCGGATCACTTTTATCCTGAATGACAATCTTGTCTATATTTCCCATCTTTTCAGACAAAGGCTGCATAGAAACTTCCATAGACGGTTTTACATCCGTTACGACATCCTGAAAATTGCTGGCAAGAATTTCGATCTTTTTACATTTTGTTTTAAAAGATACACTGCCGTTGAAGTCGGTTTTCCCGAGAAGTGCGTCATCACAGTAGACCGCTGCGTTATGTACAGGTTTTTTATTCGCTTTACTGATCACTTTCAGCTGATTTTGTGCGAAAAACACTACCGAAACAAACAAAAACAGCGAAGATAGATATTTTGTCATTAGTCTTTTTTATAGATAAGACAAAACTAAAAATAAGAAGGTTACAAAACGGTACGAAAAAATATAATCTTTTGTTAAAAATAAAACCATCTGTATGTAAAAGAAATACAGATGGTTTTTTATTTATAATTCTTAAGCAGATAATAAAATCAGATTATTTTAGCTTCACCAAAAGATCAGAAAGTTCGTTAGGAGCGGTAACATCTATTTTTCCGTCCGAATTTTCAAAAACATTTATCTTTTTAAATTTTCCTTTGTAATACCAGAAAAAATCAGTTGAAACAGGGTAAGGATGATCATCATGAAATTTTTTGACCAAACTTTTTGTTCCCTGTATAAATTTTACGAAATCCAGCGGATGATCAGTTGTAATTTTGCAGACATTAATGATTCCGTTGTTTGGAAATGCAACTACAGCTCCCAGATTTCCAACAAAATCTGGCGAATTATGAATTAAATCCAGTCCGTAGCTTGCTGCGTATGTTTCATCACCAATAAAATTTATTTGAACATTTGTGCCTCCGAATTCAACAGTCTGGGTCACTTTTTCAACGTTTTGCTTATTGATATTTTCCTGTGCTATTGAAAAAACCTCCAATTCATTTTTCTTCCAGCTTTCAAATGCTTCTCTCTGTACATTCGTAAAAGCCGTAGGCAGATCAAGCATTAAAACAGTATAGACGTCCTCTAAATCTATTTTATAAATACAGTTTCTGTTATTCAAATATTCCTCAAAATATGACTTCGGATATAAACGTAAACTTAAATATTGCCTGATTTTTTCAAAGTTTTTAAGATCCAGATTATCTGAAAAGTTCCTTGAATCAAAAAGTGCATTAAAATGCTCTTTGATAATGGAGTTTAGAGCAGCTTTTTCATTGATGTTTTTGGATTTATAAATTAAATTATCAATGCCGTAGTTTGCATTTTTATCAGTTTTAAAAATCCCATTTTCTACAGAAAGAACTTTTTCATGTTTGGAAATTTCCAAAACTGCCAAATCGACAATCAATTTATATTTGTCCATATTTATCTCACTTTTTAACAAATCCGGAATGTCATACTGAACCTTTTGCGCCGGAAAGATTAAATATAAAAATGTGAAAGTAAATAGAAACAAATTTTTACACTGCATGTTATCTCTATTAAATATTCAAAGCCTTCTGATAAGCATTTTCAAGACCTTCAAGATTTTTTCCTCCTGCTGTTGCAAAGCCCGGATTTCCGCCGCCTCCGCCTTGGATTTCTTTCGCTAAATCTTTTACGATAGCTCCTGCCTGATAATTTGCAGCCAGATCATCTGAAACACCCACGGTAATCATTGGTTTTCCGTCTGCATCAGAAAGAATTACTGTTACCGAAGTCGGGATTTCTCTCTTCAACTGGAATACGATGTCTTTTACAGAACCTGCATCAAGAGACGTTTTCTTTACCAAAAGCTGTTTGTCTCCTTTTTGTTCGTAAGCATTTTTCCAGTCGCCGATTTCTCCTTTTGCTTTTTCTTTCTTGAAAGCTTCCACTTCAGATTTTAAAGAAGCATTTTCTTCCATCAGCTTTTCAATCGAACGGATGATGTCTTTGGATTTTAACAACTGAGAAAGTTCTGTAACCTGTTTTTCAAGATTTTTGAAATATTTTTCAGATTCGTCTCCGGAGATTGCTTCAATCCTTCTGATTCCTGCTGCGGCAGAACTTTCGGAAAGAATTTTAAAATGACCGATTTCGCTGGTATTTTTTACGTGAGTTCCACCGCAAAGTTCTTTCGAACTTCCAAACTGGATCATTCTTACATTGTCTCCGTATTTTTCCCCAAATAAAGCCATTGCACCTTTGTCTAAAGCTTCCTGAATCGGGATGCTTCTGAATTCCTGCAAAGCAATACTTTCTTTGATTTTTGTATTCACTTTATTTTCAACCAAAGCCAGTTCTTCTTCCGTCATTTTGTTGAAGTGGGAGAAGTCGAAACGCAGATAATCGGGACCTACGTAAGAACCTTTCTGTTCCACATGCGTTCCCAGAACTTCTCTTAGCGCTTCATGCAGTAAGTGCGTTACAGAGTGGTTTGCCTGAGAATTTTTTCTTTCTGCAGCATTTACTTTAGCATAGAAAACAGCTCCTGCATCTTTCGGAAGACCGTTAATTAACGAAATAATCAGTCCGTTTTCTTTTTTGGTTTCCAGAACCTCAAAACTTTCCGTGGCGTTTTCAAGAAGACCTTTATCTCCCACCTGTCCGCCGCCATCAGGATAGAAAGGCGTTTCGCTTAGAACCACCTGATAAAATTCTCCGTCTTTATTTTCTATTTTTCGGTATCTTGTGATGTAGGTTTCAGATTCTAATTGGTCGTAGCCTACAAAATTTTCTGCTTTTTCCTCAAGAATTACCCAGTCGTGGACTTTTTGTTCAGCACCGCCTCTTGAACGATCCTGTTGCTCTTTCTTTCTCGCTTCAAAACCTGCTTCATCAATCGTTAAGCCTTTTTCTTCAGCAATAATTCTCGTCAAATCATCCGGAAAACCGTAAGTGTCATACAATTCGAAAACTTCATTGCTTGGAAGTACCTTCAAATTGCTTTCAATGGTCTGCTGAATTAATTTTTCAACTCTTATCAGTCCGTTTTCAATGGTTCTTAAGAAAGATTCTTCTTCGCTTTTGATCACTTCTGTAACCAAAGCTCCCTGTTTTTCAAGTTCAGGGAAGAATTTACCCATTTGTTCCTGAAGAATGGCAACCAATTTATAAAGGAAAGGTTCCTTCATATCTAAGAATCTGTAAGAGTAGGAAACTCCTCTTCTTAAAATTCTTCGGATAACGTAACCTGCACCTCCGCTTGAAGGCAATTGTCCATCCGCAATGGCAAAAGAAACTGCTCTGATGTGATCTACCACAACACGAATCGCAATGTCTTTTTCGTCTTTTAAAATTCCGGTATATTTTTTTCCTGAAAGTTCTTCTACTTTAGCAATTAAAGGGGTAAAAACATCCGTGTCATAATTGGAAGATTTTCCCTGAAGCGCCATACAAAGACGTTCGAAGCCCATTCCGGTATCAACATGTTGTGCAGGAAGTTTTTCCAAAGAACCATCAGCTTTTCTGTTGAATTCCATAAAAACGAGATTCCAGACTTCCACCACTTGAGGATGGTCATTGTTCACCAATTCAAGACCGGAAACTTTAGCTTTTTCTTCCGGAGTTCTCAGGTCAACATGAATTTCAGAACACGGTCCGCAAGGTCCGCTTGCGCCCATTTCCCAGAAATTGTCCTTCTTGTTTCCGTTGATGATTCTGTCTTCAGAAATATGGGATTTCCAGAAGTCGTAAGCATCCTGATCTCTTTCTAGGTTCTCAGAAGCATCTCCTTCAAAAATGGTTACGTAAAGATTCTCTTTAGGAATTCCGTACACTTCTGTCAGCAATTCCCAGGCAAAAGCAATAGCATCTTTTTTAAAATAATCACCAAAAGACCAGTTCCCCAACATTTCAAACATGGTGTGGTGATAGGTATCTCTACCTACATCATCCAGATCATTGTGCTTTCCGGAAACTCTTAAACATTTCTGGGTATCGGCAATTCTTGGGGCTTTAGGCTCTTTATAACCTAAAAAATAATCTTTAAACTGCGTCATTCCCGAGTTGGAAAACATAAGGGTAGGATCGTCTTTCAGCACAATAGGAGCCGAAGGAACGATAAGGTGTTCTTTACTTTTAAAATAATCTAAAAATTTTTGACGAATCTCTTGTGATGTCATAATACTATATATTGCTTTGCTTTTTACAATTTTGATAAGATGCAAATTTAATGTTTTTGAGTGATTTAGTTTTAAATATTTGATACTTTTGCTAAGATTTGTATAATAATCTGAAACATTTTCAGGAGCTTTTTCCCGCTTTCCATTGCAATTCCTCATTGCGCGGCTCCGCTTTGCTCCGCCGCTTCACTGCGGGATTTTCATTGCAATCGGGGCTAAATTACGGTCATAATTTTCACCATTTATCATAATAAACCATCATTTGTCATGATGAAAGCATGTAAATTGCACAACACGAGATATAATTTTATCAGAATCGGGTTATTGGTGTCAGGATTTGTGACATTTGTGTTTGATATTATTGCTTAGATGCTTTCAGCATGACAAATACAACGTTCAGATAAGTTTGATGAAAACTTTGCAGTTTATCATTTAACTTTCTATATTCGTTTTTAACTGTAAAAATGTGCTGATTTTTTATAAATTTAAATCAATGACAAAAAATGAAACCATTAAGAACTGGATCGATCAGTATTCCGGGCAGTTGCTGAGAAGAGCTGTTTATCTATTGTCGGATAGAGTGGAGGCGGAAGATATTGTTCAGGAGGTTTTTATCTCTGCTTTTTCGTCATACGAATCTTTTGAAGGGAAAAGTCAGCCTTTAACGTGGTTAATGACGATTCTAAACAGAAAGGTTGTCGATTTTTACCGCAAAAAATACAAATCGGAACCACAGATAAGACTGGATCATTTTTTTGATGAAACCGGATCGTGGAAAAATGACGATGTGCTGAATGACTGGAATGCTGAAAATAAAGGAACAGAACTTTTGGATGATACAGAATTTAATACAATATTGGAAGATTGTCTGGAAGAATTGCCCGTTCGGTGGAAACTTCCGATGAAAATGTATTATCTTCAAGAAAAAAAAGCACCCGAAGTAAGTCAGGAACTGAATATTTCTACGACTAATCTTTGGAAGATTCTGCAGAGAGGCAGAATGCAGCTCAGAGAATGTCTGGAATTTAACTGGTTTGCTCAATTATAAATGCTTTTAAAATGTTAAAAAAACTAATCCATATCCTATTTTTACCATGCAGTGAAGCAACCATGCTCATGGAAAAAAGAAACGCAGGCAACATTTCTTCAAAAGAGAATCGAAAACTTTCCATGCATCTGAAAATCTGTAAATGGTGCAGAGCTTATAAAGAAAAGCTGGAAATTTTAGATGAAATTTTAAAAAGAAAACTTTTTAATGAAGAAAAAAGTAAAATTCATGATTCTGAAATTCAGGATTTTAAAGAAAAGATGATTAAAAAATTAGATCTTTAATAAAATTTTTGTCAGGATTTTGAAAACGTTCCGACTATACTTTTGAAAATAATAAAGTATTAACTCAAAATCTAAAAAAAATGAACGGAACTGCACTTAAAATCGATAACAGAAACCTTGCCGGAAAAGCAGGGTATTACATCTCACTTTTCGGAGCTGCCATCATTCTGCTCTGGATCGGAATTTTCAAATTCACACCCACAGAAGCGAACGCGATAAAACCTTTGGTAGAAAACCATTTCCTTACTTTTTTCGTATATGATATTGTAAGCATTCAGGCAGTGTCTAATGCTATCGGAGTGATAGAAATTATCATTGCATTACTTTTAATTTTTAGTGTGAAATTTGCATCACTCAGAAAGTACGCCGCCATCGGAATGATCGTTACCTTCCTTACTACTTTGAGCTATTTGTTTACAACTCCCGGAGTTTGGAAAATGGTAGACGGAATTCCTGTAACAGATTTTTTTATCGTAAAAGATCTGATGCTTTTAGGATTTGGTTTAATGATTTTAAATGTGAAAAAATGAATAATAAAATAAAAATGAAGAACATACTAATTCTGCTCAGTGTAGTACTGGGAATAGCAGTTTTTGCGACAAGCTGTGGAGATGCAAAGCAAAAATCCACAGAAAATAAAAAAGAAAATGAGACCATTATGGACAATAAAAATGTAAAAGAAGTTTATTTTGCGGGAGGATGTTTCTGGGGAACCGAGCACTTTTTTCAGCAGGTTCGCGGAGTCGTAGGAACAGAGGTAGGCTATGCCAACGGAAATACAAAAAATCCTACATATGAGGAAGTGGTAAGCCACACCACAGGTTTTGCCGAAACCGTAAAAGTGAAATACGATCCTGAAGTAGTAGATTTAAAACTATTAATTGATCTGTATTTTAAAACCATAGATCCTACAAGCATTGACAAACAGGGAAATGACAGAGGAAACCAATACAGAACGGGAATTTATTCCACAGACAAAGAAACGGAAGCGATCGTAAAAGCTGAAGTGGCAAAACTGGCTAAAAATTACAGCAAACCAGTCGTGGTGGAAACCATTCCTTTGAAGAATTTCTATAAAGCGGAAGATTATCATCAGGATTATCTGGATAAAAATCCGGGAGGATACTGCCACATCGAACCGGGATTGTTTGAAATGGCAAGAAACGCCAATCCGCCAAAAAAAGAAACAAAGGAAGCCAAAGAAAATAAATATCAGAAGCAGGATAAAAAAGCTTTAAAGGAAAAACTGACTGCCGAACAGTATAACGTTACTCAGGAAAACGGTACGGAAAGAGCTTTCCAGAACGAATACTGGGATGAAACCCGCGAAGGAATTTATGTAGATATTACCACAGGTGAACCTTTGTTTATCTCAACCGATAAATTCGAATCAGGTTGTGGATGGCCAAGTTTTTCTAAGCCGATTACCAAAAAATTAATCGAAGAGAAGTTAGACCGTTCTCACGGAATGACGAGAGTGGAGGTGAGAAGTAAAACAGGAGATGCGCATTTGGGACACGTTTTCAATGACGGTCCCGCAGACAAAGGCGGACTTCGTTACTGCATCAATTCTGCTTCCCTGAAATTTATTCCGAAAGCGGAAATGCAGGAAAAAGGTTACGGAGAATATATTTCTTTACTCGATAAAGATAAACAGTAAGTGTTAAGTGAAGAGGTGATTGAAGGGGCTGCCGAAAGGCAGCCTTTTTATGTTTACCCTTTAAATTTAATACTCTGTCATTCAGAAAGGAGCAGAACGAAGTGGAACGCATTGAAGAATCTATCGGAGTTTTAGCAGAAATCGTTCTTTAATGCTTAACATGGAAATATTCAGAAACAATAGAAAAGCAAATAAAATATAGTAAGCTCCTTTTGGAAGTTCAGATACATTTTCAAAAACTGTTTGGAAATGTTGATTAAAGGCTAAAAACTTATCCATAAAAGTAGGTTCTTCAACTTTGTAAATCAAGTCATTGCACAAAAGATATTCGGATTCTTTTTCTTTAGTTGGTTCAACATAATAATGAACTGCAAAAATATTTCCGGTTTTCTCTGTATCTATAGCATACATATCATTTTTCGAAATGTGCATATCATTTAAAATGGAAATGAGATCTGCATAAGTATTTTTGTCAGAAAGAATAAATTCAATTCCGGAATTTTTCTCATTTCTTTTCTGCATTGCTTTGATTTCGGAAACAAAAAAATCCGAATTATTTTTGGCTTCATTTGGAGGAACGGCAATTTTCTTGTAATTCCAGTTTCTTAGTGGTTCAAAGGTAGCATTCTGATTATAATTGTCTTTTCTAAGTTTCGCAGGGAGTCCAATGTCAACCACATTATAAACTGTTTTATCAATATATGGATGAATATAATACCAAAACAGAACAGGAATCAGCAAAGCACTGATCAGTCCAGGAAAATAATAGATCTTTTTCATGGTTATAATTTAATTTCATCTGAATGAAAATTTTAAGCCAAAAAAGCAAAAAAGTGATCCGTAAAAACGAACCACTTAAAAAATAATCTGAATATATTGTGTTGAATGTTTCAAATAAATTACCAGTCCTTCTTTCTGAGAATCCAGTACGACCCGAAAATAAAAATCGCACACCAAACCAGACACGCAACTAAACTTTCGGTAGGATAGTGGAATTCATATTTTCCGCCAAAGATTTGCGCTGCTTTTAAACGCATCATCGGATTGGGAATAAGGCTCGACATACTTTCCAGAGGAAAAAGATGACTGATGAAGAAATCGTCTTTCATAATCTTTAATCGTTCCGCTTCCTGTGTTCCTCTTACTTTTGAAAAAACTTCTATGGTCGACAAAATGCTTTCTGCAATCCACAAAACAAAGAATGCAAGAAAAACAAAGACCGATTTTCTCAGTAAAACCGAAAGAAACATCAGAAAACAGAAAAATGTAAACAGCTTCACAAAATAATTGCCGATAAAGAAAACCTCTTCAAAAACTTTTCCTGAATCTGTCGTATCGGAATACTGATATCCTAAAAACAAAGTAAGCGCAAATACAATAACTGTGGAAATAATCGTGAAAATACTTATCGTTAACAATTTAGAGCTGATGAATTCCTTTCTGCTTAAACCGTCAATCGTGTTCTGCTTAAACATCCGGTTGCTGAATTCCTGCGAAATCGAAAAAACAATGATTAATCCTAAGAAAATCTTCAGCAAAGCCACAATCCATGTTGTGAAATTCCAGATTCCCGGAAAATTATAAATTCCCTGCTCTTTCAAATTAATCTTTCCTCCGAAAGCATCAAAATCCACCAGTCCGACGAAAAGCAAAGTAATAAGAATCGCAAAATATAAGATCGTAAAAACCTTAAACGGTCTGTAGTTCAGGTTTTTGTAATATTCTAGTTTTAGTAATTTTAGCATGATTATTTTGTGTTTTTTACAAGTTCAAGGAATTGAGATTCAAGAGACAGTTTTTTCTTCGTTAAATGAGACAGGAAAATCCCTTTTTCAGCCAGTTTCTGGTTCAGCGCCGAAGCCGAAATAGAAGCATCATCACGGATCTGTGCTTTCAGAATATTGCCTTCCGGATTTACCGCAGTAAACCACTGCAGCTCATTCAGTGCATTTAAAAGTAATGTATTGTTGTCTGCTTTCAATTCAAAATAACCATTATTGGCGGTCATCTCATCCACCCTTCCGCAATAGATGGAATTTCCCTCCTTCAAAACAATTACATGACTGCATATTTTTTCAATTTCATCCAGAAGGTGACTCGCAATAATAATCGTAATGCCCTGTTTTGCAATATTATTAATGATATCTCTGATCTGGATAATTCCTTCAGGATCAAGACCGTTTGTCGGCTCATCCAGAATAAGAACCTCCGGATTGTTCAGCATCGCCGAAGCAATCGCAAGACGCTGTTTCATTCCCAGAGAATACGTTCGGAAAGGATCCTTTTTTCTTTCCAGAAGATTAACCGTTTTCAGCACTTCATCAATTCTGGAATAAGGCGTTCCTTTAATTTCGGCAACAATTTTAAGATTCGTCTCCGCATTCAGATAAGGATAAAAATTAGGCTGTTCTATAATCGCCCCGATTTTTTTCAGCGTATCCGGATCAGTTCCTTTTTTTCCAAACCAGTACCATTCTCCGCTTGTCGGGTTAATCGTAGAAAGCAGCATCCCGAAAGTGGTGGATTTTCCGCTTCCGTTCGGTCCTAAAAGTCCGTAAACATTCCCCTTTTCCACATCAAAGGAGATATTGTTTACCACGATTCTCTTGAATTTTTTAGTCAGATTCTTTACTGATAAAATTTTTTCCATGTAATTTGTTTTACATAGTAGTAGTGTATATAATTCACGTTTTGTTACAAATTATATCATCAATCCGTAAAATTTAATTTCTAAAAACATTAAATTTGATAGAATTAATAGGGAATTATGAAGTTAATTGAACTGGCAAAAGAACTTAATGTTTCTGCCGAAGCGATCAAACAGTTTATTCAGGATTTTGATCTTGAGCTTACAGAATGCATAAGCACAAATTTTGAAGTAAAAGAGGATTTTGAAAAGTTTGCGCGCGAAAACATCGAATTTTTAAAACTTTACGAAAAAGATTTAGACAAAACAAAAACACTGGAACAGATTGCGGAAACCATCAATCAGCCCAAAGAAAAAATAGAAAAAGCCATTAAAGAAGCCGATCCAAATATTTTTGACAACGGTTTCTTCAAATCTTCCATTTCAAGCTACGGAATCGATAACAAACTGGGCGGAAATTATCAGTTTGTATACGATTACTTCGGGCATAAAACCAGCCTTCAAAAAAGAGATTTCATCGGCTACAGAGATCTTTTCTTCTATATTTCAGGCGCTCTGGAACCGTTTTTAAATCCGCAGCAGATTAAAGACTGGGGAATCAATAAACCTGCCGGAATTATTCTTTACGGACCTCCCGGAAGCGGTAAGATTTTCTGGGCAAATAAAATTGCAGAAATTATAGGCTATCAATTTAAAGAAGTTAAAAAACATTACCTCGGAACCTCTTTTGTAGACGGAATTCAGACCAATTTCAATGATTTTCTGGTAACCATCATGAAAAAAGACAAAATTCTGCTGTTTCTGGAAGACTTTGATGAAATTATGATGGCAAGGAAAGCAGACAATAATGTCGCTTCCTGTAATCTGGAAACACAAGAACTTATTCTGCATTATATTTCGAAATTTGAGCAGGGGAATCTTTTAATGATAGGATCTGCAAATTCCGTTTCTGAAATTAATGAAGAAATTCTGGCTCCCGGAAGATTCGATGTCATGATTCCTGTTTTTCCGCCTAATCTTGTGGAAAGATCTGAAATCATTTTATATGCCATGACGAAAAATCTGGAGAAAGATTCTTTGCTGTTTAAGATTTTAAAAAACAACAAAGCCGATAAAATTCCTTTCTGGAATGAGGTTTCTTCACAAATGAAAGTATTCAGCAATACGATGCTGATCGATTTTACCCAAAGTCTGAAAAAAAGAATTAAAAACGAATATCAGAAAACGCGGAACGAAAATTTAAAGATCGATCAGAAACTTTTAAAAGGCGCTTTAAGAGATGCAGCAGCGAAACTGACGGAAGAATATCTGGATCAGATTGCGAGATTTTTAGCAGATGCGATCATCAATAATTTTGATCAGTTCCAGCAGAGAATTCAGAATCTTAAAAAAGAACTGGATACTTACAAAGCAGTTGAAGAACCAAGAAGAATCATCGGATTTCATCATAACGGCGAAGAAGAGGGAAGTCAGGGATAAAAGGGAATTTCTTCGTTTTTGAATTTTGCGTTGCAGGTTATTTGTTGATTTTAAATGATTTACAAACTATTTAAATTAAACACATAAGTCACATGAGTTTTTAACTAAATATTGAATAGAAGATCACATAAGGAAAATCAAAGATTTTCAGAAACTAAAGTGTTCTTACCTATAATTTCAAGTTGATTTTAATCTTATGTGACTTATGTGTTTAAATAAATTACCATAAGTTGAGTTTAATAAAAATTAAAATATGAGTTTGGACTAAAGTCTCATTCTATTAAGGTTTTTGTATTGTTTTAAATCAAACTTAAGTCAATTATAGAGTTTAAAAAAATTCATAAGCAAAGCAAATTCACCGTTAACCATTCACTACAAATTACTTATGAACAGCATCTGGGAACTTGAAACTTTTTACAGAAAACGCGAGGTTATTATTATCGGAGCCGGTTTTACGGGACTTTGGACGGCAATCTCCATTAAAGAAAAATATCCCGAAAAATCTGTTTTGATCATTGAACGAGATTCTGTTCCGATGGGCGCTTCCACGAGAAATGCAGGATTTGCGTGTTTCGGAAGTTTAACGGAAATAATTGCCGATTCTGAAAAAATGGGCTGGAAAAAAACACTAGACCTTGTAAAGATGAAGTTAGACGGTTTGCAGAAAATTCAGCACTATTTTAAAAATTCGGAAATAGATTTTGATCTGAATGGCGGTTTTGAAATTCTTAACCATGATGAGCCTTTACAAAAGATGGATGAAGTGAATCAAAAGCTGAAACCCATTACCAATATTGAAGAAACCTATTTTTTAAGCCAACATAAAATTCAGGAATTTGGTTTGGGAAAATCTCAATATCTCATTGAAAATCCGTGTGAAGGAAGTCTTCATTCCGGGAAACTCCTTCAAAAATTACTGGAAAAGTGTCACGAATTAAAAGTTGAATTTCTCTTCGGAACCGAAGTTGAAAATATCACGGAACATTCAGATGAAATTGAAGTTCATTTTTCAAAAAATCTTTCTGTGAAGACAGATCAGTTAATACACTGTACGAATGCTTTTGCTTCAAGATTTTTAGACAAGGAAGAAATTATTCCGGCTCGAGGACAGATTATTCTAACGGATCCGATTGAACATCTGAAATTAAAAGGAACATTCCATTATGATGAAGGTTTTTATTATTTCAGAAATCTCGGAAACCGAATTTTATTGGGAGGCGGAAGAAATCAGGATTTTAAAACAGAAGAAACCACATCTTTTGAAACCACAGAATTTTTGCAGAATCATCTTGAAAATTTTTTGAAAGAAGTCATTTTACCCAATCAGCATGTTGAAATCGCTCATCGCTGGTCAGGAATTATGGCAATGGGAACCGAAAAAACACCGATTGTAAAACAGCTTTCAGAAAGACAGTTTTGCGCAGTCCGCCTTTCGGGAATGGGCGTTGCGCTGGCTCCGAAAATCGGGGAGATTGTAGCGGAAATGATTTAAATAAAAGTATTTAATGAAATATTTACCTTTTGAACATTTAATTTATCAAACTGATCTATCAGAAAAAGAGGTTATTGTGAAACTTTCTGATTATATGCAGACAAAGAGAAACCGTTTTAAATTTAATGGCAATCCAACGAAAGAATACGAAGGTTTTATCAACGGAAATAGTTTTGAAATTAACCGAATTATAAAAAACAGAAATTCTTTTCTCCCGCAAATAACAGGAACAATTCAAAGAAATAATAATGAAACTCAAATCGAAGTTAAAATGCGGTTGGATTGGGCTGTGTTTGGATTTTTATTGTTTTGGTGCTCGTTTGTACTATTTTTTTTTAATTAATGACTCTTACACAGAGTGAAATTTCTATAGATATTTTGCTTCCTTTTTTCATGTTGTTATTTGTATATCTTTTAACAATGTTAGGTTTCAAGATTGAAAGTAAAAAGATCTAAGAAAGATCTGGAAAAAATGCTTGCAGCCAAAATAATTAAGAAATAATAGTTTTCTGAATTAATGTTAAAGATTTTCCCACCAATCAAAAACATCATGGGTTATTTTTTCTGAATTGAATTCACCTAAAGACAGACCATAACTTACACAGAGTTCCCATTCTATAATTGCTTTCAGCTTATCATATTCAGCTTCTTTTTCCAATTGTTGTAATAACTTTTCTGCAAAGTGCATAAGAGAGTTTTTAGAAGCACTGGCAATTAAATTCATCGAGTAAAGAAATTTGTTTAATATAATCAACCTGCTATTATGCTCGTTGATTATGAAATTCATTTCATTTTTATTCATATAATATCATCTGGAGTAAATATAACTAAAAATGACGTTTATGACTAATTTTCTTTACTCATAATTTTATCCGTATTTTTGCAAAAAATAAACAATCGTGATTAACAGCGACCAGATAAAAGAAATTCAGTCAAGAATTGATGATTTACATAAATATCTTCAGATCGATAAAAAGAAGATAGAAATTTCTAATGATGATGAAAAAACAGCAGCTCCTGAATTTTGGGACAATCCAAAAGAAGCTGAAGGATTTCTGAAACAGCTCCGTTCCAAAAAGAAGTGGGTGGAAGCGTATGACGAAATCAATACCCAGTTTGAAGATTTACAGGTTTTGGCAGAATTTGCCAAAGAAGATCCGGATTCTGAGAAAGAACTGGACGAAACTTTTCCTAAACTGGTTGAAAAAATCGAAGACCTTGAGTTCAAAAATATGCTTTCCAATGAAGGGGATGAGCTTTCAGCCGTTTTACAGATTACAGCCGGAGCAGGAGGAACAGAAAGCTGCGACTGGGCTTCGATGTTGATGAGAATGTACACGATGTGGTCGGAAAAACAGGGCTATAAGATCCGTGAACTGAATTTTCAGGAAGGGGATGTTGCCGGAGTAAAGACCGTAACGCTGGAAATTGAAGGAGAATTTGCATTCGGCTATTTAAGAGGAGAAAACGGGGTTCACCGTCTTGTAAGAATTTCGCCTTTCGATTCCAATGCGAAGCGTCATACGAGTTTCGTTTCGGTGTATGTGTATCCTTTGGTGGATGATACGATTGAAATCAACATCAATCCTGCCGATATTTCATTCGAAACCATGAGATCTTCCGGAGCGGGAGGTCAGAATGTAAACAAGGTAGAAACTGCGGTTCGTCTTCGTCACGCACCTACAGGAATCATCATTGAAAACTCAGAATCGCGTTCCCAGCTTCAGAATAAGGAAAAAGCAATGCAGTTGCTTCGTTCCCGATTATACGAAATGGAACTGGAAGAGCGTATGAAAGCCCGTAACGAGATCGAAGCCAATAAAATGAAGATCGAGTGGGGAAGCCAGATCCGAAACTACGTTATGCATCCTTATAAACTGGTAAAAGATGTGCGTTCCGGATACGAAACTTCAGATGTGGATTCTGTGATGAACGGAAACATCACTCCGTTCCTGAAAGCTTTCCTGATGGCGGATGGGACGGCGGTTTCAGATGATGATATGGAATTGTAATACGATGTTTAAATTTCGTTAAAATCTTATAATAAATTTCCGATTGACGTTTATTAATCCTATTTTTGCTACTTATCAAAATGTATGGAAGATTTCAATAGCTGGAAAGATTTATTAAATCCGGAGTTTTATATCAAGCTTGGGGGATTTTGGCTCATTCTGTTTATCATTTTCGCCGAAACAGGTCTTTTTGTAGGATTTTTTTTACCGGGCGATTCATTGCTTTTCGTTTCGGGAATTTATTCAATTGATATCATCAGAGAGACTTTCGGCTCCACAGGGAGCGATTTTCTTGATACATTTATTTTAGCGGCTTCTGTAGCTTTAGCGGCAATTGTTGGAAATGAAGTAGGCTATTATTTC
Organism: Chryseobacterium urinae; assembly: GCF_030518295.1. Classification (NCBI taxonomy): domain Bacteria; kingdom Pseudomonadati; phylum Bacteroidota; class Flavobacteriia; order Flavobacteriales; family Weeksellaceae; genus Chryseobacterium; species Chryseobacterium urinae. Next base: position 5,617 of record NZ_JAULSJ010000043.1, on the reverse strand, counting down.
GGAAGAAAAACAGGTTCTGCTCTGTATAAAAAGCAGGATACATGGTTGTTTAAAAAGAAATATCTTTATCAGGCGCACGATTTTTTTGAGAAAAACGGAGCTTTGGCAATTATCATGGCAAGATTTTTACCGGTGGTAAGAACATTCACCCCGATTGTTGCAGGAATCGTAAAGATGGATAAAAAGGCGTTCTTAAGAGATAATATTATCGGGGCGGTTCTCTGGTCGTTTTTATTGATTTTTGCAGGACATTATCTGGATAAATTATTCATCGATCAGTTCGGAATTGATCTTAAGAAAAAATTAGAACTGATTATCATTGTGATTGTTCTTATAACAACAGTTCCGGTTATTATCAAATTTTTATTCGGCAAGAAACAGGACTTCTCCAAGTATGAAAATCATAATTTTGATGAAGACGAAAAATAAAAAAGTACTTTTAAAATAGATCTAACCCGTTCATTTGAGCGGGTTATTTTCTGCGATATATTTAAGATTCATTCTTCTTGACAAATACAGAAGCACGAAAAGCCAAACTCAAAATCCAAATTCTGATTTCAGAAACTAATCCTTAATCCATTCTAAGATATTGGGATAAATAATGCTGTCTCTTTTCTTTCTGCTAAAAAATCTCGGCACATGACCTGTATTTTCCATAAAAATAAACTTATGAGGGACATTTTGAGCTGTTAAAGCAGAATCTAAAGCAATACCCTGTTTCGGGCTGACTAAGAAATCCTGGTTTCCCTGAAAATGAAGGGTCGGAACATTCGAAATATGGGCAATCGGACTGGCTTTTTTAAATTCTTCCGATAAATTTTTTCGCAGAAATTTCGTTCCCACCACTTTTTGGATGGTCGGTGAAGAATATTTGGAGTAAAATGAATTGAGATATTCCGGAGAATAAAAATCTGTCGGTCCGCTTAAGGAGATGATTTTTTTAATTTTATCAGGATTTTGATAGCCATACAGCAAAGCAAGATGACCTCCTGCACTTTCTCCCAAAAGGATATAATTGTTGGGTTGAAGCTCCGCTTTCTGCGCCAGTTCGTTGAATTTGGCAATCACCGAGTTGATGTCTTCAAGCTGTTCCCGGTACGTGATTTTTTTTGATTTAGAAACCAGCCGGTAATTCATATTAATACTCGGAATATTATTTTTAAAAAGCATTTTCTGAATCTGGATCATGTGTTCTTTTTTACCCAGAGTCCATGCTCCGCCATGAATTAATAAAACAACCGGAGAATTTTCAGGATAATCTGAAGGAAGAAAAATGTCTGCTTTCTGCCTTTTATGGTCGCCATATTTCAGATTGTAAATTTTCTGTTCGTTATTCGTTCCCACCCAGACTTTAAATTTTCTCGTATTGCATGAAGTCAGAATAAAGCCAATTAAACCTAACACAAAGAAATGATAACGAAGAATCAGCTTTTTCATGGAATAAATGTACAGAAAATTAAAATTTAAAAATTAATAATACCAGAAATTTTTATTTTTTGAGGTATACTTTGTTATGAGTTCCATTCCATATACCCGAAAAGAAAATGGTTGTTTTCACACAATAAAGTTTTTCCTCCCGAAGCAAATAAACTTTCTCCCCGAGACCATGTTTCGTAAATAATTTCTTCAGGAGAATATTCTTTGCTGCATATTTTACAAAAAATTGAATGAAAATCTTTGCGAATCATTACTTTAATTGAAAAAGATTGTACATATTGATTTTTTTCTGCAAAATCAATATCTGTTTTTTGCTTCCGAAAGTAATTTCCGTAAACGGTTGATATTTTGATATTCAATATGTCTTGGAGCATCATGAGGTAGTTTTTTGCCATACTTATGATAGATTTCCATTTCGTCATCATAAACTTCTATCAGCTTTTCAGTTTCAATCTTCACTTTTGAAACAACTTCATTGCTGGTGTTTTTTACATCGAAGGTATAATATATCATTGTAATATTTTGATTTTAAAGGCTGAAATTAGAATTCGCCTTGTACGTTTCATGGTATTTTTTGATGATTATTACGAATATACAAATTATGAGGAATACAATTTGATATACAGATTTTAAAATAATTAATCTTGATTAACTAAGCGATAGATAAGTTTAAATAAAGCTCGGTCAGTCATGTGAAAAACCGAATTAAATAATTATTTTTGCCCTTTAACAAACATTAAAAAAATATTAAAATTTTATGGCATCTGGTTTTTTTGCGATCTTGGATGATATTGCTGCATTAATGGATGATGTGGCGGTTACAAGTAAAATAGCAACTCAGAAAACGGCTGGAATCTTAGGAGATGATCTCGCTGTAAATGCTGAAAAAGCGACTGGTTTTCTTTCGTCCAGAGAACTTCCTGTACTTTGGGCAATCACAAAAGGATCATTCATTAATAAGCTCATCATTCTTCCGATTGTTTTCGTACTGAACTGGCTGTATCCACCTGCGATTAATTATGTTTTAATTTTAGGAGGTTTATATCTTGCTTTTGAAGGCGTGGAAAAGATTATAGAGTTTCTGTTTCACAGGGATAAAAAAGGGCATGAAGTGGTAGAAGAAGTGGAGGAGAAGAATACCAATTCTGAAGAAACGGAAAAGGCAAAGATCAAGTCTGCAATTACTACGGATTTTATTCTGTCTATTGAAATTGTAATTATTGCTTTGGGAACAGTGCTGGAAGAAAGTCATCCTTTTATTACCCAGATTCTGGTAACTTCGTTGGTTGCTTTTATTGCAACAGTAGGAGTTTACGGAATTGTAGCTTTAATTGTAAGAATGGATGATGCAGGCTTTAAACTGATCAGAAAAAGTAACGATAAAGGAATTATCGGAAAACTGGGACATCTTCTTGTAAAAGCACTTCCAATAGTCATTAAAGCTTTAGGAGTGATCGGAACCATTGCCCTGATTATGGTTGCCGGAGGAATTTTTGCACACCGAATAGAGTATTTCCACCATATTCTACCGTCATGGTCTTCAGATAAAATGCTTACGGTTCTTAAAGAATTGATTCTGGGACTTGGAGGAGGATTGCTTGCCGTGGCTGTTTTCACCATTGGAAAAGCTTTGTTTTCTTTAGTAAAACGCGCATAGAAAATTGATCAATAATAGTAAAAATTCGCGGCTTCTACGAAGCCGCGAATTTTTTATTTCGAAGATAATTTAATTACCTAGTTCAGATCATAGTTCATAATTACCAGTCGCAGAATAAAGTGTACATAATCCTGGTCTGCATTTTTTCTGTTAATCAGATGATTTTTATACTCATAGGATTTTAATACAGAAAGAAGTTGTCTGTAAGTCTCAAGATCTTCATTCTTGATCTTTACCCTCATATTTCCGTCTCTTCTTTCTACGAGTTTGTCATCCAGCGTTCTTACTTTAAATAAAACCTCGCATGATTTTTTAGCAGGTCCGAAATATCTCTCAACAATATTAATTTTGAATGCATCAAAAGTAATCGTATTGAAAATAAGATTCGCCGTAGATTCTGGTGTATGGAGTTGAAGCTTGTAGTTCATGAGAAATTTTTACAATAAGTACAATATGTACAGGTTTTTAATTTAAAGTAGTTTAAAATTCAAAAAAGAGACTTTAAAAAAGCCTCTATAAATATAGTTAATTAAAAAGATCTTTTACTTTATCAAAGAAAGTTTTTTCTTTACCGGATGGTTCTGCTACCATTTCTCCGCTGTTCATCTGCTTTTCAAAGAAATCTTTTTGATCTTTCGTAAGTTTTTGCGGAGTCCATACATTGATGTGGATAAACATATCACCTTTTCCGTAGCTGTCGATACTTGGAAGACCTTTCCCTGCTAATCTCAGAATTTTTCCGGATTGCGTTCCTGCATCCACCGTAATTTTCACTTTTCCGCCAACTGTAGGAACCTCTTTTTTCGTTCCCAAAGCCGCTTCAGCAAATGAAATATACAATTCCTGATGAAGATTATCGCCTTCTCTTTTAATTACTTTATCAACTTCCTCTTCGATAATCACCAGTAAATCTCCCGGGATTCCGCCGAAAGGAGCATCATTACCTTTTCCTCTTACATTTAACTGGATACCGTCTCTTGCTCCCGCCGGAATATTAATTGTTACTTCCTCTTCATCTTTAATCAATCCCTGAGCATTGGCTCCCGCAGGAATTTTATCTGCCACTTTTCCGATTCCCTGACACGTTCCGCATGTTGTTTGGGTCTGCATCTGTCCGAACATCGTATTCATAACCTTAAGCTGCACACCGGAACCGTTACAGGTAGGGCAGGTTTTTGAAGTGGCACCTTCTGCCATCTTCATTTTCTTTACTTTAATGGTTTTCTGCGTTCCGTTCACCATTTCATCAAGATTCAGCTTAATTCTGATTCTTAAATTAGAACCTTTTACCTGTTGACGACCACCGCCGCCGCCACCGCCGAATCCTCCGAAACCGCCACCGAAAATATCTCCAAACTGGCTGAAAATATCTTCCATGTTCATTCCGCCACCGAAACCGCCTCCTCCGAAGCCTCCGTTTCCGCCCATTCCTGCGTGTCCGAACTGGTCGTATCGCGCACGCTTCTGTTCGTCGCTCAGAACTTCGTAAGCTTCTGCGGCTTCTTTAAATTTTTCTTCGGCTTCTTTATCGCCCGGATTTTTATCAGGGTGATATTTAATGGCCATTTTACGGTATGCTTTCTTTATTTCGTCGGCTGATGCAGATTTGCTGATCTCAAGAACCTCGTAATAATCTCTTTTTGACATCTTTATATGAGTAATTAGTAATGAATAATGAGTAATATCAAAAATTGCTTATTACCCATCACTTATTGCTTATGTTAATTTCCTGTAACTACTTTTGCAAAACGGATCACTTTTTCTCCTAAAGTATATCCTGTTTCAATAACATCCACGATTTTTCCTTTCAAATCTTCTGACGGAGCAGGAATCTGAGTGATCGCTTCGTGGAAATCCACATTAAAGCTGTCTCCCGCTTTTACTTCCATTGCTTTCAGTCCTTTTTCTGTCAGTTTATTTTTGAATTTGTTGTAAATTAATTCAACACCTTGCAGATCAGCAGGATTTCCGTTCTTCGCAATTTCTTTAATTGCTCTTTCAAAATCGTCCAATACGCCAAGCATAGAAATCATCATATCCTGATTTGCATACTGGAAAAACTCCATTTTCTCTTTGCTCGTTCTTTTTTTATAATTTTCGAATTCTGCGTACAGCCTGATGTAACGATCCTTTTCTTCTGCCAAAAGTTCCTCTGCCGTAGGTTTTGCTGTCACATTTTCCTCAGTTGCCGCTTCGTTCTGAATATTCGTATCTTCTTGATTATTGATGCTTTCTTCGTTAATATCCTGATTTACCATAATTCAATCTTTATTTTCTTTTTTATTCACAAACATTCTGCCAAAGAAAAAAGCGTGACATTTCGTCAGATTTTGAGTATTTGTTGCAATTGAATAACGAGCGGCTAAAAACGTCTTTCCTCTGAAGGAGGGACAAAAATTTGTAAAAATTTTTTGACGGAATGGTTTTAAGTATTACTTAAAGTAAAGCTGTTTTTCTTGTTTTTAAGAAGCTTTTTCCCGCTTTCCGCACTCGCTATTTTCTGTATTTTGGCGGGGGGGGCGA
>NZ_JAULSJ010000042.1:0-35859 GCF_030518295.1 Chryseobacterium urinae | reverse complement strand
GGGGCTAAACTACGGTCTTAATTTCAATTGAAGACAATCAGTTAAACCAAAACCCCATTCTTAGAAGCAATAGGATCAGGCAAATCCGTTTCTCCCGTCATTTGCAGAAGATCAATCTCAATCGTCCGGCAGATCGAAAGCATTGGAATATCAAACATCAGACCTTCAAAAGGATTTTCAGAATAATCTCCAACCAGCTCCATAATAATATAAATCCAGCCAATCGTAATACAGAACGGAATTGAGACCCATATTCCCCAGTCTCCCAATTTGGCAAATTCACTCACCAAACCTAACGGAAGAAGCATAATGAAAATGATATTAAAAATAAAAGCAGTACTTGCAAACTGTCTTGGCAAAGGAAACTTTTTTATTCTTTCCGCCTGTCCCTGCAATGTATAGAATTCATTGAGACAATCCTGCAATTGCTTTTGATTAAAATCAGAAATCGCACTCATATTTTTAAGCTCATTAACATCTTTCGACTGCTGAGCGATAAGGTAAGTCGCAAAATTTTTATACTGAGACTGCAATTCAGTTTCCTCTTCAGATAAATATTTATTCAGGAAAATTGGCGTTCTTCCGTAATCCGGAAAACCTGCTTTTATCAGTCGGTTACGCTTATGGTCTACATTTTTAAGCTGGTCTTCTTCCACTTTAATATGTTCCCACTCAGTAGGAATCAGGAGTTGTTCCCTTAACTGATACAGCCATGCAATATGACGGAAAACAATCTTTTTTCTTCGGTCTTCCAGATCAGACTTTTCCGCTTCTTCATTGGAAGTATGAAAAGCATATACCATCGATCCGAGCATTCTGCTGGAATTAACGATTCCGCCCCAAATTTTTCTTGCCTCCCACAACCTGTCATACGCCTGATTATTTTTAAAACCAACTAAAAACGCTTCCGCAGTACCAATCAATGCTACCGGAACCCATGGAATAATCATCCAGTCCCAATGGAAAAAGTGAAAAAGCACAGCAATTAAAGTGCACCAGATTGAAATCAGAATCACATGAAATCCTGATAAATTGAGAACCTGTCTGTAATTGACGTATTTTGTTGTAATCATATTTGTGCAATTTAATTTCGAATCAGCAAAAGACTAAGCAAAACAGATACCATATTTTTGAAACAGAATTTAAAAAACCTTTTGCTAACAGTACATAAATATAAGAAATTAAGCCACAAAAAAACCTCTAAAAAATTAGAGGCTTACATTTTTATTTTAAACTGAATTAATATTTCAGCATATCTTCAATTTTATTGGATAGCTTTTCCGCATTCGGAAGCATTTCCTTTTCAAGCACCAAATTAATTGGAACCGCAGGAACATCCAGAGAACCCATCGTTTCTACCGGTGCATCAAGATATTTAAAGCAGTTTTTCGAAATTCTGTGTGCAAAAGCTTCCGCAAAAGAATTATTCAATTGCTCTTCCGTTAAAACGATACATTTTCCATGCGCTTTTACTCTCTCAAAAACCAGTTCTTCATCCAGAGGAATCAGGGTTCTTAAATCGATAACCTCAACTCTTCCGTTGAAATTTTTCGCTGCTTCTTTTGCCCAGTAAACGCCCATTCCGTATGTGACAATCAATAAAGTTCTGCCTTTTTCGGTTTCTTCCTTATCCGCTTCAATAATTACTTTTCCTTTTCCGAAAGGCAATATATAATCTTCCGCAGGTTCAATGGTTTTTGCATCTTCCGTTCCCGGAACCTTGCTCCAGTACAATCCTTTATGTTCAAGCATAACCACAGGATTCGGATCGTAATAAGCTGCTTTTAATAAACCTTTGAAATCTGCCGCATTGCTCGGATAAGCAATTTTAATCCCTTTGATATTCGCTAAAATACTTTCAATACTTCCGCTGTGATAAGGACCGCCACCTCCGTAAGCTCCGATTGGAACACGGATGATATTGCTTACAGGATATTTCCCCTGACTTAAATAACTCGATTTTGAAATTTCTGTAATTAACTGATTGATTCCCGGATAAATATAATCAGCAAACTGAACTTCAACAATCGGTTTTAATCCTACTGCGCTCATTCCCGCTGTAGAACCGATAATATAAGCTTCCTGAATCGCGGTATTGAAAACCCTTTTGCTGCCGAATTTTTTTCCTAATGTTACCGTCTCACGGAAAACCCCTCCGATTCTTTCCCCAACATCCTGTCCGTACAGCAAAGCTTCCGGATGCTTCCACATCAATTCCTGAACGGCATGAATCGCAGCATCTACCATCACTATTTTTTCTCCGCCTGCTGGTTCTCTTGTTCCTACCTCTTCCGTAATCGGTGTCGGTGCGAAAACATGATTCATTACACTTTCAGGCTTCGGATCTTCTGCATTTTTAGCCTTTTCAAAAGCTTCTTCAGCTTCAAGACGGGCTTTTTTCGTAATCTGTTTTAATAATTCTTCATCAACTCCGGATTCAATCAAATGATTTCTTAGAATATTTCCCGGATCCTTCGCTCTGTGTTTGGTTAAATCTTCCTCGTCTCTGTAAAACTCTCTTCGTACTCCGGATGTGTGGTGACCAATTAAAACTGTTTTTGCGCAAACCACTAAAGGTTTTCTTTCAGTTCTTACAAAATCCACCGCTTTTTTCATTACTTCAAAGCTTTCCACGAAATCAGTTCCGTCCACTCTCATTCTGCTTAAACCTGTAAAACCGGCTACAAAATCATAGGCATCACACGTCCTTGCTTCCTCCTTGGTTACGGAAATTCCCCACTCATTATCCTGAACAAGGAAAATAATCGGTAGCTGATGTAAAGCAGCAAACTGTAAAGCCTCACTTACTTCACCTTCCGTTACAGAATTATCTCCCAGACTGCAAACCACCACCGGATTGTTTTCAAAATCCTGCAATTCAAAATCCTGAATATATTTAATTCCCTGCGCAACTCCCGTTGTAGGAATGGTCTGCATTCCTGTCGCAGAACTCTGGTGAATAATTTTAGGTTTATTTTCGTCCCTGCTGGAAGGGTGAGAGTAGTAAGATCTACCTCCGGAAAAAGGATCGTCGGCCTTTGCTAGTAACTGAAGCATCAACTGATAAGGTTCAAAACCAATCCCGAGAAGTATACTTTCGTCCCGGTAATAAGGAGAAACCCAGTCTTCTTTTTTTAACTGATAAGCTGTTGCCAATTGAATGGCTTCATGACCTCTTGATGTACTATGAACATATTTACAGACATTTCTGTTTTCTTCATAAATATCCGCCATTGCTTTGGCAAGCATCATATGGTTATAAGCCTTGAGTAATATATCTTGAGAAACCTTTTCGTGAAGTGTATTTTCCATAGAAAGCAAAGATAAACAAAAAAACAAAACACTAACAAGCGTTAGTGTTTTGAAGATTTTTTATTATTGAAATAACATCGTGGTTATTCTTTAATTACTTTTTTAGAAACAGTATCCTTGTCTGTTTTAACCTCAATGATATATATTCCTTTGATGTAAGAAGTCAGATCAATGCTTTCTTCCTCATTTTTAATGGTTCCACTCTTAAGTTTTTTCCCGGAAAGATCGTATACATTATATGTTGATCTCTTAGGAGACTTTATTACTTTTACATAATCTTTTGTAAGAGTCGGAGCTATTATTATTCCATTATCTTTTATAATATCGCTTGTTGATAATGAGGACTGTGTTTGTCCTGTTACCATGATGGAATAGTTCTGTGGAGCCGCAACTCCCGAATCATTAACTAGTGTTCCTTTATTTGTAATCTCAATTTTGTAGCTTCTGCCAGAAATAGGATTGTCTATTACAACCTGCTCAACATTATCAACAGTATTATCTGCTTTTGTTGCAGGGGTCAAAGGACTGTTAGCATCAAGTTTCCACGGATAATACACCGTATTGGTAGTAAGATCTATAATTCTCAGATCAAGATCGTTAATCAGTTTAGATGTTCTGTTATTGAAAACATCAGATACAAATTGGTAATTAGGAGTATATTTAGGGTCGATCCAGCTGATGGTAACCTTTAAGGGTTCGCTTCCGGTTGCAGTAAGTGTTTTACTATTTTTAACTCCGCTGTTCAGCGTTTCATCTGCAAAGAAAACAGTATTGTTAGATTTGCCTACCAATAATTCCGCTCCTTTTTTAGCATTAATAAAGCCCCATCCGAACCATGGATCAGGTCCGATATTTCCGGCCTCAGATGCAGAATGAATGGTAAGTACTTTTGCTGAAGCCGCGTTTAGTAAAGCGTTATTGAATAATTGTTTATATATCTGAGTCCATAGTCCGATAATTCCCGTTACAATAGGGGCGGAAAATGATGTGCCGCTTCCTGCTGCCCATGTGTTACTACCGGTTGCGGATGTGGCTGCATATAAAACATCTGTTCCAACTGTGGAGATGTCCGGTTTTATTCCGCCGTCATCTCTTGGACCAGCACTGCTATAGTCGGAATGTACAACATCAGTTGCGCTTGTGTATCGGAAATTATTGGTACTAATTATATCTGTAGCACCTACTACAATAATATTTTTTGCCAAAGATCCTGTTCCTATGCAATCATATCCTTGAGAACAATTGTTAGGCGGGATTGTATCACTGGAACTGAATGCTAATGAACCGCTTGAGGAGGAATAATATTTTGGAATGGCTGAGGAAGCACTACCTGGTCCCATATTAAAATAGTTCCCCGAGGATTTTACAATTATAAGAGAAGGGTTATTGTTTACCAGCATATCATAATTATAATCATTGGTATTATAAGTACCCTGAAGATCATAGAATGTATTTCCTGCTTTAGAACCATTGTAAACATAAGAACTGATATTGCCATTATTATCGTAATTTTCTGTCCATCCTGAATTTACCCCATATGAGTGGTTAGAAATGTTAGGTTGAGAAACCAATATTTTTTGAAAAACATTGCTTGTTGAAGTATCACCGGGTAAAGTGGTTGTACTAAACATATAGCTATCCATTGTTGAATTTACAGCAACTCCCTTAGTATTCCCTACAGCAACACCTCCGCTGGACAAATTAACACTTTTCCCGCCGATGAAACTTCCTACGCCTGTAGAATGGTCAGAATAGCTTTGTGTGCTGGCCTCTTTATTGGTAATTCTTCCTGTTGCATTATTGAAAGCTGTATGAGATTCGTATATTCTTCCGCCGTCAAATACTGTATACTTTATATTTTCTCCGTTAAAAGCACCAGTAAGGCCAGCAACTCCTCCAGACAAATTCAACTGGTCGGAATTGGAATTCATTAATTGTCTTGTATCCTGTTCCTGCAAAAAAAAAGGAATATCAAAGTTAAATCCTCCAAGATGGGATTTTAAAGAATCAATTTTTTCCTTCGTTTTTGCGTCAGGATTTTTCCCATATACCCTTTCAGCATAGGCATCGAACTTTTTTTCGTTCTCAACTTTTTGCTGTTCAAATTCTCTTTTTAAATTGTCATTATTTTTTTGCGCATACGTTGAAAGATAAAGCAACGTACTAATCAAGATTAGATTTCTCTTCATGCCACTTAATGATTACAAATAATTAGTTGACAAATATATGTAAAACTCATTAAGTCACATAATTAATTGATAATATTTTGTATGATTATGTATAATTTTAATGAATCTTAAAATTATATAATAAATATGTTTTTTTTCTTTTTAAATGTAAATAGCCTGAAAATACAAACTCTCTTAAAATGGCTCTAAAACACACACTCCTTCAAAAAAATAAAGTAACTTTACATTCTCTTTTTAATAAAAGCTAGAAAAATTACATGTATTTAGTTTTTGACACAGAAACCACAGGTTTACCGAAGAATTTCAACGCTCCGCTTTCAGATTCAGATAACTGGCCAAGAATGGTGCAGATTGCGTGGCAGTTGCATGATGATGACGGAACATTAATTGAAAATCAGGATTATATTATAAAACCGGAAGGGTATGATATTCCCTTCAATGCCGCGAGAATTCACGGGATTACAACAAAAATCGCCAATGAGGAAGGTCGTGATCTTGAAGAAATTTTAAATGAATTTTCTAAAGTTTTAGAAAAAGTAAGAGTGGTCTCCGGACACAATGTGGAATTCGATTACAACATTGTAGGAGCCGAATTTTACCGTAAAAATATTAAAGACAACCTTCAGGAAAAGCCAAAAGCCGATACCATGATTGTGGGAACAGATTTCTGTCAGTTGGGAGGCGGAAAAGGAGGAAGGTACAAAGCTCCAAAGCTGGAAGAGCTTTACGAAAAATTATACGGTCATAAATTTGATGAAGCCCACAACGCAGCAGCCGACGTAAATGCCACGGCTCAGGTTTTCTTCGAAATGATGAGAATCGGTGTCATTCCTGCGGAAGTATTGAAAACTTCGGAAGATCAGCTTGCGTATTTTAAAACGCTGTATCCTGATCCGATAAAACCTTTCAATATTGTTATCAGAAGGCAGGTTGCGGATTTTCACAACAAGAAGAAACAGCAGGATTTCGGAAGTATTGATGAGATCGATCTCGGAAAATATTTCAACTTTGATAACCACAGTGTTTTCTCTACTTTAACGGCTACCACAAGCATCAACGATTTAATTAAAAAAGCAACTGATGATAATTTCCCCGCCGTCGGAATGGTGGATCTGGGAAATATGATGGGTGCTTTCAAATTTGTTTCTGCGGTAGAAGGCGCAAACGGCGACCGTGCAAAAAAGCATAAAGAATACCTCGCTAAAAAACAGGAAGCAGAAGAAAAAGGCGAAGAATTCAATGAACCGGAGCCGGTTTCACAACCCTTGATTCCTGTTGTGGGCTGCGAATTTTATATTTCAGACCGTTACGAGCAGAAGCAGTTTACCAAAGATGATCCCGACAGAAGAACGCAGGTTGTCTTATTGGCAAAAGATTTTAACGGATATAAAAATTTAGCCAAACTATCCAGTATCGGATTTCTTAAAGGATTTTATTTTGGAGTTCCGAGGATCAGCAGGGAATTGATTGCTGAATATAAAGAGGGAGTGATTGCCCTAACTTCGGGAATTCACGGAGATATTCCGGATGCCATTTTGAATACGGGTGAACAGAAAGGGGAGGAGCTTTTCAGATGGTGGAAAGATACTTTCGGAGACGATTTTTATGTTCAGATCCAGAACCATAAACTGCCGGAAGAAGAGCATTTAAATGATGTTTTATTACATTTTGCCGATAAATATAATGTTAAAATTTTAGCGCAGAATGAAACGTTCTACACCAATAAAGACGATTCTAATATTCAGGATATTGTAAGCTGCATCAAAGATGGAGAAAAGCTTTCAACGCCTGTAGGAAAAGGTTTTGGAAAAAGAAGAGGACTTGCAACCGGAGAATATTACATGAAAACGGCGGATGAAATCAAGGAAGCGTTTTTAACGTATCCCGATGCATTCGAAGCGTATGAAGAATTTTTCGCAAAGTTCAAGCCTTATACTTTAAAAAGAGACGTTCTTCTACCTAAATTCGATATTCCGGAAGAATTTATTCATCCCGAAGATGAAATTGACGGCGGAAAACGCGGTGAGATGGCTTATCTTACCTATTTAACGTACGAAGGGGCAAAAAGAAGATATGTAGAAACAGGAATTACAGATGAGATAAAAGAACGTCTGGATTTCGAACTGGAAGTTATTGCCAATACAGGATATCCCGGTTACTTTTTGATTGTTCAGGATTTCTGTAACGAAGCCCGAAATATGGGCGTTTGGGTAGGTCCCGGTCGTGGTTCTGCGGCAGGTTCTGCAGTAGCCTACTGTATCGGAATTACAAACGTAGACCCCATTAAATATGATCTCCTTTTCGAGAGATTCCTGAATCCGGAAAGGGTTTCCATGCCCGATATTGATATCGACTTTGATGATGAAGGACGAGATAAAATCATCAAATGGGTAGTCGATAAATACGGAAAAACACAGGTTGCCCAGATTATTACCTACTCGGTTCTGGGAGGGAAATCTGCGATTAAAGATGCGGGAAGGGTTTTGGATGTTCCGATTCCGGACACGAATAATATTGCTAAATTAATTCCTTCCACACCGGGAATGAATATTGCGAAAGCTTTAGCAAAATACGATAAATTAAAACCTGAAGAACAACAGCTTGTTGACGAAATGCGCTACGTTCTCGACAGCCCGAATGACGCGCGTCACGGTGTTTTGGCGAGTGCTAAAAAAATGGAGGGCTGCATCAGAAATACAGGGATTCACGCTTGTGGGGTTATCATTACACCGGAAGATGTAAGTAATCTGGTTCCGGTAACTATTGCGGCAAAAGATGCCGATATTCTGGTTTCGCAGTTCGATAACTCGGTGGCGGAAAGTGCAGGACTTCTGAAAATGGACTTTTTAGGGCTGAGAACTTTAACCATCATCAAGGATGCTTTAAAACTTGTAAAAGCAAGACATGGAGTGGATATTGATCCCGATCTGATTCCGCTTGATGATGCAAAAACCTATCAGTTGTTTAAAGAGGGGAGAACAGTCGGGATTTTCCAGTACGAAAGTCCCGGAATGCAAAAGTACATGAGAGAGCTGAAACCTACCGTTTTTGCCGATCTTATTGCCATGAACGCATTATACCGTCCCGGTCCGATAAAATACATCCCGAACTTCATCAACAGAAAGCACGGAATTGAAGAAATCGTCTATGATTTACCGGAAACAGAGGAATATTTAAAAGAAACCTACGGAATTACGGTGTATCAGGAGCAGGTAATGCTTTTATCCCAAAAACTGGCAAATTTCACGAAAGGGGAAGCCGACACGCTGAGAAAAGCGATGGGTAAAAAGCAGATCGACGTTCTTAATAAAATGTACCCGAAATTTATCGAAGGCGGAAGAAAAAATAACCTAAACGAAGAACGTTTAGAGAAAATCTGGAACGACTGGAAAGCTTTTGCTGAGTATGCCTTTAACAAATCTCACTCTACGTGTTATGCATTTATTGCGTATCAGACCGCTTATTTAAAAGCCAATTATCCGGCAGAATATATGGCGAGTGTGATGAGTAACAACATTAACAACACCGATTCCATCACCATGTTCATGGAAGACTGTAAAAGTATGGGTGTTGATGTTTTGGGACCGGATGTGAATGAATCTCAGTATAAATTCTCGGTAAACGAAAAAGGACAGATCCGTTTTGGTCTGGGAGCCATTAAAGGTATTGGTGAAGGTCCGAGTGAAGCCATTACAAGAGAAAGACAGAACGGCAGATTTAAAAATATCTATGATTTCTTCGAAAGAATTCTGCCTTCACAAATGAATAAAAGAGTGGCGGAAAGCTTGGTTTTGGCAGGAGCTTTTGATGAACTCGACAATTTCCACAGAGGTCAGTATTTTGATATCGATATGGCGGGAAGAACCAATCTGGAAAGACTGATCCGTTACGGACAAAGCTTTCAGGAAAGTAAAAATGAAATGGAACATTCTCTTTTTGCAGATTTTGCAGAGGAAGTTCAGATCGAGCAGCCCAAGCTGCCTCCGTGTCCGGAATGGCCGAATATGCATAAGCTGAATAAGGAAAAAGAAACCATAGGATTCTATCTTTCTGCGCATCCTTTGGATGAATTTAAATATCAGTTCAAGTTTATACAGGGAAGTCTTTCCAAAAAATCTGTTCTGGAAAAAGAAGACGAATCGAAAATTGTAATTGATGAGGTTCCGATTTTAGAGCAGGACGCTCCTGAAGATGTATCTGAACTTGCGGAAATTGTTTCCGATGATGTCATTGCGGGTGAAGAAGAGGAACTCATTGAAGAAGTCACCAAAAAAGCAGAACCAAAAGGTGTTTTCCACTTCCTGAATCTTGATGAGGTAGATGCTTATAAAGAACAGGCTTTTGCAAATAAGCAGGAAGAATTATTCGAAGAGAAGAAAAAAGACTGGAAAACATTACAGAAGGAAAGAGAAAACGGCGGTGGCGGGAAAGAATACACTGTTGCCGGTCTGATTACCGAATATGTGGTAAAAGATGGTTTCCGAAGCGGAGAAAAAGTGGCTTTTGTAACGCTGGAAGACTATTCCGGTTCTTATTCTTTCCGACTGGGAGACCGTGATTACATGAAGCTGAAAGAAAAACTGGAGGTTCAGCGGTTTGTTATTTTCAAGATTAAATTTGCTCAGGTAAAAGACGGAAGGGTTTTTGTAAATGTTACGGATGTCATAGAGCTTCAGGAAGCTTTTGAAAGATTTGCGAAAAGTATTTCTTTGGTGATGGATGTCATGGATTTCCGACCGGAAGATCTGAATTTTTTCAGAAAAGTTTTAGAAAGAAATCAGGGAAATCAGAAGCTGAAATTTTATCTCAAAAATGTGGAAGAAGATTCGAAGGTAGAACATCTCGAAGTACAGTCGATGAAGCATTCTGTAAATCTCAGCGGTGAACTGATTAAAGAAATTCAGCTTTTAAATAAATATGAATTTTATCTGAATTAAGTTTAAAACTACGTGATATAAATTTAAAGTGGCTAAGAATCTATTGATCAGATTTTTAGCCATTTTTATTTTGGTGATCTTTTAAATCCATAACATAAATCAACTTTAAAATCCCACTTTTTATTTCTCTGTTAAAATCAAATGAATGTTTAATTTTTATTAAAATATTTTAGCTTTTTAACATTAAATAATGATGAATTTCTGAATTTTAATAGGTTTAATGAATAATTTTTATATTTTTACCGCCCTTAATTTTATTGATATATGAAAAAAATTCTACTCACGTGTCTTCTTGCCTTGGGATCGGCAACGTTTGCACAGGTGGGACCGCCTCAGGCAACCAATCCGAATACCAATAACGGCTACGGATTTACGCAGACTACAGGAACCTACACACCGCTTTCAGCCTCCAGAACAGTTTGGCAGTCGGGAGCCACCTTAGGAACGGATGCTGTTTCTGCTGCAATTAGTTTACCATCAGCTTTTAAATTCAATGGTAAATCTTATAATGCTGTTTACCTTAGCAATAATGGTTTTGTAACCCTTGGAACACCAGCTTTGGCGGCCACTTACACAGGGCTTTCTACAGATACCACGACTCCTTACGAAGGTGCATTTGCCGGTTTTGCAGTCAATCTTAAAAATGCCAATACTACAACTTCTGAAATTTCCTACGAAACAGTTGGTTCTAAATTTATAGTCCAGTTTAAAGATCTTCAGGGAAGTGCAGCATCTGCTGCGCAGCTTCTTAATTTTCAGATTCAGTTTGATTTAACTTCTAATAACGTAAGCATTGTCTACGGAAATTGTGTTTCCGGTACTGCAGTCTTAACGGGACAGGTCGGAATAAGAGGATCGGAAGCTTCCGATACCAACAACAGAGTAGGAACAGACTGGACGGCAACTTCCATAGGAACCGGCAGTACAGATTCAGTTACTTTAGGAACTGCCAATTCTACAACTGTACCTGCTTCCGGTCTTACCTTTACTTATTCTCCGGGAACATGGATTGCACCTCCTGTAAATTATGCCTCTATTCCTTTTACTGAAAGTTTCAGTACATGGGAAAACGGAAATTCCATAGGCGATCTTCCCAATGCCAACTATTGGAGAACCTGGCCTTCGAGAGGAGATAACTCATGGAGAGCAAGTGACATTACAGTAAGTGGTTACGCAAGTACAACAGGATGGACAAGTTTAGGCGGAAATATTGCTGTTGCAGCACCGGGTGTAGCTCCGGCAGCAAGATTCCATTCGTACAATACGATCAATGCTTCAGGATACATGGATTTGTATATCAATTTATCCTCAGGAACAGGATCGAGGCTGTTGTCTTACGATTATCAGAATACTTCAGGAACTGATGTTTTAAAAGTTTTGGTTTCTACAGATGGCGGAAACACTTTCAATCAGGTGGGTTCTACTCAGGGGATTTCTGCTTCATGGGCTACCAAATATGCAGATTTGGGAACGAGCAGTCCGACCGCGATTGTAAGATTTATGGCTACAGGAGATAACGGAAGCAACGATATTTATATTGATAATGTAAATATTTCTGTCATTCCTTGTATGTTCCCGGATTCTGTAACTCCCGGAACAACTACGTCTACAACAGCTCCGGTAAACTGGGCGATGGCAAATCCTGCACCGGCATTTGATATTTATTACAGCACGACGAATACAGCGCCTACCGCTGCTGCAACGCCCAATGTTGTGGGAGCAACAGGCTTAACGTATACAATAACCAATTTAACGCCGAGTACAACTTATTATGTTTGGGTAAGATCCCGTTGTTCTGCTTCAGAGCAGAGTTCTTGGGTTTCAGGATCTTCTTTTACGACGAAAACTTTCTGTCCTACAGTTTCTGCGCCTTCTTCGGCGGCAACAGGAGTTTCTGTAACGCCTGCATTTACATGGACGGCAAATCCGGAAGCTACAGGATACAGATTATCTGTGGGGACAACTTCAGGAGGAACAGATGTTTTAAATAATTTGAATGTTGGAAATGTATCGACATATACTTTACCGACAGAATTAACTTATAACACAAAGTATTATTATACGGTTAATGCCTATAATGCTACGATTTCATCAACAGGATGTACAGAAAGAACATTTACCACACTTTCTATCTGTCCTGCACAGTCTGCACCTGCAGCATCTGCTATTAATGTTCCGCTTACGCCTACCTTTACATGGACGGCTTCTTCCTCGTCTGCAGTTACAGGCTACAAGCTGAGAATTGGAACAACGCCGGGCGGAAATGATGTCCTTAATAATTTTGATGTAGGGAATGTAACTACATACACATTGCCAACTTCTCTCAATTACAGTACGGTGTATTATTGGTCTGTAGGAGCATATACGGCAACTCAAAGCTCTTTAAACTGTACAGAGAGAAGCTTTACAACTGTTTGCCCGGCTGTAACTTCTCTTCCGGTATTTGAAAATTTCGATACCACAGCTACGGGAAGCAGCAGTAATACAAATGCGCCTACCTGCTGGAGATATTTGGAACCGTCGTCTTGGGCGGGATATGGCTATGTAAATACATCGTATAATTCTTCTGCTCCAAATGGCTACTATTTATATAATGATACAGCTACTACAGCAGGAGGAATGTTGGTTTCCCCACAAATTACACCCCTTTCAAACGGAGCAAACAGAGTTCGTTTTATGGCTGCGGGAGGGTCTTCAGGTTACACGCTTCAGGTGGGAACGTTAAGCAATCCTGCTGATGCTTCTACTTTTACACAGATCAGTGCGGTTACTTTAACATCAACTATGGCTCAGTATACGGTAAATATTCCGGCGGGAACAGATCAGTATCTTGCGTTCAGACACGGTGTAGGAGGAACTTACAGAGGAATCGGGATTGATGATATTAATATTCAGCCTATTCCAAGCTGCGATAATCCGACATTAATTACCGTAGCATCCACTTCAGCTAACGGAGCTGCGATTAGCTGGACGGCACCTTCTTCTACGGTTGGAGTAGGGTATGATGTCTATTACAGCACCACCAATACAGCACCGACAGCGACAACAGTTTTAAATGCTTCAAATTCTATAAGTACAAGTGGAACGGGTACAACTGCTAACCTGACAGGACTAACCAGTGATACATTCTACTACGTATGGGCAAGAGCTAAATGTACTGCGACTGATAACAGTGCATGGGAAGGCGGAACAAGATTTTATACAAGCAATTACTGTACTCCTGCAACTTCTAATCAGAATTCATGGATCAGCTCATTTACATCCACTACTGCCAATACGAATATGGCATACAGTTCTGCAACAGCGAACAGTGCAGCAACTTTCGGATATAAGAATCTGATGAGCTCAAATAATATTTCAATTGCGAAATCTTCTTCCAATACGGTTATTCCTATTTCGATAACAGCGGGAGGACCTACGGTTGGAGTTGCTGTATGGGTAGATTTAAATCAGAATAATGTTTTTGATGCTTCCGAAAAACTGTTTGCAACAACAAATTATACTACAACGACCAGCGGTGCAACACTTACCATCCCTGCAAATACATCTGTAGGAACTTACAGAATGAGGGTTTTAATCAATTACAACAACAGTGCACCAACGGATCCTTGTTTAGGTTTCTCAAGGGGAGAAATTATTGATTATTCATTCATTGTAACCGCTCCGCTTGCTACAAACGAATTATCCGGTACGAAGAACGAAATTAAAGTATATCCGAATCCTTTTACGGATATTTTGAATGTATCTGATATTTCTAATGTGAAAGCCGTTTATGTGACGGATATTGCAGGAAGGTTAATTAAAACCATTTCTAATCCTGAATCATCGGTTAATCTAAATGAATTAAAGCAGGGAATGTATTTAATTACTTTAGATATGAAGGATGGATCTAAAAAGACTTTCAAAGCAATTAAAAAGTAAAGTTTATTAACCATACTCAAAGCATGAATTATAGAGGCTGTCCCAATGGATAGCCTCTGTTTTTTGATAAATGTTTCATGAAAATTCTCTACTATGAAAACCTTATCGCAGCTCGAATTTTGAAGTTGTCTAAAATTTTTTTCGTAAAATATACCTGAACAGAAAAACGCTTTCAATTTTTTTATAAATTAGCCCTGTAAAATTTTAAAATAACACAATGATTACAACCGCCAATCTGGAAAAATACCGTAACGGAGATTTTCTGCAATTCGTGAACAATGTACTGGAACTTTTGCCTCAAACTACTGCCGACCAATTAAATATTGGCAGTCAAAGAACAGTTTTGCAAACAGCGGCACAAAGTTTTAATAATGCTTATCTGCCTTATACGGGAAGCGATATTACACCGGAAATTCAGGCTTTGGATGCGCAGAGAGACAACGCTGTTATCGGGATCAAGATGATTTTGGAAGCATGGCAGTACCATTTCGATCCGGAGACCAAGAACAATGCCTTTGCACTTTTAGATATCCTTAACCGTTTTGGGGATCGTATCTATAAGCTTCGGTATCAGTTGGAAACAGCCACTATTAACAGCATCGTAGCAGAATGGGAAGAAAAGCACAGCGATAAAATCTCCCAGCTTCAACTTGCTGACTGGGTAAACGAGCTGAAAACTTCTAACCAGAATTTTAACAACAAGTATATTGCCCGTACCGTACAGCTTTCGGAAGTAGAAACAGGTGTATTAGCTACTGCCAGAACAGCATCTACGGAAGCTTACCGAACGCTGAAACAGCATATAGAAGCTCACGCCCTGCTTACCCCGAATGCAGAATACGATCAGTTAATGGCAAAGCTCAGCAGTCTGGTAAACCAATATAATCTTGCCGTTACCAAATACAGCAGTACGGAAGAAAGCGGGGGAGAAGATCAGAAACCTGAATCTCCGGAAACGCCTTCCTAGAGCCACCGCCGAAGGGAGGGAGCTGTCGGGAACAGCCGAAACCGTCCCGCCTAAGGGAGCAGACTTTCGGAGTCCGCCGGATGTATTCCGCCAAAAGGAAAACACCTTCGGGAAGTTCCGAAATCGTTTCGCCCAAAGGAATGTGTTTTCGGGAGCATCCGAAGATCAAACGCCTGAGGGAGCATATTATCTTTTATTGCTTCTTACAGTGAAATTCATTTTGAATTATTAAAATAATTATTGTATAATTAATTACTTTTTTGAATATCCGTTAAACAACCTGTTACTATGCATTGATATGAAAATCAATTATTTATAACAGGCACTTCGACAAGCTCAGTGTGACACCTCTAATACTAAACGCTTGATTTCTAACGATGTCAAGCTGAGCCTGTCGAAGCTTTAGGTTAATAAACGGACAATCAATTTGCTTTTAGAAAAAAAACACAGATTTAATCTGTTTTAAATAATATAGCTTTGCTATTTCTTGTTAGAGAAAACTGGTAATAAAAAATCGAACAGACAGTATAAAATATTTCAATGGCGGGACAATCCGAAAACCTGCCTACTTCATCAAGAAGATAACATCTTCTTTTGAAAGTAAAGTCTGGAAATTACCTTTTTGGGATTCCGGATGAAATAAGTAGGGATTAAAAAATTATTTAAAAAAAACATTTTATTATGAAAAATCTTAAAAAAGTGGCTTTAGCTGCAATTTTCGCAGGAGCTTTTTTCTTTTCGCCAAAAGTAGAGGCTAAGAGATTAGAATGGGCTTATTATTGGGATAATGGTTGTGTTGGAAAGCAAATTTATCATTCAGCATTATTTGGTTTGTTTGAATGGTATACTTATGAAGTTATATCGTGTCCAGAAGGAGTTTCTGCACCAACACCATAATTATTACAAAATCCACCAAGTGATAACTTGGTGGTGTTTTAAACTAAAAAGAATGAAAAAAATAGTTACAGCATTATTATTAATCATTTGTAATATCTTCTATGCTCAAATTATAAAAGGAATTGTTACAGATTCAATGACTAAGAAGCCAATACCTTATGCAAATATTGTTCTTATTAATGGAAAAGGTATTTATTCGGATGAAATAGGACAATTTGAATTAGATATAAGAAATAGTATTTATGATACGTTAAAGGTATCTACACTTGGCTATAAACCAAAAAAAATTCCTCTATCCGGTTTTAAGAATAAAGAGAACGTAATTCTAAGTATACCGCTTGATATAAAAGTTTCCAATATTGAAGAGGTGGTGCTATCTCAAAAGAAAATTGACTACAATAAAAAGGAACTGCTTGGAGAAAGCAAAGAAGGTAATGTTGGAATGACTTCATTAATTGGATATGAAACTTGTGTATATATCGAAAACTCGGTTTCTGAGAAGAGCGGAAAAGTTAAAAGAGTGTATATTGATTTGAAAAGAAGAGATAATGTCGACTATGTAGCTATGTTTAATATTAAATTTTACAAATATGATGAGACTAATAATAAGCCCGGAGAAGAGCTATATAGTAAAAATATATATGTGAATCCTAAAAACCAAAAATATAGGCTATGGATAGATGTAGAAGATTATAACATTAGGTTCCCCAAAAATGGGATTTGTATTGGTGTTGAATTGATTAATACACAAGGTAAAGTAGACAAGTATGCTCGATTCGGACCCATGTTTCGATATACCGTAAGCAAAAAAAACAAACCTATAACCTGGTCTAATTATCATAACACAGGATGGAGGAATGGTTCAACAGGAAGCAATATGGGATTTGTTAATCCAATGATTGGTTTAGAAGTTTTGTTTCCATCTAATTAATTACATTTATGAAGAAAAAAAGTTTTATCATAATTATAGGTTTAATTTTAGTCATGTTAATAATAGCTTTAATAACACACAAAAGAGAAAAGTATTATTATATTGAGCTAAAAGGAAAAGCTGATATACCTGTCAGAGAATATGACTTTGGAAATGTTACCTATTTAGATACTGTTAATTATAATTTTGTAATAAAAAATATTGGGGATGAACCTCTAATAATTAATAAAGTACTTCCAAACTGCAACTGCACCGTTGTTGATTATAAAAAAATTCCCATTATGCCTAATCAGCAAACTGAAATAAAGGCTCGTTTTATTCCTAAAAAAGCAGTTTTAGGAAAGAACTCAGCTACAATATTAGTCGAGGGTAATTTTAATGATGGAGTTACAGAGTTAACCTTGAAAGGGAATGTTACAGATATTAAATGAAAAAGAAAAGAAATTTAAGCTGATGGTACGATATTGAGGGATATCGAAAGGAGTCAGTAATTTATTGGTATGTCAAAAGATTATTTGATAGGATAGGACTCACTAATTCTATATAATATGGACTGTCTCAAAAAGGGCAGTCTATATTTTTTATGTTAAGTTTTATATTATTGTAAATCAATTATTTGGGAGTAATTTTTAACTGTTTGATATACAGTTTCTTATGGGTTGTTGTTTAATTATGATAAGTTTAATTATTCAAATGATTGTTTAATAATAATGTATTTTATTGCATTTTTTGTTGTTAAATGTTAAATATTTGTGAAATTTTGGTTAATTAAATTAAAAATTATTTATACTTTTACAGTACCTAATTTTAATTTGCTAAAGAAATGAAAAAGCTCAATTTTCTGTTCTTGCTTTTGATGTGCTTGTTTGTATATCAAAGCTATGAGGGACAAAATTTTACTGTCACGACCTGTTCAACAGGGATTGGATCTAATACGTACGGACCAATGAACAGTACTACCACGACTAATAACAAAAACAGGACTGCTTTTATTCTTCCTGCTTCACAACTTGCAGCTATAAACGGAGGAACAATTACCGGAACTTATTTCAGAAGGATTGCTACTTCCGGTTCTCTTCCTGCAGGTACCAATTTTAAAATTTATCTGAAACTTACTACGGCGACTGATTTTGGCTCTGCTTCTCCGGACTGGGCTACTGAAATTTCAACTGCTACATTGGTTTACGATTCAGATCCTGCCGCCGCTGTTGGTTCTGCTGCTGGATTTAAGCAGTTTGCTCATACAACTAATTTTTCTTATACTTCCGGAAGTAATTTAGCAGTATATCTAGAGTACACTCAAACAACTGCTCCTTCTTCAAGTATTACATGGGATTATGAATATGGAACAACCTGTATCTCTACAACAAACAATAATACCACTAAGTATCTAAACACATCCAGTGCTTTTACAGCAACACTTACCAGTTCGAACTACAGAAGACCTGTAATTGGATTTGATGTTACATTCCCTCCTGCTGTTGCAGCTCCTGCATGTACTACAATTTCTGCTCCTGCTGCCAATGCCACGGGTGTTTCTGTAACTCCTACTTTTACGTGGGCTGGTGTTTTAGGACAAAATGGCGCTACGAGTTATCTGATTAACTTAGGAACAAGTTCTGGAGGTACGGACGTTATGAATGGAGTAGATGTAGGAAATGTTACTACTTATACAGTGTCCTCAGGTACACCTCTCAACTTCAATCAGCAATATTATCTTACTGTAATACCTAAAAATTCAATAGGAAGTGCTACCGGATGCAACGAAAGATCTTTTACTACGGCAAACATTAGTTGTCCTTCTGTAAGTGCTCCTGCAGCTGCTGCAACGGGAGTTTCTACAACACCTACAATTACCTGGGCAGCTACTACTGGTGCTACAGGTTATAAAATATCTATGGGAACAACTTCCGGAGGAACTGATGTTTTAAATAATGTAGATGTAGGAAATGTTACTACTTATACATTAAGTACGGCACTAAATACTTCTACCACTTACTATTATACGGTAAATGCGTATAATGGAGGAACGATTTCTTCTTCATGTACTATAAGAAACTTTACGACAGTTTGTGGTGCTTATACTCCAAGTTACACAAATAATTTTTCTACATTCCCTGGAGCATGCTGGTCTCGTTTAAATGGAGGATCACCGGCAACAGGACCGGGAACGGGTACTACCAACTACTGGATAGAAGATGGATTCTTAAATTCCGGTTCTACAGGTGCGGCAAGAATAAATCTGTATTCAACTGCTAGAAATGGTTGGTTGATTTCTCCTGCGTTTAATTTGTCTGCAGGGGGGTACAGAGTTAAATTTGATTATGGTTTAACAGCATATGGTGTTACGACTTCAAGTGCTATGGGATCTGACGATGTTTTACAGTTTGTAGTATCAACTGACGGTGGTACTACATGGACGGTTCTTCAGACTTGGAATGCTTCGAATGCTCCTGGTAATACTTTAAATACATATACTCTTAATTTAACAGCCTATAATGGGAATAATGTAATTTTTGCAGTGTATGGAAGTGATGGAACAGTAGATGATGCTCCTGATTATGATTTCTTTGTTGATAATTTTGTGGTAGAATCTATTCCTACATGTGATGTTCCTACAGGTTTAAATACGTCTGCGATTACGAGTTCAGGAGCAACATTGGCATGGACTTCTCCTGCGACAGCACCAGCTAATGGATATGAAATATACTATAGTACGTCAAACACGGCTCCTACTGGTGCAACCGTTCCTACTATTACTGGGGTTATGACAACGTCTCAGAATTTAGGAAGTCTTTCTGCTGCTACAACCTACTATGTATGGGTAAGATCAAAATGTAGTGCTTCAGATTTAAGTCAATGGTCAAGCTCTGCAGTATTCACAACTTTATGTAGCTCTTTCTCAGCACCGTTTACTGAAAACTTTAATTCAGGAGCTGCTCCGAATTGTTGGTCTACATCAAGCACAAATAACACGGGTTATGCACTTTGGCAATTTGGTAGTTCTACTCAGGACTATGGTACAACTTATAGTGCTGCGGGGCAGAATAATACTGCAGGACAGTTTGCTTATGTGGATGCGTCCAGCCCATACACAGGAGTTCATGATGTGACATTAATGACACCAATGGTTAATTTAACTGGATTAACAAATCCTGCGTTGGAGTTCAGATGGTTTAAGAATCATGGGACGGGAGTAAACCCTACCAGCCAGCCGGCTTATGACAATAATAAACTTACGGTTGATATCAAGGATGTTAATTCTTCTACTTGGGAAACTATTTTTGCAGACACGTCCAATGCATCGACTTGGAGAACAGTATCTTTAGTCTTGCCAACTGCATATATTGGTAAGACTGTACAGGTAAGATTTGTGGTAGATAAAGATGTAGCGGGTAATGGATACTTCTATGATAATCTATTATTGGATGATATCAGCTTAAAAGAATCTACAATACTTGCAACAAATGAATTAAAAGGTACCAAGAATTACATCAAAGTATATCCTAATCCATTTGCAGATGTATTAAACATTTCAAATGTAGTAAATGTTAAAAATGTATTGGTTACAGATATCGCGGGAAGATTGGTGAAAACTATTGCAAATCCTATTTCAGAACTTCATTTGGGAGAGTTGAAACAAGGAATGTATTTAGTGACGCTTGAAATGAAGGATGGTTCTAGACAAACTATTAAAGCAATTAAAAAATAAATTTAATTATTTATAATTAATAGAGAATAATAGCGGCTAATTTATTAGTCGCTATTTTTTTTATAAAAATTTTATAAGTTATTCGAAAATAAATTATTATGTTAATTGTTGTAAATTAATTATTGTTACTAATTATTAACTTTTTGATAAACAGTTTATTATATTTAGTTTTAAAATTGTTATTTATTCAACTATTCAAATGATTGTTTAATAATTAGTTTAATAATGATTTGTTTTAGTATTAAATATGAATTATTTATAAAGTTTTGGTTAATTAAATTAAAATTTATTTTTACTTTTACATCACCTAATTTTATTTTTACTTAAACATGAAAAAATTTCTATTATCGTGCATGATGGCTCTTGGAATAGGAGCTTCAGCGCAAATTTCGTATACCTATGACTGGGAACCCACAGGTTTGGGCTCATGGACTACAAGTGGCTCTGGTTCTTTCAGTCGAAATACTACAACCCCATGTAATGGTACGGCAAGTGTAAGAGCAAACAACTATTATAACCTATCTTCTTATCTTGTTTCTCCAGCACTTACAGGAACAAACGGAGGAGATCTTACAGTTGGTTTTTCTTACAAAGTTACACAGTATTCAAGTAACACTACTGGAGCCAGTGCTGCAGATTTTGGTGTAATTAATCTACAATGGTCCACATCAGCTTCAGGTCCTTGGACGACAGCTTACAGTATTAATAGTGGAACACACGTTGTTTCTGCAACTTGTGCCACAAAGACAGCAACCATTACAGGTCTGCCTTCTTCGGGAAATGTTTATTTAAGATTTGAGGCAAAATCAGGACTGTCCACATCAGATAATTATGTTTATTTTGACGATGTTACGGTTTCTCAAGGAGCTGCACCTGCTTGTTTACCTCCTTCTGCACCTACGGTTTCAAATGTTGGTGTTTCAACGGCTGATATTGCATGGACTGCTCCTAGTTCGGCGCCAGCTTCTGGGTACGAATATTATGTATCTACTTCTAATACGGCTCCTACGGCAGCGACTTCCGCAACAGGAACTTCTACAACAACAAGTAAAAGTTTAGGAAGTTTATCTTCTAACACAACTTATTATGTATGGGTGCGGTCTAATTGCGGTTCCGGATCTACAAGTTCTTGGGCAGGTCCTTTGAGCTTCACAACTGCATGTACATCTACAAGTGTTCCTTATGTTCAGGATTTTGAAAGTGTAACAACACCTGCGTTGCCATCTTGTACTTCTTCAGAAAATGCAGGAACAGGAAATAACTGGACAACAAGTTCTCCGGCTGGTTATGGATTTACTACTAAAGCGCTTACTTATCTGTACAATTTTAGTAATGATGCAAATGCTTGGTTCTATACTCAGGGAATCAACTTAACAGCAGGAGTTTCTTACAGAATTAAGTACACCTATGGAAACAACAGTACAACGTATGTTGAAAAACTAAAGGTTGCTTATGGTACTTCAGCGAATAATGCCAGTATGACAAATGCTTTAGCAGATCACCCAAGTATTAATACTGCAACTGCAGCAACTAACTTTGTAGACTTTACACCTACTGCATCTGGAGTTTATTATTTTGGATTTAATGCATACTCAGTAAGTAATCAATATAATTTATACGTAGATGATATTAACATTAATATTACTCCTACATGTTCAGAGCCTTCAGCGGTTACAGTACCTGCTGCAACTTTAACGTATAATTCTGCTGTTGTAAACTGGACTGCACCAAATCCTGTACCTGCGAATGGTTATGATGTGTATTACAGTACAACAAATACAGCTCCGACTGCTACTACAACGCCTACAATTTCTGGCTTAACTGCTACAACAACTACATTGCCTAACTTAGCATCTGCTACAGCTTATTATTTCTGGGTGAGATCTAGTTGTAGTGCTGCAGATCAGTCAATCTGGGTTCCTGTAACGTTCACGACAAAATCTTTCTGTCCTACTGTTACTGCACCTTCTGCTGCTGCAACAAACGTTTCTGTAACACCTACATTTACCTGGACTGCTGTAACCGGAGTTTCCGGCTATAAACTTTCTATTGGTACTTCAGCTGGTGCTTCCAATATTATGAATGCTCAGGATTTAGGAAATGTAACATCGTATACACTTCCAACTGCATTAAGTTATAATACAACTTATTATTATACCTTAAATGCGTATGATGCTATGTCTACATCTCAGGGATGCTCCGAAAGAAGCTTTACAACAGCACCTCCACCGCCTGCAAACGATGAATGTTCTGGTGCTATTGCTTTAACGCCTGGTGGTACTTTTGCACAAAATGCTGTAACTGCTACAAACTCTGGTGCTACGGCTACATCTGATGCTACGGCTACACATTCTTGCCAGACAACTGGTTACAGAGATGTATGGTATTCTGTAGTAGTTCCTGCAAGTGGAAATATTACAATTGAAACTCAATCTGTTTCTGGTTCCAATGTTACAGATACTGTTTTAGGTGTTTACAGTGGAAGCTGTGGAGCACTTACACAAATTGGCTGTGATGATGATAGCTCTTCAGATGGTAACTTCTCTTTAGTAGCTCTTACAGGATTAACGCCGGGATCTACGTTGATGGTGGGTGTTTGGAATTATTCTTCCACTACAACAGGTCAGTTTAAAGTATCTGCTTATGACGCATCATTGGTTTTAGCAACAAACGAAGTAAAAGATGCTAAAAATAACATCAAAGTTTATCCTAATCCATTCTCAGATATATTGAATATTTCCGATGTAGCGAATGTTAAAAATGTATTGGTTACAGATATCGCGGGAAGATTGGTGAAGACTATTGCAAATCCTACTTCAGAACTTCATTTAGGAGAATTGAAACAAGGAATGTATTTAGTTACTCTTGAAATGAAAGATGGTTCTAAACAAACGATAAAAACTATTAAGAAATAATTTTTAATACGTTTTATAAATAATAATAGCGACTAATTTTTTTAGTCGCTATTTTTTTATCAATAAACTTTAAAATTAATGTTAAAATTTAAATATTATTATTAAATTAGTACTCAATCAACAAAATATAGATAGTTTATGACAAAATTTTTACTCTCATGCTTATTATTTTTAAGTATGACTTTTTCAGCCCAGATTACTTTGGGTTCAGGAAGTACAGATGTTGGGGTAGCTCCAATAAGTACGTATTACGGTTATTCTTATGTACAGCAGATTTTCACAAAGCAGGAAATTAACGCCAATGCAGCAGGGAATATTACAGGACTCAAGTTCTATATAGACCCTTCAATGTCAATTTCAAACTCTTCACAATGGGTAGTTTATCTAGGGCTCACCAACAAAACATCCTTCAGCTCCGATTCAGACTGGATTCCCGGAGCTCAGTTAACGCAGGTTTTTTCCGGAACTGTAAGCAATAACAACGGAGTTATCGAAGTAGTTTTTCCAACGCCTTTCGCTTACAATAATACTTCTAATCTTGTTATTGCGGCAGAGGAAAACTCTGCAGGTTATGATAATAATGATTTCGATGAGGCAACATATGTGTACAGTGGAGCGCAAAATTCTACAATTTATTATAAAGATGATTTTACAAATCCGGATCCGGCATCACCGCCTGCTACAGGAAACCTTGTAAATTATAAATCCGTTGTTACCTTTGAAGGACTGGCTTCCAACCCAGTTCCTGCTTGCCCGATAGTTACTTATCCGGCAAATAATGCTACATTTATTCCTTTAACTCCTACCATCACATGGAACAATATAGCAGGAGCAACGAGCTATAAAGTTTCTATCGGAACTTCTCCAGGAGGAACGAGTATAGCGAATCAGGTTTCTGTAACAACCAATAGTTATACACCTTCAGCAGCATTGGCTCCGAATACAACCCATTACGTTAAAATCGTAGCAGTAGGTTCGGGAGGAGAATCTTCAGGATGTACAGAGCAGATGTTTACTACTGCACCGCCGCCGCCGGCTAATGATGAATGTGTAACAGCAATTACATTGCCTGTAAACCCAGATCTGAACTGCGGAACAGTAACTGCAGGGTATACAATTGGCGCAACAGATTCAGGAACTGCTCCAAGTCCGTGTTATGGACAAGCAGATGATGATGTTTGGTTTAAATTTATAGCCACTGCTACAACTCATAAAATATCTCTTCTTAATATTACCTCTGTAGGAAGTACAGCGGGAGATACAGATACTTATTTTCAGGTATTCAGCGGAGGTTGTGGAGCACTATCAAGTATTTTGTGTTCAGATCCGCCTTCGGGAGTTGTATCGGGTCTTACGGTAGGAGAAACATATCTGGTGAGAGTGTACAGTTATTATGGTGCAGGAAGTAATCAAAGCTTTAATATCTGCGTAGGAACTTTCCCTCCGCCACCGGCAAATGATGCTTGTTCCGGAGCATTATCTGCTACTGCTTTCCCTTATACTTACGCGCAAAACGATGGAGCGGGAGCTACCAATAACTCGGGAATTGTAAGCGTATGTTCTAATGAAATGAATGATGGTACCTGGTTTACTTTTACAGGAGACGGAAGTACATTTAATATTAATGTAACGATGCCTGCAGGAAGTGATTTTGATCCTCAGATTGGAGTTTACAGCGGAAATTGTTCTGCATTAAACTGCGAAAGTACAGTAGATGATGGTGGACAGGGAGGCGCTGAAACAGTTTCTGTTCCTACACTTGCAGGAAATACCTATTATGTAAATGTTGGTCATTACAGTGGTTGGTCAGATGAGCCGGAAGGAGCATTTACCATTAACATTACGAAAAATAATTTAGCAACTTCCGAAGTGGCAGCCAATAAAAATACCATTAAAGTATTTCCAAATCCTTTCAGGGATGTTGTTAATATTTCTGATATAGCAAAAGTAAAATCAGTTTCTGTAACAGATGTTTCAGGAAGACTGATAAGAGTTATCGAAAATACTACTTCGGAGATTCATTTGGGAGAATTGAAACAAGGGGTATATTTTCTGATGTTGGATATGAAAGACGGTTCTAAGCAGGTCGTAAAAACAATTAAAAAATAAAGAAAATTTAAGCATAATAAAAGGCGGTCTGTAAAGATCGCCTTTGTTATTTTAAATGAAAAAACTTTATTTATTGGGAACAGGCTGAATTTCACCTGTCGTCATGCTATCAAAAATAGCAGGGAAAAACATAACAAGGATAAAATAAACCACGATCACAAGTGCGATCAATGAAATAAGGATAATTACTAAGCTGTTCGGTTTGTTTTTATTAGGTTCCATGATTTTTGTGGTGTTTCGTTAATAGATCATTATATTTTTACTAAGCCAATTTCTTGCCACACTGTTTGCAATACCTTGCATCATCATCAATATCTTCATTTCCGCATCGGTCGCACACTTTTTCCAGATTCTGTCTTTTGTTTCTCATCTCGGCAGTTACAATTCCTGTAGGAACGGCAATAATAGAATAACCGGCAAGCATTAAAACCACGGCAAAAAATTTTCCCATCGGTGTAATAGGAGAGACGTCCCCATAACCAACCGTTGTAACGGTAACCACCGCCCAGTAAATCGCCTGTGGAATAGTTTCAAAGCCCTGTCTTCCGCCTTCCACCATAAACATCAGCGAACCCACAATCACCGAGAAAATAATTAAAAATAAAAGAAAAATATAAATTTTTCTTGAACTGTTCTTTAATGCTCTCACAATCACGGAGCCGTCATTCATAAAATCTAATAAGTTGAAAACCCGGAAAACTCTAAGCATTCTCAACATTCTGAAAATCAGAAAATATTTGGTAACCGGAAAAATAAAGCTCAGATAGAAAGGAATTAAAGCAAGAAAATCAATAATTCCGAAAAAACTGAAAATATAGTTCCTTTTGTTTTTCACTACGGCAATTCTCGAAAAATATTCCGCAGAAAAAAATATGGAAATAATCCATTCCATAATAATGAATGTATAATGAAACCTTTTATCAAGCTTCGGTACACTTTCCATCATAATAATAGCAGTACTGATGAGAATCAACGACAGCAGAATTATGTCAAAAAGCTTTCCGAGCTTTGTGTCGGAGCGGTATATGATACGATAAAGGTGTCTTTTCCAGAGAGCGTCTTCGGGAATAAGATTGTGCTCTTTTTCCATTTTTCGATGTTTTTTTAAAATTAACAAATAATCCCTATTTTCGTACCAAACATAGACAATAAAATGACAATAAGTAAGGTAATTGCCAAAATAGAAGAAAGAATTCCTTTGCAGCAGGCAGAAGATTTTGATAATGTAGGTTTGTTGTGTGGCGTTCCGGACAGAAATGTCTCAGGAATTCTGGTATGTCATGATGCATTGGAAAACGTTGTGGATGAAGCCATTGAAAAGAACTGTAATTTGATTGTATGTTTTCATCCGATCATTTTCTCGGGACTGAAATCTTTAACAGGGAAAAACTATGTAGAGAGAGCTGTTTTAAAAGCTATTGAAAATAAAATTGCCATCTATGCCATTCATACGGCTTTCGATAATGATTTTTTTGGAGTAAACCGCGGAATCTGCGATCAGTTGGGATTAAAAAACATAAAAATTCTTCAGCCTAAAAAAAATAATCTGAAACAGCTTACGGTTTTCGTTCCGAAAGATTATTCTGAAAAAGTGAAGGAAGCTTTATTTTCGGCAGGTGCAGGAAATATCGGATTTTATGACGAATGCAGTTTCAAAATCAACGGGAATGGAACGTTCCGGCCGATTGAAGGCTCTAATCCGTTTTCGGGACAGCAAAATATTCGTGAAAATGCAGATGAAGATATGATTTCTGTGATTTTCGAGGATTATAAGCAGGGACAGATCGTTAATGCAATGAAAACGGCACATCCGTATGAGGAAGTTGCCCACCAGATTTACAGCCTGGAAAATACCAATCATTATTCTGGACTGGGAATGTATGGTGATCTCGATGAGCCGATGGATGAAAAGGATTTTCTGAAATTTGTAAAGGACAAATTCAGTCTGGAGATGATCCGTCATTCAGGATTCAATAATAAAAAAATTAAAAGAGTAGGAGTTTTGGGCGGTTCGGGCGCAAGCGGAATCCGTTCTGCAATTTCCAAAAAATGTGATGCTTATCTTACGGGAGACGTAAAATATCACGACTTTTTCCTTGCCGATTCGAAAATGATGATTTGTGATATCGGGCATTTTGAATCAGAACAATTTGTAACTCAACAATTATTTGAAATATTGTCACAAAAATTTAGTACATTTGCAATCTCAAAATCTATTGAGAAAACAAACCCGGTAAATTATTTCATTTAAAATATGGCAAAAACCAACGATATTTCAGTTGAAGAGAAGTTAAGAGCTTTATACGATTTGCAGATCATTGATTCTAGATTGGACGAAATCCGAAATACAAGAGGAGAATTGCCAATCGAAGTAGAGGATCTTGAGATTGAAATCGAAGGTCTTGAAAAAAGAGCTGAAAAATTTCATGCAGAAATCAAAGATCAGGACGACCAGATCAAAACAAAGCATGAAGTAATAAACCATGCAAAAACTTTAATTGAAAAATACAAATCTCAGCAGGATAATGTAAGAAACAATAAAGAGTTTGAAGCATTAGGTAAGGAGATTGAATATCAGGAGCTTGAAATCCAGCTTGCAGAGAAGAGAATTAAAGAATTCGGTGCTAAAATAGGTCACAAAAACGAAACGTTAAGCGAATTGAACTCAAAAATTGATGAGCTTAAAAATCACCTGAAATTCAAAAAAGAAGAATTGGAAGGTCTTATCTCTGAAACTCAGAAAGAAGAAGAATATCTTATCGAGAAATCAAAAGAATTTTCTGAAAAAATTGATGAGAGATTATTGGCTTCATACAACAGAATCAGAACAAACTCTCCAAACGGTCTTGCTGTTGTAGGATTGGAAAGAGGCGCTCCAAAAGGATCATTCTTCACCATTCCGCCGCAAAAGCAGATGGAAATTGCCCAGAGAAAGAAAATTATCATTGATGAGCATTCAGGAAAAATCCTTGTTGACGACGAGTTGGTAATGGAAGAAAACGAAAGAATGAAATCTGTAATTAAATTTTAATTACTTACGATTTTAAAGATATAAAGCTGTTTCGATTTTGAGACAGCTTTTTTTGGCTTTAAACACTAATTGCGCAAATGTTTCGCAAATAGCACAATTTACTATTGAAGTTTTTAAGGTAAAATAGTTTCCTCCTTTAGGAGCGGAATCTGTGTAGGAATAAGAGCAAGTCTATCAATCAATCCGTAGGATTGATATCTATAATAGCATCAATATTCTAAAGATAGCGTTCCTACGGAACGCCGAATGTCCTTCTAATATGATGTCTACACAGATAAAACTCTATAGAGTTTTAAAAAAATAAATGTAAACTACATGATATTAGCGATTATAAAGAAAAAGAATATTTAAAAACATTTATTCACTGGAAAACTGAAATAGCTTTATTTTGAAATAATTAAATAGAGCCATTCGTGAAGATATTTGTGCAATTTGTGTTAAAAATAAAACCGCCTCAAAAAGAAACGGTTTATATTATTATTCCTTATGCTCATACATCTTATTATAAAGATCGATAAATTTCTCTTTAATCGCTTTTCTTTTCAGCTTTAAAGTGGGCGTTAAAAGACCGGCATCAATGCTCCAGATTTCCGGGGTAAGCTCAATTTTTTTGATCTGTTCCCAGTTTCCTAAATGTTGGTTGATATCGTCAATCTCTTTTTTAATTCTTTCTTTTAATTCTGCACTTTTGGCAATTTCCTGTGGAGTGGAACCTACATTCAGATTGTTTCTTGATGCCCAGCTTTTTGCGAATTCAAAATCTGGCTGAACCAATGCGCAAGGCATTTTTTCGCCGTCTCCGACAACCATGATCTGCTCGATAAACTTTGAAGCTTTTGCTAAATTTTCTATGGTCTGCGGTGCAATATATTTTCCTCCCGAAGTCTTGAACATCTCCTTTTTACGGTCGGTGATCTGTAAAAATCCGTCACTATCGATATGTCCGATGTCTCCTGTTCTGAAATAACCGTCTTCTGTAAAAACTTCTTTCGTCATTTCTTCATTTTTAAAATAGCCTTTAAAAATAGAAGGACCTTTTACCGTAATTTCTCCGTCTGCCTGGATTTTAACACTCAGATTGTCAAGAGGTAAACCTACGGTTCCGATTTTCATTTTGCTGAAAGAATTTACCGAAATTACAGGCGAAGTTTCCGTTAATCCATATCCTTCCAGAATGGGAATTCCTGCATTTTGGAACATTAAATTTAGTCTTGTAGACAAAGCTGCAGAACCGGAAACCAAAGTAATGATTTCACCGCCTAAACCTTCTCTCCACTTTTTAAACACCAGTTTGTCGGCAATAATTTCCTTTAATCCGGATGGTTTTGAAACACTTTTCTTTTTAGAAATCAGATCCAGTGCCCAGAAAAAGATTTTCTGTTTCAGTCCTCCCGCGGAAGAACCAGTGGCGTAGATTTTATCATACACTTTTTCCACCAGTCTTGGTACCACGCTCATGTAGTGAGGTTTTACTTCTTTTACGTTTTCTCCCATCTTTTCGATGCTTTCCGCGAAATAAATCGAAAAACCGTTGTACTGGAAAAGATAGAAAAGCATTCTTTCAAAAATATGGCAGATCGGAAGGAAACTCAGAACCCTTGTATCTTTATAATCCAGACTTTTCTTTTTAGGAATTCTCGGGATCGAACCCAACACGTTGGAAACGATATTATGATGAGTCAGCATTACTCCTTTCGGTTTTCCTGTTGTTCCCGAAGTGTAAATAATCGTTGCCAGATCTTCCGAATTAATGGCATTTGAAAGATCTTCCACTTCAATCTGCGTAGAATCATCTTCGCCAAGATCCAGGATTTCTTTCCAGTTGGCAGCGCCTGTGATATTGTCGAAAGTAAAAACGCCCTGTAATGAAGGAATGTTATGTTTTACTTTTACTACCTTGTTCAAAAGATCCTTATCGGACACAAAACAGTACTTAATTTCTGCATTGGTAAAGATAAATTCATAATCTTCGGGAGAAATACTCGGATAAACGGGAACAGAAACCACCCCGATCTGCGAAAGTCCGAGATCCATAATCGCCCATTCTGTTCGGGAATTAGTGGTGATTAAAGCGATTTTGTCACCGGGTTTTATCCCAAGTTTTAAAAGTCCTCGTGATATCTTATTGGCTTCATTGATAAACTCTTGCGTGGAAGTTTTCTTCCATTCACCATGATATTTGGTTACAAACATATCCGATTTCGGATACGTTTTCAGTGCATATTGAGGAATATCAAATAATCTTTTGATTGTCATGATTTTTTAAGTAATTGTTAAAGGATTTTAAATATAAGCATTTTTTTTAATTGTGGAAATTGGAAGTGATTATTTAGAAATTAATAAAATGTATGCCATAATATATTTAATAATTCAAACTTAACATATATATGATGAATATTTAAAAATCAACTTCTTTCGTTGTTTTTATCTAATTTATGATTCTATTTTCAGATTTGCCCAAAAAGTGTAAATTAGCGACCATCTAATTATTCAATGTTATGGACTTTAATTTATCAGAAGAACAGCTGATGATTCAGCAGGCAGCAAGAGATTTTGCGCAAAGCGAGCTTTTACCGGAAGTAATCGAAAGAGACCGCGACCAGAAGTTTCCTGCAGAACAGGTAAAGAAAATGGGGGAAATGGGACTTATGGGGATGATGGTGGATCCTAAATACGGCGGTGCCGGAATGGACAGCGTTTCTTACGTTCTTGCAATGGAAGAAATTGCAAAAATAGATGCTTCTGCGGCTGTGGTAATGTCTGTAAACAACTCATTGGTTTGTGCAGGTCTTGAGAAATTTGCTTCTGAAGAGCAGAAAGTAAAATATCTTATCCCTTTGGCAAGCGGACAGGTAATCGGAGCTTTTGCTTTGTCTGAGCCTGAAGCAGGTTCTGATGCAACTTCCCAGAAAACAACTGCGGAAGATAAAGGAGATTATTACCTTTTAAATGGTATTAAAAACTGGATCACAAACGGTGGAACAGCATCTTACTATATTGTAATTGCACAGACAGATCCTGAGAAAAAACATAAAGGAATCAACGCTTTCATCGTAGAAAGAGGTTGGGAAGGTTTCGAGATCGGTCCGAAAGAAGATAAACTGGGAATTAGAGGAAGCGATACGCATTCTTTGATCTTCAATAACGTAAAAGTACCGAAGGAAAACAGAATCGGGGAAGACGGTTTCGGATTCAATTTCGCGATGGCTGTTCTGAACGGTGGTAGAATTGGGATTGCTTCTCAGGCTTTAGGAATCGCTTCCGGAGCGTACGAACTGGCTTTAAAATATGCTAAAACAAGAAAAGCGTTTAAAACAGAAATCATCAATCATCAGGCAATTGCGTTTAAACTGGCAGATATGGCAACTCAGATCACAGCGGCAAGAATGCTTTGCTTCAAGGCGGCTGTAGAAAAAGATGCTGGAAAAGACATCTCTGAAAGCGGAGCAATGGCAAAATTATACGCTTCTCAGGTGGCAATGGATACTACGATTGAAGCTGTACAGATCC
Organism: Chryseobacterium urinae; assembly: GCF_030518295.1. NCBI lineage: Bacteria > Pseudomonadati > Bacteroidota > Flavobacteriia > Flavobacteriales > Weeksellaceae > Chryseobacterium > Chryseobacterium urinae. The sequence continues at coordinate 3,428 of NZ_JAULSJ010000042.1, read as the reverse complement.
ACGGTGGATACGGATATGTGAAAGAATATCACGTAGAAAGAATGATGAGAGATGCCAAAATCACTCAGATCTACGAAGGAACTTCTGAAATCCAGAAGATCGTTATTTCAAGAAGCATTGCAAAGTAATTGCTTAATTATACATGAAATAGTAAAAGGCTTCCGAATTTGGAAGCCTTTTTACATTCACACGAACCACAAAATATAATATATAAAATTTTTTGTCTGCTTTTATTTATATGTTTGATGGAAATTTGAGGCTAAAGTTAAATTTTACAAGCTTTTTTCCTTTCTTAATGACTTATCAAAAATATCAATAACATCGGTTAAAAATCAATTTATCCCATTAAAATAATATTAAAATAAAAATCCATCACAAAGGATGGACTTTCGAAATTAATGGGCATCATGATTGGTTGTGTTTTTACCCCTCTTTTTATAAAAATAATATCCGGTTCCGGCAATTAAAAACAATGGCCAAAGCGGCAGAATAAACAGGAATATGGAAGTAATGACACTCCATCCTGAAGAAACGGCGGCTAAAGACTTTTCACCAAAAGTTTCCGGAGCTTTATGAGTGTTATCCAAAAGAGAGATCCTGATCTCACAAAGCGTATTGTTATCATAATCATTTCCTTTTACTTCTATGTTTTTGCTTTCAATATTGCCGATATTGCTGCTTAAATCATCCATCAGTTGGTCAAAATTCTGCAGAGGAACTTTAATCTGAAGATAATATGCTTTTTGATCCGCTATTTCCGAAGATCTGTCATCGGAAGGTTCTGCTGCAACATAAGTGAGCTCTTCTTTTGTCACTGCGCCGTTGTTTCTAATCGTTTCCTTTCGTATAATTTCCCTTACGATTTCCGCATTGTCTGCATTCATGGTTAAATAACCCGATTTTACCATTTTATTTTTCAGAACATTCAGTTCGTAATTTTCATTCTTCGGTTTGTCTTTATAAACGATTTTGGTTTCTTTAATCACTTTCGGAGCCGGAACATTCACCACAATTTTTTCTTCTTTTTTAGCCGAATCTTTTTTCTCGGTTTTCGATTCCAGTCTTACGGAAGAAATTTTCTCAGATAAAGAATCTACCATTTTGGAAGTATTTTCAATTTTGTCTTTCACTTCATTTTTAGCATTTTCAAAATCTTTAATTTTTACATTGGCAGAATCCAGTGCGGCATTGGCTTTTTCGCTTACGTCATTAATTTTTTCAGAGGTCGCAGAAATCGTACTGTCTGCTGATTGTACTGCGTCTTCAATTTTAGAGGTTGCCGCTTCTCCTTTTTTACACATAATAAACGTGCTTGATACAGCAACGAGTAAGATGAACTTTTTCATAACATTAATTTTTTCGATGAGGTAAAATTAGGAGGGAAGTTTTTGTAAAGATTGTAAAGGAATTGTTTTGCTTATGTAAATTGATAAGGAGTTGAATTTTAGCATTTTGTAAAATAAAAAAATGCTGTTTTACAAAGTTTTTTTTAATTTTTATTTTTTCTCTTAACCAAATCTTGTCTGAATTTAATTTTCGGAGCTGTTATTTTGAGCGAAACAAAGCGGAGTCGAAAAATCTCAGATACACTCAAGATTCTTCATGGTATAAAAGTTTCATTTAATTTCATAAAAAAATCCGCAGAAAAACTTCCGCGGATTGTCTATTTAAAGCTGATTTATTTCAATTAAGCATTCTTAAACTCACTGATGAAATGCAGTTTCACATTCGGGAACTTCTCCTGCGTCATGTGAATCGTGAAAGAAGAATCGGCAAGGAAAACCAACTGGTTATATTTATCTCTTGCCAAAAATCTCTGTTTCAGTCTTGCAAATTCCTTGAATTCGTCTGACTTTTCATCTGCTTCCACCCAACACGCTTTGTGCATAGAAAGAGGCTCGTAAGTACATTTTGCCCCATATTCATGCTCAAGACGATACTGAATTACCTCATACTGAAGCGCACCCACTGTTCCGATGATCTTTCTGCCGTTCATTTCAAGGGTAAATAACTGTGCAACCCCTTCATCCATCAACTGATCGATCCCTTTTGCCAGTTGTTTTGCTTTCAACGGATCGTTGTTGTTAATATATCTGAAATGTTCAGGAGAGAAGCTCGGAATTCCTTTGAAATTCAGTTTTTCGCCGCCTGTTAACGTATCTCCGATTCTGAAACTTCCCGTATCATGAAGACCTACAATATCTCCCGGGAAACTTTCATCAACCACCTCTTTTTTATCCGCGAAGAAAGCATTTGGTGAAGAGAACTTCATTTTTTTTCCCTCTCTTACCAAAAGATAATTTTCATTTCTCTTGAAAGTTCCCGAAACAATTTTCACGAAAGCCAGTCTATCCCTGTGTTTCGGATCCATATTCGCATGGATCTTGAAAACGAATCCTGTAAAACCATTTTCTTCAGGCTTTACAATACGCGTATCACTTTCCTTCGGTTGTGGCATCGGTGCAATATCAATAAAAGCATCCAGCAACTCACGAACCCCGAAATTATTCAAAGCCGAACCAAAGAAAACAGGCTGCAAATCCCCCTTCATATAATCTTCACGGTTGAATTCAGGATAAACCGACTGAACCAGATCCAGTTCATCTCTTAAAGTAGCAGCGGCTTTTTCGCCAATCACTTCATCAATTGAAGGATCATTAATATTGTCAAACTTTATCGCTTCACCCACCTTCTGTTTCTTCTCTTCCAAAAACAACTGGATATTGTTTTCCCAGATATTGTAAATTCCCTGAAAGTCAGCTCCCATACCAATTGGCAAAGAAAGCGGACAAACTGTTAATCCTAACTTCTGTTCCACCTCATCCAGCAAATCGAAAGCATCCTTACCTTCACGGTCAAGCTTATTAATGAAAACCAGCATCGGAATATTTCTCATTCTACAAACCTGAACAAGCTTTTCCGTCTGTTCCTCAACCCCTTTTGCAACGTCGATTACTACGATTACAGAATCAACCGCCGTTAAAGTTCTGTACGTATCTTCTGCAAAATCCTTGTGACCGGGAGTATCCAGAATGTTGATTTTGTGGTTTCTGTATTCAAAAGCCAAAACGGACGTTGCCACGGAAATCCCTCTCTGTCTTTCAATTTCCATGAAATCGGAGGTCGCTCCCTTTTTTATTTTGTTGGATTTTACCGCACCCGCTTCCTGAATTGCACCCCCGAAAAGCAAAAGCTTTTCTGTAAGAGTGGTTTTTCCGGCATCCGGGTGAGAGATAATTCCGAAGGTTTTTCTTTTTTCTATTTCTTTGATTAAGTCTGACATATCGTATTTTGAAGTTGCAAAAATCGGGAATTTTGTCGAATCCTGAAAATTTTGTTTAAATACAAATTTTTACACGAAAAAGCATGAATTTTATTTAACCACAAAGTCACAAAAGATTATAACACATTCGTAACAAATTTGTTTG
>NZ_JAULSJ010000041.1:0-36210 GCF_030518295.1 Chryseobacterium urinae | reverse complement strand
TTGGTTGATTTTTGGGTTTGGGGGGCGGCTCCGCCGCCCCCGAAACCTTCAAATCTTCCTTATCGTTCAGTTTTAACTTTTACATTCAGTTAAATAATACCCAAATTTCAAAAAACTAAAAAAAATTGTATAATTTTTGATACCACATAAAGTAAAAGCATTACTGAAAACGTCAACAACAGTACAACAATAAAGAAATGAATTCAATAAAAATAATTCTCACGGGAGCAACAGGAATGGTGGGTGAAGGCGTTTTAATGGAATGTCTAGAGAATCCGAACATTTCTGAAATTCTCAGTGTAAGCCGAAAACCGTCGGGTAAAAAACACGCCAAATTAAAAGAATATATAGTTTCAGATTTTCTAAAAATAGATCTGAATGATGAAAACTTCAAAGGATATGATGCCGTCTTTTTCTGTGCAGGAATCAGCAGTGTAGGAATGAGCGAGGAAGAATATACCAAAATTACGTATGATACGACGCTGCATTTTGCCAAAGCAGTACTTCATCAGAATCCGGATATGGTGTTCAACTATGTTTCCGGAGCGCATACCGACAAAACGGAAAGCGGAAAAATGATGTGGGCAAGAGTTAAAGGCAGAACAGAAAATGCACTCAGAAAGCTTGGATTCAGGGCAGCATATAATTTTCGACCGGGATTCATGAAACCTGTTGAAGGTCAGGAAAATGTAAAATGGTTTTTTAAACCTTTAATTTGGATTTTTCCTGTTTTATTACCATCAAAATCATTAACTTTACATGAAGTGGGTATCGCAATGATTAATGCAGTACTAAAAGGATATCCAACTTCAACATTAGAAATTAAGGACATTAAAAATCTGGCGATATGAAGGAAATGTTAAAAAGAATTTTTCTCGTAGCTTTTATTTTACTGGTTCTGACGGCAATTTCAGGATTTTTTTATATGCAGAAGCATCCCATGGAAGGAAATAAATTCACAGGTAAAAATCTGCGTTTTTCCGGTCAGGTCTCAAAATAAAAATATTTTTGGGAATCATCCGTTCTAAAATCGTTTCAACTGAAATCGATTTATTTTTTCCTTGCCTTATCATCTCATTATTAACTTAAATTTATTTTTATCTTTTATTTATTAATCATTTTTTAAAATTTGCTTAAAATATTTGCAAAGTAGAACCTTCATTTTTGCATAAATTTAAAGTAAGTAAAAAATGATTAACAACTACCTGTTAAAAAGTTCTGTTGTCGCTGCATTCTTTCTTCAGGGAGCGGTTTTCGGGCAGACCTCTCTTATCCATTACTGGAATTTTAATAACAATGCTTCGGCAGCTTCCATCACTGCGCCGACTTCCACTTTGTTGGGAGGTTCGATGACTGCTGTAACCAACGGAACTACTGATGTAGATTTCGCCAACGGAACAGGACAGAATTTCAATATCGACAATTTCAATGCGAGAAACGGAGATGTTTCAGGAACGCATTTACGCTATAATTTCCCGATCAACGGAAATCTTCAGTTCAGTTTACCAACAACAGGGTACAATAATGTTGTGGTGAAATTTACGACAAGAAGATCCGGTTCCGGAGCAGGAACGCAGACGTGGAAATATTCTGTGGACGGAACAAATTTCGTTACTTTTCAGATGGTTTCTCCTTTAGATGCCAATCCGCAGCTCATTACGTTGGACTTTTCAGCCGTTTCCGGAGTTTCTAACAATCCTAATTTTAAACTTAAAGCTGAATTCTCACAAGGTTCCGGAGGAACAGTGGGCAACAACCGTTTCGATAATTTTACCGTAGATGCAACCCCAATTAACGCAGCCGATACTACTCCACCCACCGTAACTTACCTTCCCTCAAACAACACAAATAATGCTTTAACGAATGTAAATCCTACGATTTCTTTTAATGAAAATGTAAGATTAACAGACAATTCCGCGATCAACGATTCTAATGCACAAATGCTTGTCGATTTCCGTCTTGGAAATGCTTCAGGTTCTCAGGTTCCCTTTACAACGGCGTTTTCCAATAATAAAATTACAGTAATCCCGGCTGTAGCTTTAATCCCGAACCAAACGTATTATCTGGCTTTAAAACCCAATATGGTTGAAGACACCAGTGATAATGCGGTTACAGCAGTTACTTCCTCAAATTTCACCACCGCAGGAACCTCAATTTCGCTGGATAAAAACTTTATTAAAGTCAATGAAAATGTCGGGACTTTAGCATTTAAAATAAATGTTACAAATCCGTCAAATTCCTCTGTGAATTTGGTGGTGAAACCTGCTCCTTTCAGCACGGCAAACATCAGTGACTTTACACTAACGAATCAGACGATTAATCTTACTCCTTCCACAACGAGTTATACCGTAAACATCCCGATTATTGATGATTCGCTGGAAGAACAGCAGGCTGAATATTTTGTAGTAAGCCTTGAAAATCCGGTCGGAGCAACCATTTCCGGAGACAGCAATGCAACAGTTTATATTGTTGATAATGATAAACCCGCTCCGGTTCCAACTAATCAGATCTCTTTAAATTATATCGGAAGTTTTGATCCTTCGGGAACCAACAACAGTTCTACGGAAATTGTGGTTCATGATCCTGCGACCCAGAGATTATTTACCATCAGTTCCATCACCGATGTTTTTGATATTATTAATTTCAGCAATCCGGCTTCGCCAACAGTTGTTAATACCATCAACATGGCTCCTTATGGCGGAATTACAAGCATCGCCGTAAAAAACGGAATTATTGCTGCGGCTTCTCCGAACACCAATCCGCAGCTGAACGGTTCTGTAGTTTTCTTTGATATCAACGGAAATTTTCTGAAGCAGGTTACCGTAGGAGCTTTACCGGATATGATTACTTTTTCACCGGACGGAACAAAAGTAATGACTGCCAATGAAGGGGAGCCGAACGATGCTTATACGGTAGATCCGGAAGGAACGATCAGCATTATTGATATTTCAGGCGGAATTGCGAATCTTACGCAAAGCAATGTTACGACGCTTAATTTTAATGCTTTTGATACTCAGGTTTCTGCATTAGCGGCAACTGGTGTAAGAAAAGTAAGAACAAACAACACACTTTCTCAGGATTTAGAACCTGAATATATTACGATTAGCTCAGACAGCCAGAAAGCATGGATTGCCCTTCAGGAAAACAATGCGGTTGCCGAAGTTAATTTAGCCACAAAAACCATTACGGGAATTTGGGGATTGGGTAAAAAAGACATGAGTGTTCCCGGAAACGGTTTTGATGCTTCTGATAACAACGGAGAGATCTTAATTGCAAACTGGCCTGTAAAAACCTATTTTACTCCGGATGGCATTCAGAATTATAAGGTTGGAGGAACCAATTACATCATAACTGCCAATGAAGGAGATGAAAAAGATCTTGCAGGATTCAGTGAAAGAACTACAGTAGGTGCGAATGATTATGCTTTAGATCCCGCAATTTTTCCACAGGCTTCTGTTTTAAAGGCTTCTTATAATTTAGGAAGGTTCAGAGTTTCCAATGCGACAGGAAATACAGACGGAGATGCGGATTTCGAGGAAATTGCAGGTTTGGGAGCACGTTCATTCTCGATCTTCAATGCAGATACGAAACAGATCGTCTACGACAGCGGAGACCGTTTTGAGAGATATATTGCTGCCAATCATCCATTGATCTTTAATGCAGATAATGAGTCCAATACTGTTAAAAGCAGAAGCCGTGCAAAAGGTCCTGAACCGGAAGGAGTTGCTTTAGGAAATATTAACGGACAAACATACGCCTTCATTACACTGGAAAGAACCGGCGGCGTGATGGTTTATAATATTACAGATCCTAACAATCCTACTTTTACAGATTACAAACATTCGAGAATGACTTCTGCATACGGAGGCGATAACGGACCTGAAGGACTTATCTACATTGCCCCAGAAAATACAACGACCGGAAAAGGATATGTAATTGTTGCCAATGAAATCAGCGGTACATTATCGATGTATGAAATTGCCAATGCCCCGACTTTGGCAATCGGAGAGGTAAAATCTGAAAAAGCAACTTTCAATGTATTCCCGAATCCCGTAACAAAAGGAAATATTCTGTATTTCAACAGAGCGCAGGACTATGAATTGTATGATATGTCCGGAAAGTTGATCGGAAAAGAGAAAAATGCTTTAACAATCGATACTTCGATGCTTTCCACAGGAGTTTATCTTATAAAAACTTCCGAAGGACATCTGAAAAGAGTTATTGTAAAGTAGATTATATAGTATTTAGTTGATTAAATGAGCCTCGAATTTTCGGGGCTTTTCTGTTTTAAAGAAATTCAGTAGTTTTAAACTTTGAAATACCATGAAAACGCAATTAGAAGAAATCATCCATCAGGTTTACCATAAAGAAAAACGAAATCTTTTCACTTTTTTAACAGGAGCAGGAATTTCATCCGACAGCGGAATTCCTACCTATCGAGGAACAGACGGAATCTGGGTAAAAGGAACACAGTTTCATAAGCCGGAAGAATTCGGGACACTGAAATATTTTAAGCAAAATCCTGAAGAAGTTCTTCAATTTTCTCTTTTCAGGAAAAAAATGTTTGAAAGTGCAGCACCCAATGAGAGTCATTTTCATTTAGCTGAAATTGAAAAAATACTGCGGAACCGGTTTCATCTGATCACACAAAACATAGACAATCTTCACAGGCGCGCAGGAAATCAGCGAATATATGAAATTCATGGAAATAACCGTGAAATTAAATGTTCGAACGGATGTAAGGAAATTTTGAATCTTCCGGAAGAAATTAAAGGTAAAGACATCGATGAAGATCTTACAGCAAAAGATATTGAACTGCTTACCTGCTCCCATTGCGGACACTGGATGCGCCCGAATATATTATGGTTTGATGAATATTATGATGAAAAGACCAATAAGAAATTCAGTTCGCTGAAAGTGACAAAAAACAGCGGAGTGCTTTTTATTATCGGAACTTCAGGAGCGACAAATCTTCCTCTTGCCATTGCTGAAACTTCGTTAAAATATGGAGCTTATATTGTTGACATCAACACGGAAGACAATCATTTCACGGAACTGATTGTAAATAAAAAAAATAAGCTGATCATCCGGGAAAAGTCTACCGAGGTTTTAAGGGTGATTAAAGAGATTATTGAAAATTTATCTGAAATTTAAGATGGATAATCCGGACATTAATTTTTTAATTACAAAAGCTTTTAAGGCTAAACACAATAATAACTACTGGAATCAGATTATAAAATTAAGAACATATGTAAATGATGAAATGATTTCGGAATGTTTTGAAATGATAGATTCTGATGATGCAAAATTTAAACAAATCGGGATTGATATTCTATGCCAATTAGGAAATAAACGTGGAAACTTTGTTGAGTCTCTTTTTGATAAAATCTTTGAAATTTTAAGAACAACATCTGATGAAAATCTTATTTGTACATGCCTTTTTGCCATTGGTCACAACAACCAACATTTAAAAACAAAGCATTTCAAAACTTTAGAACAATTTAAAAATTCAGAATCTAAAGAAATAAGATATGCACTTACTTTTTCTCTACTCGGAGTTGAGAATTATAAAGCCGTAACAATGATGATAAAACTGGCACAGGACAGAAGCCTCAGAGTGAGAGACTGGGCTACTTTTGGTCTCGGAACACAAATCGAATGTGATGATGAAGAAATCAGACATGTTTTGTATAAGAATTGTTTTTCTAAAGACCATCAGATAAGGCATGAAGCTATAAAAGGGCTTGCAAACAGAGAAGACAAGAGGGCAAAAGCTATAATTTTGCAGGAACTTAAAAGCGAAAGCTACGAAAGCATTTTATTTGATACTCTCTTAAATATAAAACACGGAGAGCAGTATATTCCTGATCTTATGGCTGTCTATGATAAAGTGAGGGATGACAAAAATATTAATCCACAATGGATTGCAGATCTTCAAAACTGCATTGAAATATTAAAAATCAATCAATAATCATGTTTGCATTTTCATTAGATACAGAAGAAAAAGAAAGTAAAATTATTACCTACATTGATGAGGTTAAAAATCTCGAAAGCACTAAGACAAATCTTGGATATAGAGAAATAAGATTAATCGGTATTGAGAATATCGACAACTTCAAGACTGAAATCGAAAAAGCTACCAAGATTTATGATAATCAGGGCTTTTTTCATTTACTGGATAAAGATAAATCCATTGTAACAAGCACTTTTATCAGCGGAATTAAAATAATAAAGTCTAAAAAGATCAACATTACTGTTAGCGGAACAGTCTGGTTTCATCCAAAAGGATTTCATAAATCCTGGAAAATGTTTCTCAACAATGAAATTACCGAAAGAAATTCCTGGAAAAAACTCGATAAAGATGAGTTACAGGGCTGGCTGGTTTTCGCATTACATCGTATGAAAACTCAACCCGCAAAAGAAAATCTAATCCTCAGGCTTGATGGAAATGATTTTAATAATTTAGACGAATTTTTTTGCACTTTCGGAGAAGAGGTAAATGGAATTGCCGGATATTTTGGCAGACAATTGTATGCTTTATACGATTGTCTTCGGGGAGATTTCGGGGTAAAAACCATTATTGAGATTACATGGTATAATCATGAACGAAGTAAAAAACTCCTAAGATCAAATTTTGATAAAATATTACACATATTTCAGGAATATGAAATTAAAATCTATCTTAAATAAAAGCCGCGGCGAAATTCTTTCGCCGCGGCTTTTATTTTTAATGTAAATCGTCATAAATTCTTACAAGATCCACAACATTTTTTACCTTAAGTTTTTCAAAAATCTTTTTTTTGTAAGTACTGATGGTGGACATTTTCAAATTTAGACTGTTAGAAATTTCAATATTTCCGTTTCCTTCGGCGAGAAGTTTAAAAATCTGGAATTCTCTTTTCGAAAGCCTTTCTACAGAGTGCACATCGGTAGAATGGGTAACGAGCTTTTTCATCATATCTACCGTGTAATAATATCCTTCTTCTAATATTGATTTTACACTGGTAATAATCTCTTCTTCTGTGGCTCCTTTATTAAGATATCCGGCTGCTCCTTCTTCTATGTACTGAATTCCGACATTCTCGTCGTACCCGGAAAATATAAGAATTTTTAAATGTTTCTGCTTCTTTTTCAGTTCCTTCACCATTGCTTTAAAAATACTCTGTGGAATATCAATATCAATAATTAAAAGATCGTATACTTTTTCGCAAACTTTTTCTTTAACTTCAGGATAAGTTTCGGCAAAGTCTATGGTACACTGATATCCGAGTTTGGTTTCTAAAATAATTGAGGTTCCCATTCTTACAACATAATGACCGTCAGCAATGAGTATGTTCTTCATAGTGTTCGTTTTAAATCAATTTTCTCTACAGAAAATCACTTTTTCATTAAATTTTAAAATTTCAATACAACTTACAGACCAATATCATTTCTTTATAATATTTCTTCCTGATTAGAAGAGTTTTAGAGACATAATATACTATTAATATAATTCTGAAATTTTTCAAACTTATAATTTTCATTTTTTTATACAGCTGTTAAAAAAACATGAAATCTTTAAAAGGTAAGGATAAAAGTATATTACAAGCACACATCTCCACGTAACATTGTAAAGAATTTTATACAAAAATAAGACATATAATATTCACAAACAGGTAGAATTAATACTATAAAATTTTCTTAATATTATTTAAAATTTTCTTAAAAATAAAAAATTACAGATTTAAAAACCTGCATTATAAGATTTTACAGATAATTTAACTTCCTTAGATTATCCTATTATTTTAGCAAATTCCTTCTTTCGGGATATTTACGGTCTGATTATTTATTTTTTTTGTGACCATTCAAATTTTACAAAAATTTATTTTACAATTTTTAAATATTAATGAATTTTATATACATAAAAAGACAGACCTTAAAAGATCTGTCTTATGAAATATATTTTTTGTCTTTCTACTCTACATTAAGTACTTTCTCTATTTCCGGAGCATACTGTTTAATGGTATTTTCAACGCCTAATTTTAAGGTTGAAAAATTTAGTGAACATCCGGAACAGTTGCCTAAAAGCTTTACATAGACCAGATTATCTTTCACATCGATAAGCTCGATATCGCCCCCATCTTTGTTAAGAAACGGACGTATGCTTTCCAGCGCCTCTAAAACTCTTGTTACGGTATCTTCGTGTGTTATATTTGTTTCCATATTTTTTTCAGTTCTGTTTTTCAGATTTTTGAAAAATCATTATTTTGCTTTTGGTGAGCAGCCAGCCATTGTTGTAATCTTTACCGCTTCTGTAGGGGGAAGGTTTTTATTTCTTTCTACAAGGCTTTCTACCATTTTTCGGGCAGTTGCTGTGTAGATTTCGGCAATTTTAGATCCTTCCTGTAAAGCAGCCGGTCTTCCTACATCTCCTGCTTCTCTGATGCTCTGGATTAAAGGAATTTCTCCTAAAACCGGAATTCCAAGATCATCTGCCAAATACTGTGCACCCTGCTGTCCAAAAATATAATATTTATTGTCTGGTAATTCTTCCGGTGTAAAATACGCCATGTTTTCGATTAATCCGAGAACCGGAATATTGATGCTTTCCATCTGGAACATTGCAATCCCTTTTCTTACGTCTGCCAAAGCAACGTGTTGAGGTGTACTCACAATTACCGCTCCTGTTACAGGAACTTCCTGAATAATAGACAAATGAATATCTCCTGTTCCCGGAGGAAGGTCAATAAGTAAGAAATCCAGTTCTCCCCAAGCTGCATCGCGGATCATTTGGTTCAATGCCTTTGAAGCCATCGGACCTCTCCAGACTACTGCCTGATTGGCTCCTGAAAAATATCCAATCGAAAGCATTTTAACTCCATAATTTTCAATAGGCTTCATGAGGTTTTTACCGTCAATTTCTACAGAAATTGGTTTTTCGCCTTCTGTATCGAACATCGTAGGAACTGAAGGACCATAAATATCTGCGTCTAACAATCCTACTTTAAAGCCCATTTTGGCCAATGTTACCGCCATATTCGCTGCAACAGTAGATTTACCAACTCCTCCTTTTCCTGAAGCAATGGCAATAATATTCTGAATTCCCGGAATTTGTTTTCCTTTGATCTGGCTCTGCTGAATTTCGCTCGGCTCCGGAGAAACGATCTTTAGTTTCAGATTGATCTTTTCACCAAATTCACTTGCAAAAGCCTGCTTCATTGCTGCTTCAAGCTTCTTTTTTTCGTGCATTGCAGGTGAGTGTGCCGTCATATCAATATATACATCGTTGCCCATGATTTGTAGGTTATTCACCAAATCGTCAACTTCTATCTCTTTAAGGAAATCCTGAACCTTTTCTTTCGTCAACATAAACTAAATAAATTGTTTACAAATTTACGTAATTTTTAGCTATTTAGAATAAGTAAAGAGACTGATAGATATTTTCTTTTGCAAAAGCGAGATTTAGTAAAGGCTTTCAACACATACTATATTTTATCTGAAAAAACTCATTAAAGGAATCTTCTCATTCCAGAAATCACTTGATTTTAGAAGCCATGATGTGGAGAAGAAAAATAAAGATGTTGTTTCAAAAATAAGTGTAGAATATTTCAGAAATAAATTAGACTCTACAAGCTGCTTATTATAACATTCCAAAATTGCGATTCCTCCAATTAATAAGACACTTATTATTATTCCGTAACCACAGAACTTATAATAAATATTTCTACGTTTCTTTTTCTCTTTTTCTTCAGGCGACAACACTTCTCCATCTTGCTCTTTATCACTATTCTGAAAAAAATTTAAGCAAAAAACAGAAAAAAGTAAAAAAAGTATACAGGCACTTATATAATGTACACCAGTAAACCAACATTCATAATATAGAATTTTAACATAGACATCACCCTCATATCCTTTAAATTGTGTAGGAAAAATTGCTACCAAAACCGCTAAGATTCCACAAGCGTTAGAAACTCTGTTTTCTTTCTGATCCTTACCTCGATATGTTCCGAACAAGCCTCCCATGATGCAAAGCGTTCCTACAAATATAATATGTCCAAAACTGTAATAATAATGACTTATACTGATTTTAAATGGACACTTGTCGTTTAACAGAAATGTAGTGAGGAAAAGCATAAATGATAAAAAGAATCCTAATATTCCTATAAACATTCTTAATTGATAATAAGAAATTAAAGCATCTTTATGATTTTTATTTCCGTTGTTTGAATTTGTACTCATGGCTTTATAGTTTTATGGTTATTTTATCGATGATTCTCACGTTATTGTCGGGATCCGGTTTGAAATTATCCCGCAGAAATCTTTTCGGATCTTTTGCGGATGCCATTTCTCTCTGAACTTTAGATGCGTCTTTTTTCTTTATTAAGTCCATCCATTTGTATGCTTTTTTAATGGCAACCACATAAATTACAATTTCGGTATCTGTAATTTTAAATTTCAGAAAATTCTTTTTGCCTTCTTCCACTTTTCCGGATGATATTTCAGTGACATATAATTTGAAAACCTTATACCCAAATAAAATATACCAACCAAAAAGAACAGACTGTAAAATTCCTGATGCAATCCATTGGAAAAGAAAATAGTTATTCTTCACAGGAATTTTAAGAAACGTTTTAACTGAATCGATTCCCAAAAAGTGTAAATTCTCATCACTCAGAAAACGGATCTGATTTTCCTGATAATGCGGAAACTGATACAATATGAAAATCTGAATGGCAAAAGAAACTACAAACAATCCGAAACGTAAAATTCTGTTGATCCATTTTTCTTTATCAGAACACTCATTATTAGTTACTTTACTAATGATAAAAACAAGAACCAAAGGAAGAAGAAGAAAAATAAGCTCTTTCATAATAGAGTCTGTACAACAGAAAACATATGTTGATACAAATGAAAGCATAAGTAATAATGCTGTAAATTCGTAATTAACAATAGAAAAAATAAAATTCCACCATATTTTTTTTCCTGATTTTTCTTTTGATGGGTAAACTTCACCCAATGTATATTCCAAAGGATTGGTTCTCGCACTTTGCAGTTGCGGAATAACAATTTTTTCCTTTAAAAAATCTGTAACATGACCAAATGCTCCACCACCACCGGAAGTTATAAAATGTTTTACCTGATAATAGTAGTCTTTAGTATCCGAATCCAGCTTATAATTTGAGTAATGGTGAATATCTCCCGTTATCACAATCTCGAAAATAAGTTCGGCCTTATTTTTATTTTCAGTTTCGCCTTCTTTATTGTTCTGATTCTTTTTCACCTCTTCTACCAACGCACGTGTGATATACTCCAGACTATCCATCCGTTGTTTTCTTTGATGACGATCATCAATATCATAGTTATACCAATAAGGTTCTGCTATTAAAAGAATGATATGATTTTTTCCGCCTTCCCCTGAAATGTTTTCTACATATTTTTTGAAAAATGACATTTGAGGAATATCAATATCTCCCAAAAGCTGGTTATCTATTCCGAACAGATGTACATTCTTTCTCAATGCATAAGCAAAATAACTTCTGTTTTGTACTGTTCGGTAGTTTCCTATTGAGCTTTTCTGACACATCAGTCTGAAAAAAGCACTTAACCCATCATACCAATCATGATTTCCCGGAGTAGCTACCAATATCGGAGAAGGCTTTTCTGGAGTTCTTATTCCGGGAGCTACAAATCTTAAAGGACCTTTAAAACGATCCCTGTAATGTCCTTCCGAACCGACGGGATACACTAAATCTCCTCCTATTACCAGTGCAGAACCTTTTTTAAGTGTAATTTCGTGCTCATCATATTTTTCTCTGTCTTTTTCATTTTTAAAGGAATATGTATAACTGTCTCTTGTTAAATGATAAAGAACAGTAGTGGTAGAATCGAAGCCATCACCTGTATCTGCAATAAAATCAAACCAGAATTCATCTTTATTTTCATGAATATTGTTGCGAATAAGTTCATCTCCTGCATCTTTTTCCATACCGCTTTGAACTTCTCTTTTATCAATAACCGAAAGAATGTCCGCAGAAAGAGAAACCATCCTGAAAGTATTTGTAAGCCCCGTAAAATTAAACCATTTCACAGGTTTTTGTGGCTTGAAATAATATATGTATTTATCTGTATTCTGTTGCCTGAAAATCTTTACCGTTTTCGCAGATTTAAAATCTGTGAAGTAAAATATCAGACAAACTAATGCTGCTAAGAGTAAAATATAGAAAAGCGCTTCCATGGTAATTCAAGTATTAGTTTATATCAAATTTAGTCATTTTCCTAATTGATTTTCATAACACTTTCGGGTCATTTTTATCAGATTTTTCATTCAAATCCGTTTATCCTCATTATTAATGAAATTTTGTTAGATTTGTTGAAATCTATATCAAGTAAAAATTACATCACCAAACTAATGAACTCTAAAAAATTCATCTTACTTTTTTTTCTTACTTCCCTTTGTATCAAAGCCCAGAATTATTCGCAGTATGTGAATCCGTTTATAGGAACCGGCGGTCATGGCCACACTTTTCCGGGAGCCATTGTTCCTTTCGGGATGGTTCAGCTTTCTCCCGATACAAGAATCGACGGAAGCTGGGACGGCTGCAGCGGCTATCATTATTCCGACTCTGTGATCTACGGATTTTCTCACACACACTTAAACGGAACCGGGGTTTCGGATTATGGTGATATTATGCTGATGCCTACTATGGGAAAACCGGGTTTAACGCCGAAAGAATATTCATCCAAATTTTCTCATAAAAACGAAAAAGCAACGGCAGGATTCTATTCTGTTAAATTAGACAAACACAATATTGACGTCCGTTTAACGACGACTAAAAGAGTCGGCTACCACGAATACACCTTCAACAATGCAGGAGATGCAAATATTATTTTAGATCTGAATCACAGAGATAAACTGCTGGAAGGCGAAGTAAAAATCATTGATGATAAAACGATTGAAGTTTTCCGCAGAAGTGAAGCGTGGGCAACCAATCAGTACATTTATGCGAGAATTGAGTTTTCAAAACCAATGCTAGAATCAAAAGTTATTGAGGCACATGAGGCAAAGCCAAGAGGAACAATTCAGCCTAAAAATTTTTATTATGGAACACAATTAAAAATTACGTTTTCCAATAAAGTCAAAAAAGGCGAAAAAATTCTTGTAAAAGTGGCGATTTCTCCTACAGGGTACGAAGGAGCAGCAAAAAATATGTTGGCTGAAGGAAAATCTAATGACTTTACAGCTATTGAGAAACAGGCTGTTGCA
This sequence comes from Chryseobacterium urinae, assembly GCF_030518295.1. Taxonomy (NCBI): domain Bacteria; kingdom Pseudomonadati; phylum Bacteroidota; class Flavobacteriia; order Flavobacteriales; family Weeksellaceae; genus Chryseobacterium; species Chryseobacterium urinae. Next base: position 22,967 of record NZ_JAULSJ010000041.1, on the reverse strand, counting down.
GACTGGAATAAAGAATTATCTAAAATCGAGGTTAAATCTCCAGACAAAAATAAACTTGCCATTTTCTACACTGCAATGTATCACGTGTTCACACAACCGAACATCAATATGGATGTTGACGGAAAATACAGAGGTCGTGACAACAAATTCTACATGGCAAACGGATTCGATTATTACTCGGTTTTTTCGCTTTGGGATACTTTCCGGGGAGCGCATCCTTTAATGACTTTAATGGACAGAAAAAGAACGGCAGATTTCATCAACACTTTCATTAAACAATACGAACAGGGAGGAAAGCTTCCGGTTTGGGAACTGGCTTCCAACGAAACCGAATGCATGATCGGTTACCACGCAGTTTCCGTTATTGCCGATGCGATGGCAAAAGGAATTACAGGTTTCGATTATGAAAAGGCATTTCAGGCATCTAAAAACTCTGCTATGCTGGATATTTTTGGGTTAAATGCCTACAAACAGAATAATTTCATCAGTATTGATGATGAGCATGAAAGTGTTTCCAAAACCGTAGAATATGCTTACGATGACTGGTGTATTGCCCAAATGGCTAAAATTTTAGGCAAAAAAGAAGACTATCAGTATTTCATGAAACGTTCCCAGAACTGGAAAAACCTTTACAATCCAAAGAACGGATTCATGCAGCCAAGAAAAAACGGAAACTGGTACGAACCTTTTGAGCCAAGAGAGGTTAACAATAATTACACGGAAGGGAATTCGTGGCATTACTCCTACTCTGTTCAGCAGAATATTCCGGGACTGATCGCGGCGCATGGCGGAAAAGAGAAATTTGAACAATTTATTGATGGTATTTTTTCTGCACCGGACAAAACCACAGGAAGAGAACAGGTGGATATTGCCGGATTAATCGGACAATATGCACAGGGAAATGAACCAAGCCACCACATCGCTTATCTTTATAATTATGTAGGAAAGCCTGAGAAAACAGACGCAAAAATTAAATTCATCCTTGATAATTATTACAAAAACACACCGGACGGTCTGATCGGAAATGAAGACTGCGGACAGATGAGCGCTTGGTATATTTTAAGTTCTATGGGAATTTACTCTGTAACTCCCGGATTACCGGAATGGCAGACGACGAAGCCTTATTTTGATGAGGTAAAAATTCATCTGGAAGACGGAACAACAAGAACGATTACTCCGAATACAAACAGAGAAGAGCTTAAAAAACTTGGTTTTGAAAATGCAAAATCATTTAAAGATTTTAAATATGATGAATTAACGGCATCTCCGGTTATTTCTGCATCAAGAATTTTCGACCTGAATACAAAGGTTGAGATCACAGCGCTAAACCCGGATGATAAAATTTATTATATGACACTGGATGAAGGTGATGCAAACGTAAGAAAAATGTTTACCGCTTATAAAGGTCCTTTTACTATTACTAAAACCACTCAGGTTGCAGCATATGCGGAAAGAAATGGTGAAAAAAGTTCAATTATAAGAGCCAATTTCAACAGAAGATCGAATAACTGGGACATTACGGTAAATTCCACTCCTACTCCACAATATACAGCAAGCGGAAAATTATCATTAATCGACGGAATCAACGGTGATACCAACTGGAGAAAAGGTGAATGGCTGGGTTATCAGGGACAGACTTTTGAAGCAGTTATCGATATGAAATCGCCTCAACAGTTCACCCAGTTATCATCAACCTATCTTCAGGACAGCCGCGCATGGATTTTAATGCCTAAAAAAGTGGAATATTACGTTTCCAACAACGGAAAAGATTTTATTTTGCTGAAAACGGTTGAAAATATTTTAGATCCGAAAGATGAAACGGTTCAGGTAAAGGATTTTTCAACGGAGGTTCTTCCTACGCAGGCAAGATACGTAAAAGTGAAAGCCTATCATTTCGGGAAACTTCCTGAGTGGCATCAGGGAGCCGGCGGAGATGCTTATATCTTTGTGGATGAGATTTCTGTGAAATAATTTTTAAAATTTACTCTAAATAATAAACCTCTTTCGGCTTGAAAGAGGTTTTGTTTTTTTAATCTCGCGGATTTAGCAAATCTTGCTGATCTTTTTAATACAAACATCTGCAAAATCTATGTAATCTGCGGGAGAAAAAAGATTTCCCGCTTCGTTCTGAATAAAAACTTTGTAGTTAAAAATTAATTCATTCTTTCCGACCAGTTCAGTTCTGCGGGCAATTCCATATCAGAAAATTCAATGTGAATCACTCTTCTTTTTCTGCCGTTCGTGGTTCGGTTGGAACCGTGAAGAAGTAATGGTTTCATAATCATAATTCCACCTTTTTCGACGTTGCAGATGGTTTCGGTTTCCACATTCCAGTCGATGGTTTCCGGTCTGTAAATTCCTTTGGCGTGGGATTTAGGAATCACTTTCAGGGCTCCATTGTTTTCATTCGTTTCATCCAGATGAATTCTTATGGTGAAAATATTTTCCAAAATATTCAAAGGAGGCTGAACCGCAAACTGATTCTGTTTCGTTGTCCATGGTCCGAAATTTTCCAATTCCAGCTTTTTATCCACTGAAATCGTTAAATCCTGATGATACGCAACGTACCAGTTTGATTTTTCAGGTTTATCGAAATAAATGCTTTTTACCGCAAAATATTTTTCGCCGAAAATCTCTTTGATGATTGTTTTAATCTTATCATTAAAAATCAAATCTTTTACTTCCGGAATTTCCTTTAAAAACTGTCGGATGGCAAAAAGATCTTCCGACTTTCTGAAAGTTTCTTTAGAAGTATCTATATTTTGGATAACTTCACTGATCTTTTCAATTTCTTCATCGGAAAAAATCTGATCGATAACGGTAAAGCCGTTTTCTGTAATTGAGTTTTTATGATGTTGTAAATTCATTTGATTGTTTTGAATCTTATTTAACACAAAGATCGCAAAGATTATATTTAAAAGGATTGAAAATATTCTTCGTTCGCTAAGGCGTTTCACTCAGCAAATGATAAAAGTATCATTCTAGTTTTTATTATTGCTAATTTTTGAATTAAATTTCTTTAAATGGAGCTGTCATTCTGATCGAAGCGCAACGGAGGGAAGAATATTTTTATAAACGCTAAGATCGCGAAGATTTTATTTAAATCGGATTGAAAATATTTTTCGGTCGCAATGGCGTTTCACTCAGCAAATGATAAAAGTATCATTTTAATTCTTATCATTGTTAGTTTTTGAATTAAATTTCTTTAAATAGAATTTGTCATTCTGATCGAAGCGCAGCGGAGTGAAGAATCTATTTCTTAAAACAAAGATCGCAAAGATTTTATTTAATCGGATTGAAAATATTTTTCGGTCGCAATGGCGTTTCACTCAGCAAATGATAGCAAGATAACGAATCCTTTTCCGTTTATAAATATCTCAATTTCCTAAAAAATAAATGGTCAATAATGAAAATTAAAAATTCACTATTGACCATGTACCAGCCTAAGCTTGAATTTTTTATTAGATATGAATCGTCAATGATGAATTCGCTTTGCTCGTGAATCTTTTCATTAATAATTCACATTTCACAGACGAAGTGAAATTGACTTTTCAACCATTAATTACATATTCCCGCCATGATTTTCCAACTGTCCTTCCCACTTAGAAACCGCTGAGGTTGCCAAAGCATTTCCAAGAACATTGGTCATACTTCTTCCCATATCGCAGAAATGGTCGATTGGCAGAATTAAAGCAATTCCTTCCGGCGGAATACCGAACATTGAACAGGTTGCCACAATAATTACCAAAGAAGCTCTCGGAACTCCCGCAATTCCTTTTGAAGTTAGCATTAATACCAGAAGCATCGTAATCTGCTGTCCTACCGTCATTTCAATTCCGTAGATCTGAGCGATAAAAATTGATGCAAACGTCATATACATCATACTTCCGTCCAGATTGAAAGAGTATCCTAAAGGTAAAATAAATGATACCACTCTGTTATTACAGCCAAATCTCTCCAGTTCTTCCACCAATTTCGGGAAAACCGCTTCTGAACTCGTCGTGGAAAAAGCAATCAGTAATGGTTCTTTTATTCTTCTTAACAATTCAAAAAGACGGTTGCCTAAAATTAAATATCCTACCAGTAAAAGCACGAACCAGAGTATTCCTAACGCAAAGAAAAAATCTCTTAAATAAATGGCATAGACTTTAAAAATCTCAAAACCATTGGTAGCGACTACCGCAGCAATAGCGCCTAATACTCCAAGCGGTGCAAACCACATGATGTATCCTACCATTTTCAGGATTCCGTGTGCTATAATGTCGAATAGTTTGATAACAGGCTGAGAATATTCTTCACCTAAATTGGCAAGAGCAATTCCGAACATGATGGAAAATACCACGATCTGTAATACTTCATTGGTTGCAAAAGCTTCAAAAATACTTTTAGGAATAATATGTTTTACAAAGTCTTCCATAGAGAAACCTTTGCTGGTTTTCAATAGTTCTTCTGCGGAAGCAGCATCATGAATCGGAAGTTTGGTAACGTGTCCCGGTTCAAGCCAGTTCACAAGCATTAATCCAATGAATAATGAAATTAATGAGGCAGAAATAAACCACAGCATCGCTTTCGTCCCTACTCTTCCGATCATTTTAATATCGCTCATTTTGGCAATTCCCACCACCAGAGTTGTGAAAACCAACGGAGCAATAATCATCTGAACAAGACGGATGAAAACTGTTCCCAGCAGTTTTATATTTTTAGAAAAAGATTCTGCACTTTCCGGAGCCTGTGTATGCACAACTCCGCCGATTCCCACACCGATAACCAGTGCGATGATAATTGCTATAAAAAGTTTATTTTGTCCTTTCATATATATGTTTCAAGATTCGCAAATATAATATTTTTACAATTGGCGGAAAGATTTCATTTTCCTCAGAGATAATATTATGTTAAATTAAACGTGATTTAAAATTAATTATCTGATTAATAAAATATTGTATAAAAATTTACAAAAATTTATTTGAATTTTATCCTTTTGGTACAAATTTTATTATTACATTTACTTGTATTAACAACATTAAAAAATATACAACTATGAAAAAAACGATCGCAATGGCTGCATTAGCTATAGCTGTATCTTTCGGAGCTGTTTCTTGTAAAAAGAAAGTTTCTGATGCCGATCTTCAAACGCAGGCTACTACGGTGGTAACAGCAAATCCTAGTGCTTCCGTAGAAGTGAAGGACGGAGTTGCACACCTGAGCGGAACTTTCGAAACTCAGGAGGCAAAAGATGCAATGATTAAGCAACTGAAAGCCATTACCGGTGTTAAAGAAGTAATGGATATGGCGAAAGTAGAGCCTGCAGTAACTGCTGTAGCTCCGGTAGAAACCAAAAGCGCAGTAGATCCGATGGTACAGCAAAAAGTACAGGATGCCGTAAAAGATATCCCGGGGGTAAAAGTTGAAGTAGTAAACGGAGAACTTACTCTTACAGGAAGCGTATCTTCTGCTGATGCAAGAAAAGTAAAAGAATCTGTTGATGCTTTGAAAGTGGGTAAAGTAAATTATAAGTATACTGTAAAATAATCCGGAGATGAGCACATTACAAGATAAATATTCAAGTGTAGTTTCTGCAGCTCAGTCTGCAGGGATTTCTAATCTTCAGGTTCAGGAACAGGACGGAATTCTTTACGTTTCAGGAAGTGCTTCCAACACAGCAGCGAAAGATGCGGTTTGGAATGCTTTAGGAGCAATTGATTCTACATATTCTGCTTCAGACATCAATATTGACGTACAGGTTTCAGGTTTGGCAGCAGGTGCAGCTCTTACGGTTGCAACGGACGAATCTAATCTGAACATCAGACAGGAACCTTCTACGGATGCTGCTGTTGTAGGTAAAGCGGCAAAAGGCTCTTCCGTAACTTTGGTTGAGCAGACATCAGACGACTGGTGGAAAGTAAAAACTGAAGACGGACAGGAAGGTTATGCTTATTCAAGATATTTGAGAGCTTAATTGTAAAGATTTAACATTATTTAAAATAGGAACATCCCTTTTGGGGGATGTTTTTTTTATATTTTAGCGCGTTCAAAAACATTCAATGAAGAAAATCTTATGGTTGCTGCTTTTTTCGTTTAGCTTTCTAATGCTGAACGGACAAAAGTACGTCATTAAAGGAAAAATTACAGATTTTGGGCAAAGACCTGTGGAGAATGCAACCATTTATCTTTTAAAACAGAAAGACTCTTCATTAGTCGATTATACAGCTTCTAACAGGGAAGGTCTGTTTGCAATAAAAACCAAAGAACTTAATGAACCTACAATTCTACAGATTGATGCTGAAAAGTTAATTTCTTACTCCACAAAATTCGATACCATCGACAAATCTATTGATCTGGGAGACATCCAGTTAGAAAAAAATCAGATTTCGGATATTGAAGAGGTAAAAATTACGGTTTCGCCGATAAAAATAAAGAAAGACACGATTGAATATAAAGCAAATGCCATCAAAGTACGTCCCAACAGCAATATAGAAGAGTTATTAAAAAATATTGACGGTGTGGAGATCGACAACGACGGAAAAATTACCGTCAACGGAAAAGAAGTCGACCAGATCATGGTAAACGGAAAGCCTTTTTTCGATAAAGACGGAAAAATTGCGTTAAAAAATCTTCCTGCCGATATCATTAAAAACATTCAGTTTACCACCACCAAAACCAAAGAAGAGGAACTTACCGGGAAAACGCCTAAAGCGCAGAACAAAACCATTAATTTTAATATTGATGAGAAGAAAAACAAAGGATGGGTTTCGAGAATTTCGGCTGGTTACGGCTCAGATAAACGGTATGATGAAAAAGGACTGATTAATTATTTTAAAGATAAGACCAAAATAAGTTTGCTGGGTTATGCCAATAATATCAATTCGCAGGGTGTTTCTATGGATGATGACAATGGTAAAAACTCAAAGCTGGGAATTCAGAAATCTTCGATGATCGGAGTGAATTACAGTGATAAACTGGGCAAAGAAGTCGAAATTGAAGAACTGGGAATCAAACGCAATACAACCAATCTTGAAACGGCTTCAAAAGTTTCCAAAACCACTTTTCTTCCCGATTCCAATTTAAAAACAGACTCTGAAAACCGCGCCGAAAACGAAAGAGAGCAATACACGCTGAATTCTACACTCAGAATAAAGCCGGACACAATCAGTACGATTTCTTTTTCGCCGTCGTTTTCTTTTACAAAATCAAATAATTTCAGAACGGGAAATTCAGCTACTTTTAAAAATGATGAACTGCTCAATAAAAGCCAGTCTTCTACTGTAACGGATTCCGAAAACAACAGTTTCTCGCCCAATCTTCATTACGCAAGAAAATTCAGAAATAAAAACAGAAGTTTTTATGCCAGTGTAAATACTTCGATTCAGCAGAATAGAAATAATAACCTCATCAATTCCGGTACTTTATTTTTTGAAAACGGAGTGGAAAATGTTGCGAAAAGAGATGTAAGAAATCAGTTGAGCCAAAGTAAAAATCAGAATAACAATTATTCATTTAATGCAAAATATACGGAGCCTGTTTCGGATTCTGCAAGTGTGACGATGAGTCTGGATTATAATTCGAGAAATTCGATGAATGAAAGAATTGTTAATGATTTTGATACCGCTACCGGAAAATATACGGTGTACAATCTGGCTTTATCCAACAGCTCGGATGAAAAAAACAATCAGCTTTCGCCGGAGATCAGTTTTAATTTAGATAAAAAAATGCTGAAAATGTGGACTTCTTTAGGTTTAAATCTTACGGATCTGAACTATCATTCCACTTTCAACGGACAAAATTATGAGCTGCAGAGAAATTTTGTGCTTCCGAGATATAATTTCGGACTGCTTTACAATTTCAGTCAGACTTCTAATGTAAGCATCAATAATTCATCCTATTTCAGTCTTCCCTCTTCCGCCAACCTGATTCCGTATGTGGATGAATCCAATCCTCTGGTAACGTACAAAGGAAATCCGGATCTGAAAAATTCATGGACAAACACTACGAATGTTTATTTCAACAGTTATAATATTCAGAAAAATTTAAACTATTATTTCAATTTCAGTTTTGTTTACAATAACAATAACACAACCAATTATTCGTATTACGATGATTCCGGAAAGCAGTTTGTGACTTACGCGAACATCAGCGGAAATAAAAACGTCAATTTCATCGCAGGTTTAGGAAAAACGTATAAATGGAACGACCATAAACTGAATGTAAGACCAAGATCAGGATTTAGTTACAGTTTTAACAGAGGTTTTATCAACGGACAGCAATTCACAGGTAATTCTTACAATTTCAGTCCGGGAATCAATGTTACGTACGAAAAGAAGGATAAAATTACCATTAAACCATCTTACAGTATCAATTATAATTTTTCTGAATATAAAAATTACAGCATTGAAAGTATCAAAAATACGTCTCAGAATTTCAGGCTGGAACTTACCAATTATTTCTTCCAGACTAATCTTGTTTTCGAAAATGATTTTGAATATAATACGAGTTCGAATATCGCACCGGGTTTCAAGAGAGATTTTTATTTTTTAAATTCTAGTGTAAGTTATACTTTTTTTAAAAAACAGCTTACTGCGCGTATAAAAGTGTATGATGTTCTCAACCAAAACCAAAGTGTTACCAGAACAATTTCCGCTTCCGGCGTGGAAGACAGAGAAGATTTGATATTGAAAAGATATGTGATGTTTTCTCTGGTGATGAAACTGAATAAATTTGGAGGGAAGAAGAAATAGTTTTATTTGAATTTCTTTTGTTAAAATCTTTGATTTTTTTAACTTATGTGATCTTTTTTCCATTTAAGTATTAAACTTAAAAAACTAAAGTGGTTAAATCTTTTGTAGTAAAAAGTTTAAAATAAAAGATCCATAAAATAATATTTAATTTAGATTCTTCCTTCGTCAGAATAACAACCTGTTGTTAAAACTTTGTGCTAAAAACCATTTTATGATTAAATTAGCTGCAAATTTTAAACAATGAAGATTCACTTTTCGATTTTGTTTGTTTTTCTGTTTGTTTTTGGAAATTCTCAGACTAAACAGCAACCCGATACTTTTGTAAAGGATAATTTTATTAAAAAGGAAATGTATATCCCGATGCGTGATGGCGTAAAACTGTTTACCTCGGTGTACATTCCAAAGGATATTTCCAACAAAAACAAATATCCGTTTCTGATGCAGAGAACCTGCTACAGCGTTGCTCCTTATGGCGAAAACGAGTACAGAACCAAACTGGGACCGAACCAATATTTAATGAAAGACAAATATATCTTTGTGTTTCAGGATGTTCGCGGAAGATACATGAGTGAAGGAACTTTCACCAATATGACGCCGCAGGTTGAAAGAAAAACGAAAAAAGACGTTGATGAAAGTACCGATACCTACGACACAATTGATTGGTTATTGAAAAACATCAAAGACAACAACGGAAAAGTAGGACAATACGGAACTTCTTATCCCGGATTTTATACCGCAGTCGGAATTCTGGCACAACATCCTGCTTTGGTAGCTTCTTCTCCACAGGCGCCGATTTCAGATTTCTGGAATGACGATTTTCTTCACAACGGAAGATTTATGATGGGCTATTTCAGAACTTTCCCAGTTTTCGGCGTTCAGAAAACAAAGCCGGAAAATAAAGCATGGTATTCTGATTCTATGATTAAAGCGACTTCTGAAGACGGTCTGAAATTTTACAGAGACATGGGAACTTTAAAAGACGGTTATGAAAAGTACTACAAGGATAATTTCTTCATGACGGAAATAATGAACCACACAAATTATGATGAATTCTGGCAGAAAAGAAGTCTATTGCCTCATCTGAAAAATGTAAATCATGCGGTAATGACTGTGGGAGGATGGTTTGATGCGGAAGATCTTTCAGGACCTTTAAATATTTATAAAACCATTGAAAAAACAAGTCCAAAAGCGAAAAACACGATTGTAATGGGACCTTTCTCTCACGGAGCCTGGGCGTATGAACAGGGAAAACATTTCCACAACCAGATTTATTTCGGAGACAGCATTGCAACGTATTACCAGAAGAATGTGGAAACAAAATTCTTTAATCATTATTTGAAAGGGAATACAAAACAGGATGCAGGTTTACCGGAAGCATTAATGTACGACACCGGTGCAAAACAATGGAGAGAGTTTGCAACCTATCCGCCGAAAGAAGCACAGAAAGTGAATTTCTATTTATCAAAAGGCACTTTGAAAAACACAGCAGGGCAAGGTTCTTCAGAATACTACAGCGATCCGAATAATCCGGTTTTAAGCTCTGATAATTTAAGAGATTTCAACGGCTTCACCCCGAAAAATTATATGTCGGAAGACCAGAGATTTGCAGAAGGAAGACCGGATGTTTTAACGTTTACAACGGATGTTTTAACGGATGACATTACGTTTGCGGGAGAAATTATGGCTAAATTAAATATTGCTTCCACTTCTACAGATGCAGATTTTGCGGTAAAATTAATTGATGTTTATCCTGAAGATTTTAAACCTGCTGAGAAAAAAGACGGGGTGATCTATGGAAATTATCATCAGATGGTAAGAAGTGAAATTATGCCGGCAAGATTCAGAAATTCGAGAGAAAAAGCGGAAGCATTGGTTCCGAACCAGAAAACAGCGGTGAATTTCAGATTGCAGGATGTGGTGCATACTTTTAAAAAGGGACATAAAATCCAGATTCAGATTTCTTCAACGTGGTTCCCACTTTTTGCGATCAACCCGCAGAAGTTTATGGAAAATCCTAATTTCGCAACGAAGGAAGACTACACGAAAGCGTTTATCAAAGTTTTTGATGACAGTGCGATTGAAGTTGAAGTTTTGAAATAAATTTAAAAGCTGTCCGGTTGGAACAGCTTTTTTTATGTTTCAGTTTCTCAAAGATTGTTAATTTTTTTCAACCTAATTATCTGCTCAATCTGCAGGAGATAATTATCCATCCAATTTGTCATCCTGAAAGGATCTCAACGATACATTGAAAACTTTGTTTAGATGCTTTCAGTATGACAAACGTACTGTAAATCACCATTCAATTGTTCTGAATGGTATTTTATTTTTTGTTTCTCGCTGATTTAGCAGATTGTGCGGATATTTTCCAGCTTAATTATCTGCCCGATCTGAAAAATCTGCGGGAGATAATTAAACATCCAATTCGTCATCCTGAAGGGATCTCAACGATATATTGAAAACTTTGTTTAGATGCTTTTAGCATGACAAACGTAGTGTAAATCACCATTCAATTGTTCTGAATGGTATTTTATTTTTTGTTTCTCGCTGATTTAGCAGATTGCGCGGATATTTTTCAGCTTAATTATCTGCTCAATCTGCAAAATCTGCGGGAGATAATTAACCATCCAATTCGTCATCCTGAAAGGATCTCAACTATACATTGAAAACTTTGTTTAGTTAATTTCAGCATGACAAATATACCGTAGATTAATGTAAATAAATCATTCTGCAATGGTACGAAACGTAAGATTCACTCGCGGTGTTTTTACTTTTGTGGTTGGAGGAAGCCGGTGCAGCCAATTGTCCTGCGTTGTTCCTTTCATCACCAATAAACTTCCGTTTTCCAGAAATATTTCGGCTTTATCTTTTGTTGTTTTATGTTTAAATAAGAACTTTCTTTCCGCTCCGAAAGTCAGGGAAGCAATGGCTCCGTGTTTTTTTAAATCTTTTTCGGCATCGCTGTGATATGCCATTCCTTCACTTCCATCGTGGTATAAATTCAGAAGGCAGGAATTGTAGGTTTCGCCTGTAATTTCTTCACATTTTTTCTTTAACTCCAATAATTCGGGAGTCCAGAATTTTGCATATTTTGTCCGTTTTGAATAGGTATATTCAAATGGTTTTTCACCGAACCATGCTACTTTTCTTTTAGTTACAATCAGTTTTCCGAAAATAACGGCTTCATCATTTTCCCACGGAATTTCGTTAAACAGATAATCAAAATAAAAATCAGCTTTTTCTTTGGAGAACACTTTTCCGTAATAATGAACGGTTCCGTCTTTGGGAAGTATATTTAAGGGATAATCTGATACGTCTTCGAATAAACTCATCATGAAGTTTAATGTTTTTGTGATTAATGTTTCAAGTTCTTTGTCATTCAGTAGGAATCTAAGCTAAGTATTTTTAAATTTTAACCTCTAATAAATGATCCTAGATTCCTACAGAATGACAATATTTCGTTGATTTTTTTATTAAAATAAGTTTTAGGCTAAAGCCAATTTGGTCAATTGATTATTTTAAACGGGCTAAAGCCCGTTTCTATTGGTGGAATAGTTTTATTTTTAAAATTTCAATCAAAATTATTGGCTATTCGTAAAAAATTAGTGCAATTTGTGTTTGAAATCAAGAGTACATTTTTGAACTTTCCCAGCCGATAATTAGCTGTTTTCTCTCGCTTCCCCACATATAACCGCCGATTTTTCCGGTTGACTGAATTACTCTGTGACACGGAATTAAAAACGCAACAGGATTGCTTCCAATCGCGGTTCCGACGGCTCTTGAAGCATTTGGATTTCCAATTTTATCCGCCAGATTTCCATAGGTTGATAATTTCCCCATCGGAATGGTGAGCAGACTTTCCCAGACTTTTAACTGAAAATCTGTTCCTTTCAGATGGAGTTTTATGGTGTTCAGTTCCGACCAGTCTTTACTGAAAATAGATAGGGCGTTGTTCTGGAAATCATCTTTTCTTTCAAAAAAAGAAGCATTGGGAAATTTAGCCTGTAAATCTCCCAATGCTTTATGTTGATCGGTTTCAAAAGCCATGTAGCAGATTCCTTTCTCTGTGGAAGCTGCAATTACTTTTCCAAAAGGACTTTCGGAAAAACTGTAATTGATGTTGAGGCTTTTTCCTCCGTTTTTATATTCTGCCGGAGACATTCCTTCGATTTTCACAAACAGATCGTGCAGCCTGCTTGTACTCGATAATCCTGTCTCGTAAGCCGTATCAAATAAACTCGCTTTTTCTTCCTTCAGCAAACTTTTGGCATGTTCCAGACTGATGAACTGCAAAAATTTCTTCGGACTTGTTCCTGCCCAGTCAGAAAACATCTTCTGAAAATGAGCCGGGCTCAAATGAATTTTCTCCGCCACTTCCTCCAGACTTGGCTGAAGCTTAAAATTGCTCCGGATATAGTCTATCGCTTTGGCAATTCTTTCGTAATCTATCTGATTCTGTGTAGACATAACATTGAATTTACCTCACAAATTTCCAAAGAATCTACGGCAGAAAAAATCCGTTTCCTGCGGAATTTAGTTGTTGTTATAGATATGATAGTAAGCAAGCATTTTGTAATATAACTTCGCTGCTAAGAACGCGCTTGGTTTTGCCATCGGAGAATCCATTAATTCTACAATATCAAAAGCGACAACGTTACATTTTTCGAATACTTTTCTTAATAATTCCAATGTCGGATACCACTGTAAACCTCCCGGTTCCGGAGTTCCCGTTGACGGACAAAGCGATGGATCGAAAGCATCAAGATCAATCGTGATGTACACATTTCCTGAAACTTTTTCCAAAACGTCGTTTACCCAGTTTTCGTTGTTGGCAATTTCGTGAGCGAAAAATACTCTTCCTTCCGGTAAATATTCAACCTCTTCCACATCCATAGAACGGATTCCCACCTGTACCAGATTATGTTTCTGATTGGCTTCAAAAACCGCACATGCATGGTTGGAAGTAGAGCCGTGGAATTCCGGACGAAGATCTGTGTGAGCGTCCAACTGAAGAACGGTTAAATTCTCAAACTTCTCTCCTACCGCACGAATCGACCCGATAGAAACAGAGTGTTCTCCTCCGAAAAGTGTGAATAGTTTTCCGTCATTATTCAAAAGCTCTTTTGTTTTCTGGTAAACGGCTTCTGTCATGGCTTCCGGTGAAGAGTTTTCAGAAACTTCTCCTGCTAAATATACTCCTTCTAAATATGGTTCTGTCTGGGTTTCGATGTCATACAGCTCCATATTTTCGGAAGCATCAAGGAATAATTCAGGGCCTTTATCAGCTCCTTTTCCCCACGTTGAGGTTCCGTCGTAAGGAACAGTAACCAACATTACTTTCGAGTTTTCTAACGATGCATTTTCCTCAGGAATTCCTGCGTATGTTTTCATGTTTTATGTAAAAATTAAATGATTTCGGCAAAGATACAAAGAAGTTTGGAGAAGTTGGCGGGTGATGAAAGGAACAACTTCATGAAGTAATCTGATAAATTTTAAATTATGATAAATGTAATTCGCAGATTATAATGTTGACACAAGTAGTTCCCGAATATCCACTTTCAAAAATTTCGAGATTTCATAAAGGGTTTCAACAGAAGGCTGAACTTCATTCGTACACCAGCGAGAAACTGTTGACTCGGTTTTTCCCAAATGACGGGCTAACTCTTTACTGGTTTTGTTTTTTTCAACCAGAACAGATTTTATTCTATTTAAGTTCACTTTCGACACGATGACAATTTATTGACTTCTCCTGCAAATATCGTTAAAATTTAAACACTTGAAAATCAACATAAAAAAGCAATAAATTATATTTTTACGATAATTTATTTTTATTAAAATACAATTTATTATACTTTTACAACAATAAACAAACATCATGAAGGAAGAAAAAAAATTTCAAAAATCGGGAATAAGACAATTAAAAGTGCATCAGAAGTACATTTTAAGACCGTCTCATCGGTATGTTGTATTTCCTGAAATCCGACTTTGCGGAAAATGGCTTCAGGAAACGGGTTTCAATTGTGGACAATCTGTGCTTGTTTGTCACAAGAAAAATAAAATTATCATCACTCTGAATAAGAAAATGAATTCTGATCAGTAAAAAGATGTTGATAAAATGGATTGGATAAAAAAATTTTAATTATTGCACGGTTAATTTTTTACATTTGATGTTTACTATTTGTATTAATATTTTAAATAAATACTGACTTAGTGATAATTTTAAAAGACTAATAAAAAAATCAAATAATATAAATATATGGGATTATTTAATAGAATTTTTGGTAAGGGAGATGTTGAATCTGATAAAATTGCTGAAAGTGATCTTCAGAAAATAAAATCTGGAGAGATAAATAAAATTTATCCAATACTTAAGCCGGGTGATTGGGTAGGAATAAAAGCTGGTGCTTTGAAACAAACAATAATAGGTACACAAGAAGAGCCTGAACTTGTTGTTGCTTTTGGTTATGATACCCCGGATAATTTTGTTTTTCTAATGCCACATGATTTAGAAGAAAAAAAACCAAGTGAAATTTTGAAAGAAGCATATGACAACTTAGAGAAAATTGAATCTAATTTTGAAATTTCCGAAACACTAAACAGACAGGTTTTAACTGCTTCCGGACAAGACTTTTCCAGCGAAAAGATTTTATGCAGAAGCCATATGCTTAAAGCACATGAACTTTTAAATGCAAAAGAACTGTATGTTTCAATCCCAAGACGAAGATGTATGATGATAACATCAAAACAAGTTGACGAAGAACTTTTTGACACATTTTTACAGTTACATAATCATACCTGGAATGATGATTCCTACGGAAATGCACAAATTTTAAACGCACTTTTCGTTGTAACTGATGGGCAGATTGAAGGAATGATTCCATTAGAAAATTAAATAATAAACGCTTCAGCCATCATCGGTTCGCCAAAATGATGACTGAAGCACCTCTATAAAATACTTTTACAAAATTCAATAGTTGTTAATTCTATTGAACTTTTTTACAAAATTTGGCAACATCCCAATCTTTAGAAATTAAATTCTTTCTCAAAGAATTACTCTAGTTTTCTAAAACATAATTTTTCTCAAAATCAATCCATTTTTCTGTTTAAAAATTCCATCAAAACTGTAGTCTAAAAAACCCCCAATCACAACAAAAATCACTCAAACTTTAATTTTATTAAAATAATTTTTAACTTTATTAAAATAATTTTTATTTTTACAAAAAGTTAAGAACATGAAACTCCCTATAGTTTGCCCAAGCTGTGAATCTGCATTACAGGTAAGCCAGATGAAATGCAACAACTGCGAAACCACCGTCAGTGGAAATTACGAACTACCTTTATACTTACAGCTTACGCGCGAAGAACAGGAATTTATCCTCAGCTTTTTTCTGTCGAGCGGAAGCATTAAGGAAATGGCGAAACAGGCAGGACTTTCCTACCCCACCATGAGAAATAAACTCGACGATCTGATCGGAAAAATTGAAACCCTGAAAAAATAAACCATGAACTGGAAATTGATTTTTAACCCTTTTGGGATTTACAGCGAGAAACAGCTTTTTGTAACCGGAATTCTATTAACGCTGACTGGTGCTTTACTCGGTTCCTTTTTAGATGTTACTTACGACGGTGTTCTGGATATTCATCAGAGTGAAACAGATTTTCTGACCAGTCTAAAAGAAAACGGCATCAATGTCGCCTGTATTTTTGTTACTCTTCTGATCGCCGGAAAAATTATTAACAGGAAAACCCGTGTAATTGATATTTTTAATACTGCCACTATTTCCAGATTCCCGATGTATATTGGTGCGGTTATTACTTCAAGCCCTATTCTTACCAGAATCGGAGATCAGATTTTAAATCAGCGGAATGATATTCAGCATCTTCAACTGAAACCATTAGACCTGGCTTTGATGCTTGTCATCAGCTGTGTCCTTTTAATGATTACGGTATATTACATCACTTTACTGGTTAACGGTTTTAAAACGTCCGTGAATGCTAAAAAATGGCAGCATTTTGCTGGTTTTGCCGTTGCTCTTCTTATCGCAGAAATTATTTCAAAAATTCTTATCAATATTTAATCCCATGAAATTAACAACATTATTTGCCACATTCTCTTTATTTTTCATCCAACTAATTAACGCACAGAACATTGTCGGATCGTGGAAAGGAGATATTGATGTTCAGGGAATGAAATTGCCTTTTATCCTGAATATCAAAAAAGACGGAAACAGCTACTCTTCAACCGTAGACAGCCCGAAACAGGGAGCAAAAGATATTCCGGTCGACAAAACAGATTTTACAGATGGTGAACTGACTTTTGAACAACAGGCACTTGGTGCAAGTTATAAAGGAAAATTCAGCAACGGAAAAATTGAAGGAACTTTCAGACAGGGAAATTTCAGTGTCCCTCTTACTTTTGTACCCAATACAGAAAACTTCGTCATCAACCGTCCTCAAACACCAAAACCGCCTTTCAATTATGATACGGAAGACATCAGCTTTCAGAATCCGAAAGACAAAAATACGTTAGCGGGAACGATTTCACAGCCTAAAAATTTTGATAAAAACCAGCCTGTTGTCATTCTGATCACCGGTTCCGGAAGTCAAAACCGTGATGAAGAAATTTTTGAACATAAACCTTTCGCCGTTATTGCAGATTATTTTGCAAAACAGGGCATTGCCACATTAAGAATTGACGACAGAGGAATCGGAGGTTCTTCGCAAGGTTCAGGAAATGATACTACCTATAATTTTTCGACAGATATAAATTCGGCAGTGGATTATTTAATGTCTAAAGGTTATAAAAACATCGGTTTACTGGGACATTCTGAGGGTGGAATGATCGCTCCGATGGTTGCAGCGGGCAATAAAAACGTAAATTTTACGGTTCTGATGGCGGCTCCGGGAACTTCCATAGACCAGCTTCTGGTACAGCAGAATTATCTTGCCGGAAAATCAATGGGACAAAGTGAAGCACAGCTTGAAGCCAATAAAAAAATAAATTCCGACATTTATGGTTTTATTAAAAATTATTCCGGAAACCATTATGAAAAGGATCTTCATGAGTTTTTAATTAAAAATTTTAAAGATCAGATGAATGAGGAAGCCATCGGAAATATGGAGCAGCAGATTTCTAAAAGCTGGTTTACGTATTTCGTGAAGTTTAATCCGGATGAATATCTTTCAAAATTAAAAATTCCTGTTCTGGCGCTGAACGGAAGTCTGGATTTTCAGGTTCCGGCGAAAGAAAATCTGGAAGCCATTAAAAAATCGCTGACGAAAGCAGGAAACAAAAATTTCAGAACGGAGGAACTTCCCGGTTTAAATCATTTATTTCAGGAAGCGAAAACGGGAGCATTTTCAGAATATGCAGACATTGAACAAACCATTTCTCCAAAAGCTTTAGCCGAAATGGCAGACTGGATTGCAAAACTTAAAAAGTAATCGAAAAATTGTTTCATCATTTCTGAAACGTTTATTATTTTAGTGAAAAAATTCAGATATGCCTTTAAAAGCTGTGCTGTTCGATATGGATGGCGTAATTGTGGATACGGAACCTCTGCACAGAAAAGCCTATTTTAAAACTTTTAACGATCTTGGAATCGACGTTTCGGAAGAGTTATACGCTTCATTTACCGGAGCTTCTACCAAAAGAGTCTGTGATACTTTAATTCAGGAATTTAATTTAAAACAGACGTACGAAGAAATTGCAAAAACAAAAAGAGATTATTTTAAGGAATACTTTTATAATGATGAAGAGTTTGACCTGATTTCAGGCGTAAGAGAACTGATACAGCATTATTACGACAACGGGATCAAATTGATTCTCGCTTCTTCCGCAACGATGGCAACCATCAACATGGTTTTTGAAAAATTTGAACTTGAACCCTATTTTAGCGGAAAGATAAGCGGAGCCGACCTGAAGGAATCCAAACCTCATCCTGAAGTTTTTCTTCTTGCCGCAGAAATGGCGAATGAACCGGTAGAAAACTGTATGGTGATTGAAGATTCCACGAATGGGATTTTAGCATCACATCGGGCAAATATTTTTTGTGCCGCATACAGAAGTCCGCATTCTAAAAATCAGGATTATACCTTGGCAAATATTGTGGTTTCGGATTATGCGGAACTGGAACTGGATAAGATTTCAAAATATTTTTAAACAGAAAAAGCTCTCAACATCTGAGAGCTTTTGTTTTATTAAACACTAATTCCACGAATAAATTTCACAATTATTACTTGTGTTTTTAGTGCAAAAATTTGTGCTGTTTGTGTTTAAATATTTATTTGTAACCCAAAAGTTTCAGTACATCTTCCGGTTCCTGCTTTTCACGGAAAATTTCATACTGCAATTCACCGTTTTCGTCTTTCTGAATCAAAATATGTCTTGGCTGCGGCATTAAGCAGTGATGAACTCCGCCATATCCTCCGATGGTTTCCTGATACGCTCCTGTGTGGAAAAATCCGATGTACAAAGGTTTCGTATCGCTGAAAACAGGGAGATAAATCGCATTGGTATGCTGTTCAGAATTATAATAATCATCTGAATCACAGGTAAGGCCGCCCAAGAAAACTCTTTCGTAAGTATCATCCCATCTGTTCAGCGGAAGCATGATGAAGTGTCTTGAAATTGCCCATGTATCGGGAAGCGTCGTCATGAAAGAAGAATCGATCATATTCCATTTTTCTCTGTCGTTCTGACGTTTCTGGGAAATGATTTTATAAATATTGGCACCGCTTTCACCAACAGTAAAACTTCCGAACTCGGTATAAATATTCGGTTCTTCCACTCCTTCCTCTTCACAGAATTTCTTGATCTGAGAAACGATTTCTTCCACCATGTACTGATAATCGTAATCGAACTGCAAAGATGTTTTGATCGGGAAACCTCCTCCGATGTTCAGAGAGTTGACTTCCGGAGCAATTTTCTTCAAACGTGCGTATACACGAAGACATTTATACAGTTCGTTCCAGTAATATGCCGTGTCTTTGATTCCGGTATTGATGAAGAAATGAAGCATTTTCAGTCTTGCATTCGGATGCTCTGCAATTTTCTGGCTGTAATAAGGAATGATATCTTTGTATCCGATTCCTAATCTTGAGGTATAAAATTCGAACTTCGGTTCTTCCTCAGAAGCAATTCTGATTCCGATATCGAAAGTGGTATCAATGCTTTCTGTAAGTTTATCCAACTCGCGGTAATTATCCAGAATCGGGGTAATATTTTCAAAACCGCTGTTAATCATCTCCGAAATTTTCGCCAGATAATCATCTGTTTTGAAGCCGTTGCAGATTACTTCTATATCTTTCGTGACTTTTCCTTCTTTGTAAAGAGATTTTACGATATCCATGTCATAGGCTGAAGAAGTTTCTATGGAAATATCGTTTCTTAAAGCCTCTTCCAATACAAATTTAAAATGACTGGATTTTGTACAATAGCAATATCTATAATTCTTTTTATAATCGGTTTTCTCAAAGGCTTCCCTGAACCAGCTTTTGGCCTTCTGGATATTTTGAGAAATTCTCGGCAGGTAGCTAATTTTTAGCGGGGTGCCAAATTTTTCAACAACATCCATTAAAGGAATGTCGTGAAACAACAAATTGTTCTCAGAAACATTGAATTCCTCGGTAGGGAAATACAACGTCTGATCAATAAGTTCCGAGTACTTTATTTTCATTTCTAAACAAGTGAATTAAGAATGCAAAATTGCTAAAAAAGTTTGGTTTTTTAGCGTTAAAATTATTATAAATTTTAATGGATTTTATTGAAGAAAATAAAGCTGAATTATCAATATGTAAACTTAAGAATATATTCCTGTCTTTTATTTTCAGAAATTCCCAAAGCCTCTTGAATATATCGATTCATAGAACCGTATTTGTTGTTAATTTCATTAAAAGCAGCATCCAGATAATCGGTTTCTATCCAGCTTAATTTCTCCAGAACTTTAATATCCATTTTCGGGTAGAGAAAATGCAGGTTATCGGCGAGATGAAGTCTTTTATCGATTAATTTTTTCCTGTAATTATTGGATAAAAGATAATCGTTGTAAATGGTTTCTTTATCGAATTTTAAAATCGTAAGAATGAGAGCGGTTGTGATTCCGGTTCTGTCTTTCCCTGCGGTGCAGTGATATAAAACAGGCTGATCTGATTCTAAAATTTCTGTGATAATTTTTCTTATGATTTCTGGGTTTTCTGTGACGTAATCTTTATAAAAGTCATGCATTCTTTTGTCTGCATCTGCACCGTTGACTTTTCCTTTTAACACCAATTTCTTTGCCTGCTCCAACTGATCGCCTTTGTCTTCAAACGCTGAATAATTTTTGTAAACAATTCCTTCCGGAAGATGATCGGGCTTCTTTGCAATTTCCTTTGAATTCCGAAGATCGATAATTTCTCTGATGCCTAAATTTTCAAGTTGTTTAAAAGAAGAATTTTTCAGTTTATATAAATTTCCGCTTCTGTACAGTTTTCCTTCTTTCAGGGTTCTTCCATCGATATTTTTTATATTTCCAACTGTTCTGAAATTGTTGACTTTTTTAATCTGAATATTTTTTCCAGCTTCTTTTTTTCCAAATTCGGGTGTGGAAAATTGTTGTGTCTTGCAGGAGAAAACACAGAGTAATGTGATGGCTAGGAATGATATTTTGATGAGGTTTTTCATTTTTATTTTCTCACATATTTCACGAATCTACACCGATGTTCGGGTTTGATTTTTTATGTTTTGGCTAAAGCCAGTTGATGTTTTTTAATTTGAAAACGGGCTAAAGCCCGTTCCTATTGATGCGGATAACTTTATTATTTTTTTTATAAAATCAAGCTCGTGCAATTTGTGAAAACATTAGCAATTAGAAAACTGAGCAAAGTCCTTTCCTATTGATTCAATTAGTTCATTATTTATTCTTAATTGCAAAAATAAATTTGTGCAATTTGTGAAAATAATTCGTGGAATTTGTGTTTACACTACAGATAGTTTTTCCCAACAAACAAAAGCAAATCTCCTTTTTCGTATTCAATGGAAACTTCATCTTCCACAGCAAAATTTCTCGTTCCGATTCTGGAAGTAATATCTAAATTTCCTTTTGTCAAAGCCCAGTTTAATCCTTTGGTCGTAATATTTTCAACTGACGGAAACGGATACAAAGAAATCATTTTGTCTTTCACTCCTATTGCAGCAAATTGTTTCGGTATAAAATAATATTCGGAAAATTCATCATAGAATTTGATATCGAATTGATCTTTAAAACCAAAAGCCACGGTAAGATTTCCCAGAAAATGATCCTGTTCTCCTCCACTTCCACCGAAAACATCTACTTTTTTAAAGTCTTTTTCTGCAATAATTTCCAAAGCTTTCTGAAAATCCGTTTTATCCTGATCGGGCGTATAAATGAATTTGTCTTCATACATATTTTCATCCGAGCCGGAATGCGAATCAAAATCACCGGAAATAAAATCCAGCTTATCTAAAGGGAAATTCAGGTTCTTAAGATAATGAAAAGCACCGTCTGTACAGGCAATGAGACTGTATTCTTCAGTGTCGGGAAAAGATTTGGGAGGATCTCCGTTGATGAAAAGCAGTACTTTATCTTTCATTCGGGTTCCAGTATTCTTCCGGTTCGTTGTTGATTTTTGAAATGTATCTTGCCAAAACAAAAAGATAGTCGGAAAGTCTGTTCAGATATTTAATGAGTTCCGGACGCACTTCTTCCGATTCGTTTAAGAATACCAAAGAACGTTCTGCTCTTCTGCAGATTGTACGTGCTGCATGTAAAAATGTTGCTGCTTTTCCGCCTCCGGGAAGGATAAAATACTGAAGCGGTTCGCATTTTTCGTCAAAAGCATCCATCCAGTTTTCGAGTTCTTCGATTTCGGCATCTGAAATGATTAAAGGAAGCCGCGATTTTCCGTTTGCCAACATGAGTTTATCCACCGGAGTTGCCGCTTCGGAACCTACAGTAAATAAATCGAACTGGATTTTTTTTAGCTGTCTTAACACTTCTTCATCTTCAATATGGCTTTTGGCGATTCCGATGAAGGAATTCAGCTCGTCTATATTTCCGTAACTGTCGACTCTCGCGCTTGCTTTTGAAACTCTTGTTCCGCCGTACAAAGCGGTCTGACCTTTATCTCCTGTTTTCGTATAAATTTTCATAGGACTAAATTAGTTTTTTAAAATTAGGTTTACAAATTTTGAGTTTAAGGAACTTTACATTTGTGATTCCGGCTGCGACCTAGCCC
>NZ_JAULSJ010000040.1:0-36314 GCF_030518295.1 Chryseobacterium urinae | reverse complement strand
AGGAAAATAAAACCGCAGAAAATAAACATTTTTATAAAATTCAGATTCTATTGAAAAATAAATAATCATTTTCAGCCAGAATTATTTAAAATGTATTAAAATCTTACTTTAAGTTTCTTTAAACTCATTTTAAATTGAGCAGCAAAAAAGACAAAAGACTTTATTTGGATTTATTTAAAGTATTTCAAAAGTCTGCAAAGAGAAAAAATCTCTGATTTTTTAAAATTATGTGCTCTTTTTTTTCCATATCAAGGATTAAACTTAAAAAACTAAAGTGTTTAAATCTTTTGCATCTTTTGTGGTAAAAGTTTAAGCAAGTTATTTAATTACTTTAAAATAAACATCATCACAGAAGAAAATCAAAGATTTTCAAAAACTAATGGGTTCTTCTATTTTAAATACGCATCATTTAAAATCTCATGTGACTTATGTGATGAAAGAAAGTCCCTTCTTAAATAACTTTCCTTTAAATAAAAATTCAGACAGAAGTTTAAACTTTTTAAAATAAAAATATTCTTATTGGGAAAACGCTAAGGTGAAAGGTTTGATAAAATTTCTATTCTTTTAAGAAGCAAGGAGAAAATCAAAAATTATCTTTTATAATGCTGATAAAATTTTATCGCAGATAAAATCCTTGCGCCTTAAAGCATACTATCTTAAACAACTTTGCGCCCTTGCGAAAATCCAACCTGAATTTTTATTTACTATTATTTAAAAATTTTAACTATAAAAAAGTACCGTCAAAATAAAACGGCAGAAGATCCTTAATAGAATGTACCTTTACCACCTCATCATTCAGATTAGAAAAATAAAGTTCAATATTTTCATTCTGCTTCGTTTCATATTCTATAATGCTCTGTCTGCACGATCCGCATGGTGGAATCGGTGGATTTTTCTCAGAAAACTCCTTCGGTCCGCCTACAATAAAGATTTTCTTTATTTTTTCAGACGGAAAATTTGCCCCGATCCAGAACAAAGCAGTCCTTTCCGCGCAAAGTCCCGAAGGATACGCCGCATTCTCCTGATTGTTCCCGGTATAGATCTCTCCGTTTTCCAGAAGCACAGAACAGCCAACCAGAAAATGAGAATAGGGAGCATAAGCATTCTCGCGCGCTTCTTTCGCTTTTGCAAATAATTTTTTTTCTATATCGTTCAGTTCGCCTTTATTGTTAAAATATTCGTAACTGATATGAGTTTCTTTTTTCATATATTGTGGGTTTAAAAAAAGGGGGATAAATTTACTTTTTTTTCATGAGGTGGGCAACACCATCACATTCTTTAAAAATTTTAAAAATCAGATCAAAAAATGTTATACACTCCAATCAGATTCAGAAATGTTGAGTTGAAAAACCGTTGGGTAATGTCTCCAATGTGTATGTATTCTTCCGAAAACGGATTAGCCAACGATTTCCATTTTGTGCATTACGGAAGCAGAGCGCAGGGCGGAACAGGATTAATCATCGTTGAAGCAACGGGAGTAGAACCGCGCGGAAGAATTACCAACCACTGTATGGGAATCTGGAACGACGAACAGGCAGAAAAACTAAAGAAAATTGTAGAATTTGTACACCGGAACTCAGAAACCAAAATAGGCATTCAGCTTGCGCATGCCGGAAGAAAAGGATCTGCATGGAACAATGTACAGATCCCTATTGAAGAAGGCTGGGAAACCATCGCACCAAGTCCGATTCCGTATCATCCGACTGAAAGAATTCCACATGTTTTAACCATCGAGGAAATCAAAGAACAGGTTGAGAATTTCAGACAAGCAGCAAGAAGATCTGTAGATGCAGGTTTCGATGTCATAGAAATTCACGCGGCACACGGTTATCTTATCCATCAGTTTTTATCACCGCTTTCCAATATCAGAACCGATGAATACGGCGGAAGTTTCGAGAACAGAATACGGTTTTTAATTGAAATCGTAGACTCAGTTAACGGCGAATTAAATGAAAACGTTGCCTTATTTGTAAGAATTTCCGGAACCGAGTATGCAGAAAACGGCTGGGAAATAGAAGACAGTGCCGAGCTTGCTAAAATCCTTAAAAATCATTCGGTAGACTTGGTTGATGTTTCCAGCGGAGGAAATATTCACGGAGTAAAAATTCCGGTTCACGAAGGTTATCAGGTTCCGCTTGCGTCACAGGTGAAAAATGAGGCAGAAACAAAAACAGGAGCAGTAGGATTAATTACGAGAGTCAATCAGGCAGAGGAAATTCTACAGAAAGGAGAAGCAGATTTAATTTTCATTGCCAGAGAAAGCTTAAGAAATCCTTACATCGCAGTTCAGGGTTCTTTTGAAATGGATGAAGAATGCTTCTTTCCGCATCAGTATTTAAGAGCAAAAATTTCTAAGTAAATTTTTATATATTTGAGAATCATAACATCATATTACAATGAAAATAGAAGACTTTATGCTGCCTTGTCCCATCAAGAAATTCTTTGGAATCGACTGTTTTGGTTGTGGAACGCAGAGAGCTATTGTCATGGTTTTTGAAGGCAGGTTTGGAGAAGCATTTCATATGTTTCCTGCGGTCTACACTTTATTGCTTTTTTTCGGAACGGTTTTCCTCAATTTTGTAGACAGAAAACGGAATTACAGTAATGTTTTGGTTTTTCTTGCGATCATTAATGCCGTTATTATGGTGACTTCTTATTTTTATAAACATTTATACTTACCTATACATTAATCAATTAAATTATAACTATGGATCAACAAAAATTACCTAACGCAACGGCGGTATTAATCTTAGGAATTGTATCAATTGTCGGGTGTTGCTGTTACGGACTTCCGGGACTTATTGCAGGGATCATTGCACTGGTACTGGCTAAAAAAGACGGAGAGCTTTACAGAAAAAATCCGACGGCTTATTCAAACTACGGACAATTGAATGCCGGAAAAATAATGGCAATCATCGGAATTGTATTAAGTATTTTATATGTAGTTTACGTTGTTGTCATGATCTCTACCCTTGGATGGGACGCTATGAAAGACCCGCAACTGATGCAGGAGAGAATGAGAGATTTGATGGGACAGTAATTTCTTATTAATTTAAAAATAAAAGCCTTCTTTCAATTGAGAGAAGGCTTTTGTTATTTATTAAGCTAAATTTTATTTCACAATAAATTTTAAAGAAGAAGCATCTAACTTTAAAATATAAATTCCCTGCTCGAGATTTTTAATTTTAATTGAGTTTTTACTGTTTTTAAAAGGCTGATCAATGGTCTGCATTACTTTTCCGTGAAGATTGTAAATCTCCGCTTTCTTAATATTCTGCGTTTCCCCTTTTACAAAAATTTCATTGTTGGAAACAGGATTAGGCGAAATCTGTAACGTATTCTGATCTGAAATTAATTCGGAAGAAATACTTGGAGCCTGTCTTGCCGTTCCAGAATAGCATGTCCAGCTCAGATTATCAAAAGCAACTCTGTTGGTGGTAGAATTGTTTTCTAAAGTTATAACGACGTTCCCCGAAACATTAATATTACTGATAGTGGTTGTTGTTGCAGAGGTATTGTAAGGTACGGTTCCTACCGATGTTCCGTTTACTTTAACAGTGAAGGTGTCATTAGAACCTGTAAATTTAAGTTGGGTAGTTATCGTCAAAGATCCGATTCCATTCGCTGAACTGCTTGATGTTAATGCGCCATCTCTAATAGTGATTGCTTTGGTGGAGATTGTCTGATCTGTTCTGGAATCTGTTGCTGTCCACGTAATACCATTATTTGTCCATGTTCTTGTTAAATAAGAAGCCGAACTTTCAGAAGGAATGGTCTCAAATGTTTCGTTGGCACAGCTTGACGAACTTGGTGGAGTAGATGTACCTCCGGAACCAGAAGCGGAGCCCCAGATTTGGGTCACGTAGTTAGGATTATCAATAAAAGGATTTCTGTTTCCCTGATAAGTATAAGAAGCATTGTTTCTGTTAATTTCCGCCTGAGAAACCGGATCCTGATTATGCCAAGCCAATAAAACATTCAGTTCCCAGGTCTGTAAACCCGGAAAAGCAGAACTGCCCAAAATATTTCCGGATGTAAACGTGGAGAGTTTGCTTTGGTATCTCGTAACAAAATAAAATACCATTCTTGCTACATCGCCTTTAAATTCATCAATAGGCTCGAACACTGTTCCCGAGAAACCTGAAGAAACAGAATTTCCAAGCTTAGAACCGTTTTTTGAAGTAAACGTTGCAGTTCCCACCTTTCCGAAAGGATAATTGGAACGCATTCCGTTTACTTTTCCGTCCGTAGCTCTGATAAAATGGATATCTGAAACCATAGGAGAAGCTTCATTAAAAAAGCTCTGAGGAATAATATGTTCACGGTTATAACAGTTTCCTTCCACCGAATACGTTCCGCATTGGTTGGTAACCGGTGTAAATTTGTAAGGATCTGCACCCACAGGTTTTTCCGAATAAATATCCAGAATAGAACCGTCATTCTCATAATTCTTGTCGATGTCAGTTGTTTTGTACGCCGTCCAGAGTCCGTTGTAGCCTTTGTCCAGATGCCCATTCGTGATAATAGTGCTTAATGCCGTTTTTAATGAAGCTCCGGAAAGTCCGTTAGCAGAGTTGTAGTATCCCGAAGGAGCCTGAGCATTTGCTAAAACACAAGCAAATACAACCATTAGTAAATGTTTTTTCATGTCAAGATTTTAGACTTTAAGATTACTATAAATTTATCAATAAAAAATTACGGAATTGTTAAATTTAATTATGCATAGAATGGTATGCAAGCTTAAACTTTGTTTTTTTATTGAAAATGAGATGATTTTGAATGGTTTTAAGTAATATTGAAAATAAAAATTTAGAATGTATTAAAATTACATTTGGCAGATATTTTGTCTTATTCTGGAAAATCACCATTATGAATCACAAAATAAAAATTGCACTGGCATTAATTACCGGCGGTACTTTGGTTTATCTTAGCCGAAAGATGAAAAACTCAAAGAATGAATCTGAAATTTTCACAGGAGAAGACGGCAAAGTCTATCAGAAGGATGAAACTTATTTAACCACAGATGGTAAAATGTACAAAAACGGAAAAGAAGTCCACCTCAAAACCCCTGAAATTTCAGAAAAATCTGTAAACCGGAATTTCCAGAATGATAGAATTCAGAAAAATTATGAAGCTCATCCCCAAAATGTCGGCTATCATCATAAAGGAACCAGACATCATTAATTCAATAAAAAAGTCAATGCAATTACTGCATTGACTTTCTTATATATTTGATTGATTTATATCTTATTTCATCGGAGGATAATTCTTCATGATTTCCGCCATGATCTCAGGAATTTGCTTTTGTTTCGCTTTAGGTCTGTCAACAGAAATTCCGCTTCCGATTCCCTGCCAAACCAGTTTATTGGTTTTAGCATCTACCAGATCCACAATAATTGCCCCTTCATTATAATTGCTCGTCCATGTTCTGTTCATGCCGATTCCCCATCCGAAAGGTCCGCCCCAACCCCATGCTCCGTAAGGTGAAGTGGTGGTAACGTCCGTTACTTTTTTATGGTTGGCTTTTACATTTACAATTAAATCAGGATTTTCTCCGGATTGAAGACCTTTGCTTTGAAGCTGTCTCGACAGTTCATTCAAAACTCTGTCTTTATCAATATCATTCAGTTTTAAATCATCAATTCTTAATTTATAAGTTTTGTATGAATTAAAATTTGCTGTGTCCGCATAGTCAGAACGTACGTTGAAAGGACTGCAAGACGTTAAACCCAAAGTAGCCGAAGCCAACAGTAAGAAGATATATCGCTTCATTTTATTTATTTTTTTTATCGTTTTTAATAAATGTATCGGTCTTTTTATCGTATCCGTAAGGACAATGTCTACAGCCACTTTTACAGCAATGTCCTCTCTTCAGATGAAACTTTTCCGTAAAAACTTTATAACCCTGCTCGTTGTAGTAAAAGTCTTCACCTTCTTTGATGTCAAAAAGTGCCATAGGTTAAATCTCTAAGTCAAAAAACTTTATATTTGTTAGTATGATAATTATATGCCAAAAGCCTTTAAAAAAATTAAAAATCAACGGCATTGCTCTGTTCCCTTTTATCTTCATTAGGAATCCCGAAGATAAGAAAAATAAAATATTGATTAATCATGAAAAAATACATTTAAGACAACAGTTGGAAATGCTCATCATTTTCTTCTATATTTTTTATGTAATCGAATATTATTACTGGTTTTTTAAACTGAAGAACAGTTATCAGGCTTATAAAAGAATTTCTTTTGAAAGAGAAGCTTATTCCAACGAACATAATTTGAACTATCTCAGGAAAAGAAAATTCTGGAGTTTCAGACAATACCTTTAAAATTAGAAAATAGTTATCAGAGATTAGATTTCCAATAACACGTCACAAAATTCCCCTCCTCTGGAGGGGTGGCGAAAATTCGAAAGGATTTTTGACGGGGTGGTTAAATATGTAAAAATAAAATTAACCCATCCTTACCTTCAATGATAAACCTCACCTTTTCAAACCAAAATTAAACATCTAAAAAACACTATTTTTGTAAAATAGATTCAGCCTAAATGGTATTAAATATTCCATCCGAAAAAATCCCGATTCAGGAAATTCCCATTGATAAAAAGGTAAAACTTTTTATGAAAAGAGAAGATTTAATTCATCCTCAGATTTCAGGAAATAAATACTGGAAGCTTTTTTTTAATATTAATAATTATCTCTCCGGAAATCCTGAAAAACCTTACATCATTACTTTTGGAGGTGCATTTTCAAATCATATTTCTGCCGTTTCAGCGGTTGGAAATTTAGCAGATATTCCGACTTTAGGGATTATAAGAGGAGAGGAGCTGAAAGACAAATGGCGCGACAATCCGACTTTACTTTTTGCCAGAAGAAACGGAATGAATCTGAAGTTTGTAACGAGGGAAGAATATCGCCACAAAGAAAAACTGACTGAATTTTTACAAAAAGAATTTCCGGAAGCGCTCGTCGTACCGGAAGGAGGAACCAATGAAGCCGCTGTAGAAGGCGTAAAAATGATGCTGAATGACGATACAAAAGATTTTGATTATCTTTGCACCGCAGTCGGAACAGGAGGAACGGTTGCCGGAATTTTAAAATTCAGTGAAGAAAATCAGAAAGTTATAGGTTTTAAAGCGGTTGACGATGATTCGCTGGAAAATAAAATCGTTGAACTAACTTCTAAGAAAAATTTTGATCTAATAGATTCAGGTTTTGGAGGTTATGGCAAAATAAAGGACGAAAATGTCCGTTTTATTAATGATTTTAAAGAGAAATACGTAATTCCGCTGGAGCCGGTCTATACAGGAAAGATGATGCAGAAAATTTTCGAATTAATAGATGAAGATTATTTTCCTGAGAACAGCAAAATTTTGTGCTTCCACACCGGCGGTTTGCAGGGGATTGAAGGAGCCAATTTGCTTTTAGAAAAACAGAACAGAAATTTAATTATATAATTTAAATTGAAAAACATGAAAAGACTTTTCACCATCGTAAGCCTTTTAGTTTTATCAAAATTCTCAGCTCAGACCTGGGCAACCGAAGATCAGTACATCCAGAAATTTGCAAAATATGCAGTGGAAGAAATGGAAAAATATAAAATTCCCGCTTCTATCACGCTTGCACAGGGACTTTTGGAAACAGGAGGCGGACAAAGCCGATTGGCTCTGGAAGGGAAAAACCATTTCGGGATTAAATGTAAGGAAGACTGGACCGGAAAAACCATGAAGCACACCGATGATGCTCCAAACGAATGTTTCCGGGTTTACGACGATCCGAGGCAGTCGTATGAAGATCATTCCATCTTTTTATCGACTAGGAAATATTACGCCAATCTTTTCAATTTAGATATGAAAGATTATAAAGCGTGGGCAATAGGTCTTAAAAAAGCAGGTTATGCAACAAATCCCCGCTACGCTTCAATATTAATCGGAAAAATTGAAAGGTATAAATTGTACGAATTCGACAATACCAACTCAAAAGAGGCTTTATACGCCGTTCTGAAATTGTATCCGGATCTGAAAGACGACAGAACTTTCATGGCTCAGCTGGAACCAGAAAAATATACCAGAAAAGTAAAAGAACCTGTAACCGTTGAGGTTCCTTACAAACAGACTTCTTACGCTCAGCAACAGAAAAGAGTGGAAAGAATTAAAACAAAAGCGGAAATTCTTAATACCATTTTAATTAAAAGTCATCCGAATGACGGATTAAAATACATCATCATTCCTGAAGATACCAACGTAGAATTCATTGCTAAAAAATTCAAGATCAGTGAAAGCAAACTCATGAAATGGAATGAACTCGAAAGTGATGTTCTGAAGAAAAATGAAATTGTTTTCCTTGAATCTAAAAACTCAGACGGAAATACTGCAACCTACAAAGCCGAAGCTGGCGAAAATATGCATGATATCGCCCAGAAATTCGGAATTAAATTAAATAAATTATACGCTAAAAACAGAATGGATGAAGGACAGAAACCTTCCGCCGGACAAGTAATTTATTTGATTGATAAAAAACCCAGAAACTAATTTTCGTTGACGGTTTATAGTTGTTGGTTGATGGTTAAAACTAACAGCTATAAACTGTTAACCAACAACTACATATGAAATACCAAAGAAGTTCAGCTTTATTCGAAGAAGCTTACAAATACATTCCGGGAGGCGTAAATTCTCCGGTGAGAGCATTCAAATCTGTAGGAGGAGTGCCTGTTTTTATGAAATCTGCAAAAGGAGCCTATCTTATGGATGCGGATGATAACACCTACATCGATTACATCAATTCGTGGGGACCTGCCATTTTAGGACATACGCATCCCGAAGTTTTGGAAGAACTGAAAATTCAGGCAGAGAAAGGATTCTCTTTCGGAGCACCCACAGAACTGGAAACGGAAATCGCAAAATTCATTACAGAAAACGTTCCGAATGTAGATCAGATCAGAATGGTTTCTTCGGGTACGGAAGCCTGTATGAGCGCGATCAGATTGGCGAGAGGCTTTACAGGAAGAGATAAGTTTATAAAATTTGAAGGCTGCTATCACGGTCATTCAGATTCATTTCTGATAAAAGCGGGTAGTGGTGCAGCGACTTTCGGAAATCCGAATTCTCCGGGCGTAACGGCTGGAACAGCAAAAGATACTTTACTGGCAAGATATAATGATTTTGAACAGGTTGAAGATCTTTTCAGACATAATCAAGGCGAAATTGCAGCGGTCATTATTGAGCCGGTTGCCGGAAATATGGGTTGTGTTCTGCCGGAAAATGAATTTCTTCAGAAATTAAGAACAATCTGCGACGAAAACGGAGCTTTATTAATTTTTGATGAGGTGATGACCGGTTTCAGATTAGCTTTTGGAGGAGCTCAGGAACTGTACAATGTAAAAGCAGATTTGGTAACATACGGAAAAGTGATCGGAGGCGGACTTCCGGTAGGTGCTTTTGCAGGAAGAAACGAAATTATGGATCATCTGGCTCCAAAAGGAGGCGTTTATCAGGCAGGAACATTAAGCGGAAATCCTTTAGCCATGAGAGCCGGACTGAAAACTTTACAGTTGATAAAAAATGATCCGGAATTCTTCAACAGACTGGCAAAAACTACGGAAACTTTGGATTTTGAAATCGGCAAAATTTTAAGCGAAAAAGGAATTGCCCACAAAATCAACAGAAAAGGATCTATGATGTCTGTATTCTTCCATATTAACAGGGTTTCTAATTTTGATGAAGCCCAGGAAGCCAATCATGCATTGTTCAATAATTTCTTCCATCAGATGCTGCAAAACGGAGTTTATCTTCCGCCAAGCGGTTATGAAACGTATTTCATCAGTGATGCGATTAAAGATAAAGAAATTGATATGACGCTGGAAGCAGTAAGAAAATTTGAATATTCTTAGTTGAAACAATATTGAAGGATTAGATTTATTTCAGTCCTTTATTGAAACAGCATCGGCTTCAGATTTATCTGAAGCCGATTGTTTTATGTTATACAATTAATTTTTACTGTAAAGAAGACCAACCGATTGCCCAAGCCGGATTTCCGAGCTTATTTCCTGCTCCGATTGCATCTGTTTTCTCGTTGTAGGTATTGCTTAAAAGCGTTACTGTAGAGCCGGAAGTGGAAGTCGCGGTTACTTTATTCGTAACGTTCGTATCAAAAAAGGCATCTTTAATTTTACTTTGTCCGTTAATATAATTTACAGTCGGATCACTTTCAATAGAAAATCCGTTGGTCCAGTTAGAAACCACTACATTTTCAAAACTAGCATACGTTCCGGAATATAATCTGATGGCTTTGGATTCTCCCGAAGTTCCGCCTAAAAGCGTCACATTTTTAACAGTAGGGCTGGAAACTGGAGTTGCAGCAGGATTCGAAGCATTGTTAAGTCCTTTTATTGCGGCATTCCCAGAACCGTTTGTTTTTCTTTTAGTGAAAATATTGGTAGCCGTTCCGATCCATCCGTCTGTCCATACAAAAGCATCATCTTCGTTTCCTATGGAGACGATGTTGGAAAGATTTACCGTTCCTCCATACATCTGGATTCCGTCTTCTGCGCTATTAATCAGAGCAATATTTTCTACTTTTGTATCGCTTCCTACCCCAAAAAGAGAAAGTCCGTTGAATTTTACATTGGTTGAAAAACTCACTCCCGCGTTTTCAATTTTCACATACGTCAGAGAACCGGAATTATCTGTTGCCGAAGTTCCCCCATAAGCGGAATTTAAAATTTCCGAAGCGTTGGTTGTACCGGTATTTACAGGTGCTTTTCCGCAGATAACAACGCCGCCCCAACTTCCTGAAGTCTCTGTGGAAGATCTGAAGGAAACAGGAGAATTAAAGGTTCCGTTCGCAAATAATTGTCCGCCTTGTTCTACCAAAACATAAGAAGCTGCACCCGCTGTTGCAACAATTCTCGTTCCTGCCGGAATAACAAGTTTTCCTCCGTTTTTTACAGTAACAGCACCATTAAGTACATATACTTTTGTGGCATCCAGTGTTACAACCTGTCCACTTGTAACTTCCCCTTTGAAATTACTTGGATCTTTTGCAATTCCTACCACCGGAATGGTGGCTACATCTTCATCTTCCTTACTGCAGGAATGAACAACAAGCGATGTACTGATAATAAGAGCTGCTAAAATATGCTGAAAGCGGTTTTTCATAATGTTTTTAAATTTTACTTCTTCAAACAGATTATTTTGAGATCTTTATTTGAAAAGACCAAATTACCATTTTTCTTCTTATTTTCCCAATTGTATTTTAATGAATATAAAATTGAATGTATTCACGAAAACGGCATCGGAAAAATCTTTCCGATGCCGCTTTTTGAATTAAATATGAAGAAAAATACTTTTTTATTGTAATGCAGCCAAAAGGTTCACTCCATCTACCATAGCCCAAGCTCCCGGAGTTAAAGAAACCTTCGTAACCGCAGTTGAGTTAGTGAAAGTTTTTCCGCCGTTTGTCTGTGCATATCCCCAAACACCTGCGTTATCAGAATTTAAATAATTAATTGGAGATACGGTAACCTTACTAGGGTTTGCATTTACCTGATTGGTATTTGTAGCATCATCCTGAATAAGAACTGCATAAGCATTTTTTCCACCTGTATTTTTGTATCCGCTGATGTAAACGTTCGAAAAAATTCCTGTTCCTTGTCTCTTGAACTGAATTGCTGAAATTTCCACAGAACCTGCTACTTCAGGGTTGGTATTATTGTCTCTTATTAATGTAATGTTAGATATTTTCGGTGCTGTATTGTCTACGTTTGCAGAGGCTTCCACTTCCATTCCGAAGTTTCCTGTTCCTGTCTGGAAAGCATACCAGTTGGTATTGTTTTGTCCGCTCCACGCATCCTGCCAGTCGAAAGAGTCATCATAATTTCCGTAAGAAACAAGATTTTTAGCACTTACAGTTCCTCCAAAGAATTCATATCCGTCGTCTGTTCCTTTATAAGAAACAAGGTTTTCAAGAGTTGTTCCTGCTCCTACTGCATAGAACGTCATAGAATTGGTTTCGGAAGTGCCGTCATTTATTTTCTTTCCTCCATATTCTACACGAACAAACTTCATTGTTCCCGAGTTGGAATTAGCATCATTACCACCGTAATAAACACTGTTTCCATCTTCAGAAAGAGCTTGTGAAAGACCATTTACAGCTTTTATAGGAGCGTTTCCATAAATGGTAATTCCGCCCCAGTCTCCCGGCTGTTTGTTTGTGGTAGTAAATACAATAGGTTCTGAAGCCGTTCCTACAGCATTTATTTTTCCATCCTGTAAGATAACCAAGCTGCTTGATTTTGTAGTTACTGCGTTGAAAATGGCACCTGCTTCAATAGTGATAGTAGCTCCGTTGGTCACCTTTACGATTCCGTCTAAAATATATGTGCCTTTTTTAATAAGAATATCTTTAGTAATTGTTCCGGAAAGCGTTCCGCTGCCGCTCAGTACACTCTCTGTTGTGCCCGGAGTTACTGTTGTGCTGCCATTATCTCCATCATTAATATCAATGGTACAAGAAGATACCGAGAAACTCAATGCAAGAGTTAAAGAAAGTAAAGTTAAAAGATTCTTTTTCATTTTATACTAAGATTTAATTTTTAATAATTTTTTAGAATGTGTAGCCAACGGTAAAATTGAAGTTGGTTCCGTTGAAATAATTGTTAAGTGTGTAGTTGTCTTTTGTATTGACAGGGTAGTAGCTGTTGTCTCCAAGTTCTACTCTATATTTGCTGTTCAGAATATTTTGTACTCTGAATTTGATGTTCCAGTTTTTGTCGATCTGGTTCTGATAAACAAAATCTAACTGATTAAATGGTTTTTCATAGTAATTGTCTGTACCGGAACCTCCGACAGCATATATTTTTGATCCGGAAACGTTATATACTAAAGACAATGTGCTGCTGAGATTTTTGGAGTTTTTGTACTCATACTTCAAGTCTGCATTGATGGTGTACGGAGCCGCACCTTGCAATCCTCTTTTGTGAAGCTGATCGTCTGTAAATCCCGGTATATTAGGTCTTTCTGTTTTTAGCTGGTCTTCACTTCTCTTTACATCAGAGTACATAAAAGTAGCGTTGGTTCCTAATGTAAATTTTTCCAAAGCATCTGAGATTCTTCCCAAGCTGATAATACCTTCCAGTTCAACTCCTGCTATTGTAGCTTTTTGTGCATTGTAGAATGTGATAACAACACCACTTGCATTTCCTGAGGGAGCAATGGATTTTTCAATAGCATTATCAATTCTTTTGGCAAAAGCATTGATCGCAAACATTTCCTTGTTGGTAGGATAGTATTCCCATTTCAGGTCGATATTGTAGTTTTCGCTGTTTACAATATTCTCGTTACCTCTTACAGTGGTATTATCCGGATTGATGTATTCAATAGGCATTGTCTCAATAAGTATAGGTCTTGTAATTGTTTTGCTTACTGATAATCTGATGTTATTTTTATTATCAATTGCCTTTTTAATGGAAAGAGACGGGAGAATATAATTTTTGTTTGTAGTAAGATTTAATCTGGTAGAATTTCCTGGTTTGCTGTAACGGATGATTCTCATGTCATTTTCCACTCTACCGCCTACTAAGATATCCCAACTATCGCTCGGTTTGTAATCGAAATTAAGATAACCCGCATTTACAAACTGGTAAATGTTAGAAAGATAAGAATATGCATCTGTATCTTCCTTGTAAAAGAGCTTGTCGTTGATGATGGAGTTATTCAATGTAGACTGAATATTATCCACATCAATATAAATAGGATTGTTTACCCCTTTCGGAGTTCCGAAGATAAAACGGTAAGAATTTTTTCTGATATCAGAAAACCCGTTGTATCCTACTGTAAGCTGAAGCGGATAGTCCTTACGATCTCCCTTCTGTCCAAGAAATACAGAATATTCTCCAAAACCTGAAGCATAAAATTTTCCATTTACATCAAGATACTGTCTGATGAGATTGTTTCCTCCATAGGAAAATACAGCATTGCTGTAATCATTAGGTAAAGTAAGTTCAAAGATTTTTCTGTCCGGCTGGCTGTAGTTGTTCATTACATAGCTACCTCCGGCTTTGAATAAATGGCGTTCTCCAAGCTTCTGTGATGCCGTAAGCTGCAAATCTAAGAATTTTGAAATATCCTGCTGATTGGTTCTGAAGAAACGGTTGTCTTCAACACTGAAGTTTTTATATCCAGTGAAATCTT
Organism: Chryseobacterium urinae; assembly: GCF_030518295.1. NCBI lineage: Bacteria > Pseudomonadati > Bacteroidota > Flavobacteriia > Flavobacteriales > Weeksellaceae > Chryseobacterium > Chryseobacterium urinae. The sequence goes on along the minus strand of NZ_JAULSJ010000040.1, from coordinate 22,132 downwards.
CAATAATGTTCGAGGAATTCTGAAGATAAATAGCATTTAAATTAACATTTGTTCCTTTATTTTTATATCCTACTCCAAACAATGCAGAAGACTCAAGCTCATATACATAGCTCTTTTTTCTTAAAAGATTGCTAAGTTCCACAACCTGTCCGTTATCTCTGAACTGATTATTGTCACCTTCTCTGTACGTATATTTTGATCCCTGATTCAGAGATAATAAAACTCCTATATTTCCTGTTTCTCCGACCTTCATTTTTTGAACCGTCGTAAAACTGATGTTTGTATTAGGTAAAGTTTTGATATTATCCACATTCCATGAATCCTTAAAAGAATTCTGAGATTGCTCTTTGGAAAAATTATAAGTATTTGGTCTGTAGTCTCTTATTTCGCTAGGAAGCCTTCTGTCTCTAGAATTAAGTCCAAGATAAGCCTCAATTCCTTTAGCTCCTTCAGCTACTTTAAAGTTATCTCTGAAAGTACTTAGCGTATTTACTCCAACACTAAATTCTATTTTAGAAAAAGCCTTGTCAATCGTTAGTGTTTCAATATCGAAAGTGGCTCCCGCAAAATCTCCGTAAAGATTCGAGTTGAAAGTCTTATAGATGTTCAGTTTGCCCACAACATCCGTTGGGAATTGTTTCAAGGCAATAATTTTTTGGAAAGGATTGTTAGAGGGAGATCCAAGTCCGTTTATCAATAGATAGTTGTATCTCTCTTCCAGACCTCGTACAAAAAGACCACGCCCCTCTACAGTTGTAATCCCTGTAACTTTGGTAAGACCTTGCTCTACGTTGGAAATTCCTTTTCTGGAGATTTCTTCGGCACTTACTGCTTGTTTTTGAACAATCGCTTTTTTTTGCTCAATCATCACCGCGGTTTCAGTTTTCTTACTGCTGCTTCCTTGAATAACTACACCTTCGATTTTCTTTTCTTTCTTTACGGTGTCGTTTTTGGTCTCTTGAGCGTAAAGTACAGTTCCCGATGTTGTTAAAAACAAAACTGCGATACTCAGTTTTCTAAAATTCATTTCTTTTTTACTATATTCTTTCGGTGCAAAGGAATAAAGAATTGATGGGGTAAATGGTTTAGGGAAATTTAATTTTTTCTTAACTAAACATTAAGAAAAGAATATAATTGTTAACTTTATGTGAACGATACCCGTTTTGTTAAACAGTGATTAAAATATTATTAACTTTGACTCGTAAAAATTAAAAATGAACCAAAAGAAAATCCTCTTAATCGACGACGAACTGGATATTTTAGAGATTCTGTCTTACAACTTGGAAAAGGAAGGCTACGACATTTATACAGCCACTAATGGAAATGAAGGTGTCGACAAAGCAAAGGAAATTGTTCCGGATCTGATTTTATTGGATGTCATGATGCCCGAAAAAGACGGTATCGAAACTTGCCAGGAACTTAGAAAAATTAAAGAACTGCAAAAAACATTAATTGTTTTTCTTTCCGCAAGAAGCGAAGAGTTTTCACAATTGGCCGGTTTTCAGGCAGGTGCAAACGACTACATTGTTAAATTAATCAAACCGAAAATTCTGATCTCTAAAGTAAACGCTTTATTGCAGTTAACTTCTCAGGTATCTGATAATTCTAAATTAATCGAAATCGGAGATTTAATTATTGATAAAGACAACTTCAGGGTTTCTAAAAACGGACAGCAGTTTCTGCTTCCTAAAAAAGAATTCGATCTTTTGTATTTATTGGCTTCCAATACGGAAAAAGTTTTCAAAAGAGAAGAAATTCTGGAAAAAGTCTGGGGAAATGACGTAATCGTGGGAGAAAGAACCATCGACGTTCACATCAGAAGACTGAGAGAAAAACTGGGAATCAACACGATTCAGACATTAAAAGGAATTGGGTATAAACTTATTGTTTAATACTCAATTTCAATTTCTTACCTTTACATCAACCATTAAAATTTTGTAAAATTGAAATTTTACAGACTTACCCTCGTCGCCTCTTGTCTTCTGACATTGGTGATGTTTCTTTTAGTAATCATTTTCGATTCACTAAAGGATATCTATTACAGTACACCATTCTTTAAAATAGGACTGATTATTTGTCTTGTCCTGATTTTTATCATCAATTATATCGTTTTAGAACTGTTGTTCAATTATTACGGTAAAAAGCAGGTTCGTGGTCTTTCACAGCTTTTGCCGCAGGAAATTGTGCATGATGATGATGAAAATATCACCATTAAAGAACTGGGTGAAAGATTTTCAGACCTCAATCAGAGAAAAATCACAGAGCTGGATATGATGAAAGAAATGGAAAGTTACCGTAAAGAATACATCGGAAACGTTTCCCACGAACTGAAAACTCCTCTTTTTTCCATTCAGGGATATGTGGAAACACTGCGCGACGGCGGAGTGGATAATCTTACCATCCGCGATAAATATCTGGAAAGAATAGATAAATCGGTGGAACGTTTAATTGCCATTGTAACGGATCTTGATATGATCAACAGGCTTGAAGCCGGCGAAATTAACCTTACCGTTTCCAAATTTGATGTCAATCTATTAATTAAAGAAATTTTTGATCTTCTTGATCTCGAAGCAGAAAAACATAACGCAAGTCTGCAGATCCAGACTTTGCAGCCACAGATTTTTGTGGAAGCAGACAAGCAGAAGATCTCACAGGTCTTTATTAATTTAATTTCAAACGCGATTCATTATGCCAACAGACAGGAAGCAAAAGTAGTCGTAAAAACCAGCGTTCTTAAAAATAAAGTCTTAATTGAGGTCATAGACAACGGGATGGGCATCAAATCCGAAAGTCTGCCAAGAATTTTTGAAAGATTTTACCGTGTGGAAACCAGCAGAAGCAGAAGGGAAGGAGGTTCCGGGCTTGGTCTTGCCATTGTAAAGCATATCCTTGAAGCGCACAACGAAAACATCACCGTGGAAAGCGTTTATCTGGAAGGTACGAAATTCAGTTTCATGCTGGAAAAAAGTAAATAATTTTTGCAAAATGTATGAAAAAAAAATATTTTAAAAAATGATGAAATATTTTTTTGTCACATCTCATTTATTTTATATTTGCAACAGAGATTTATCATAATAACAACGGCAAAAAAAGTAATTTAAAAACTGATGGTTTATAAAATCCGCGTAATATTAGATGCAAAAGAAGATATTTTCCGGGATATCGAAGTAAAAGGGAAACAGACGCTTTGGAACTTACATTTAGGCATTAAGAGTGCATTCAGCTTGCAGGGAGACGAGCTTTCCACTTTTAATCTGCTTGAAGAAGACGGAACAATTGTAAAAAGCGTTCCGCTAGAAGATATGAGTGACGATGGCGACGGAGAAATTATGTCGGATGTGTACATCGATGAGGCATTCGAAAATGCAGGAGATAAAGCTCAGTTCCAGTACGGACTTCTTGATCTTTGGGAATTTTTCTGTGAATTGGTAGAGGTTATCGAAGAAACAAAAGGCGTTAATTACCCGATTACAGTATACAGATTCGGAAACGTTCCTTTGAAAGCACCAAGCAAAAACGGAAGTGCGGGAGGATCTAAAAAGAAATCGGCAATGCCATTAATGGAAGATGATTTTGGTTTTGATGACTTCGGAGCTACCGGAAACTTTGCAGACGAAGATGATGATGCTTTTGATGATGAGGAAGAAGAAGACTACAACGACGATGCTTTCGATGATGAAGACGACAACGATGATGAAAGATAATCCGAAGGAAATTCTAAAATATACAGCCCTGAACGTAAGTTTGGGGCTTTTTTATTCTGTACTGTAATCAGGAGCTGTTTCGCGCTTTCGCTACTCGCTTTTTGTATTTCTGCGGCGGCGAAGCCGCCGCAGAAATACAAAAGAGCTCAGACATGCCGCTCAATCGCGGCTAAGGTTTCAGACATTTGTACAAAACAGGTCAGAATACAATTTACTGCATAATATAATTTTGCCTTCCTTTTAAAATTCAATGTTCAGGGTTCTGTTTTTCCGATCACAATCCCTATTTTTGTTAAAAGAGAATTAATGAAAAAGTTAATTTTAATCGCTGTAACAGGTCTGGGAATTCTTTCCTGCACCTCTCAAAAAGCTGTAAAAAACATGACGGATTTACCTAAAGACTGGAAACACACCACAAACATTTACGAAGTAAACGTAAGACAATATACAAAAGAAGGAACCTTCAGAGCATTCGAAAAAGAAATGCCGAGACTCAAATCAATGGGAGTAAAAACACTCTGGTTCATGCCAATCACTCCGATTGCACAGCAAAATAAAAAAGGAAGTCTGGGAAGTCCTTATGCCGCTTCAGATTACACCTCCATCAATCCCGAATTCGGCACTCTGAATGATTTCAAACACATGGTGAATGAAGCACACAGATTAGGCTTTAAAGTGATTATCGACTGGGTTGCAAACCATACCGGTTGGGATCATATCTGGACAAAAACCCATCCCGATTTCTATTTAAAAGATCCGGACGGAAAATTTCATATCGCTTCCGGAATGGATGATATCATCGAACTCGACTATAAAAATCCGGAAATGCGTCTGGCAATGATAGATGCCATGAAATACTGGGTAAAAGAAACCAATATCGACGGATTCCGTTGCGATCTTGCTTCCTGGGTTGAAGTCGATTTCTGGCAGCAGGCGCGTCCTGAAGTGGAAAAAGTAAAACCACTTTTCTGGCTTGGAGAATTCGATGAACTCGAAAGTCCGGAATACGGAAAAGTTTTTGATGCAAGCTACTCGTGGAAATGGATGCACAAATCTGCCGATTATTACAAAAAAAATGAACCGCTTTCAGAACTTACGGATCTTCTGAGAAAATACTCTGCGATTGGAGACAGTTCAATGAGGGCTTGGTTCACAACCAATCACGATGAAAACTCATGGAACGGAACAGAATATGAAAAATATGGAGTGATCACAAAACCGATGGCTGTATTCTCTGCAACATGGAATGGCGTTCCGTTGTTATATTCAGGTCAGGAATTACCCAACATGAAACGCCTGGAATTTTTTGAAAAAGATGTCATCAAATGGAGCAATGTGTATCAGAACGCAGATTTTTATAAGATACTCCTCAACTTAAAATCTTCTAATCCGGCACTAAGAGGAGGCGATTCCAATGTTACCACGTATCTTCTCAACACAACCGCTAACGACAAAATTTTAGCATATATAAGGAAAAACGGAAACAATGAAGTTTTAGTTGTTCTCAATATGTCCAAAGATCCTGTAAACTTCTCTATTGAAGACGAACATCTTTCAGGAAGCTTTAAAAATGTTTTTGAAAAGACAAAACGCGACTTTAACAGCGGAAAAGATTTTAATTTCAAACCCGGAGATTACGCAGTTTTTGAAAAATAAATTCATTAAATCTCCGCTTTTAAAGTGGAGATTTATTTTAAATAAGTATATCTGAAATCAAAACCAACGTACATACTGCCTTTACGGTAAATTGGAGGAGAAAATATTAAACTGAAATTCTGTAGATGGAAAAATCAAAAATATTAGAAGCGGTAAAAAGCAGAATTGCTGAAAAAATTCAGAAACTTGAAAAACTGATTGAAGAAACGCGCGCTTCGAACAACGATACCAAAAGCTCAATGGGCGATAAATATGAGACCGGACGCGAAATGCTTCAGCAGGAAATCAATAATCTGCAAAGGCAACTGAACGAATCGTTAAACCAGCAATCTATTGTGCAGAAAATATCATCAGATCCATCATCAAAAGTACAAAATGGAGCTTTGGTAAAAACAGATAAAGGTCTTTTCTACATTTCAGCATCGGCGGGAGAAATAATGGTAGACGAACAGAAAATAATGACGGTTTCTGCAGAATCGCCTTTGGCAAAAGCAATGCACGGATTAACTGAAAACCAGAGTTTTTCTGTGAATAATATCACTCAGAAGATTGTAGAAGTAAAGTGAAATTTCTTTGAATCATAAAATCTGTTTACATTCATTACTGCTTTTTTCCTAACTTATGATAGCAGAAAATCATTAAGATTTTTCTAAATTTGACACTCAAAATAATCCTTCGAAATGCAAAATTACCTAGACCTTTTACAACATATTTTAGACAACGGAACCGATAAAACCGACAGAACCGGAACCGGAACAAGAAGTGTTTTCGGCTATCAGTTAAGATATGATTTGTCTGAAGGCTTTCCTTTGGTAACCACCAAAAAAGTGCATTTGAAATCCATTATTTACGAACTGCTCTGGTTTCTGAAAGGAGATACGAACATCAAATATCTAAAGGACAACGGAGTTTCGATCTGGGACGAATGGGCAGATGAAAATGGCGATCTTGGACCCGTTTACGGAGCGCAGTGGAGAAGCTGGAACGGAGCAGATGGGAAAATAGTGGATCAGATTACGGACGTTATCGATCAGATCAAAAAAAATCCGGATTCCAGAAGGCTCATCGTTTCTGCATGGAATGTTGCTGAAATCCCGAACATGGCTTTAGCGCCTTGTCACGCATTATTCCAGTTTTACGTGGCAGATGGAAAACTATCGCTTCAGCTGTATCAGAGAAGTGCCGATGTTTTTCTGGGAGTTCCCTTTAACATTGCAAGCTATGCATTATTATTGATGATGGTGGCGCAGGTTTGTGATCTGGAAGTAGGGGATTACGTTCACAGTTTTGGAGATGTTCATATCTACAACAATCATTTTGAGCAGGTTAAAAAACAACTTTCCAGAGAACCAAGACCGCTTCCTTCCATGAAGTTGAATCCTGAAATTAAAGATATTTTCAGTTTCGATTTTGAAGATTTCACGCTGGAAAATTATGATCCGCATCCGGGAATTAAAGCGCCTGTTGCAATTTAATGAGATTTTCCAGATTTTTATATATACCGTTTCTGGCAGTTTTTCTTTTGGGTTGTAAAAAAGAAAAGAAGGCTGATTATTCGGAACTCATAGAAGTTTTTGACTATTCCAAAGATGTGGTTTTTGATACATTACGTGTTCCGGAGCATTTACGAAGCATTGTTAAGCAAATCTCAGAAACCAATGTATATCAGACGGAATACATAGGGAAAGGTGCAGGAAAATCTGCTAATTTTGAAAATTTCAAAGAATTAAAAAGATTGGCTTCAGATGAAGAATTATTAGCTCTTATCCATAATAAAAACAGAATTGTTGCAGTTTATTCGGCTATCGGATTGTTGGATCGGAAGTCCGAAGTTTTAGATAAAATTTTTCTGAATTTTTTAAATTTAAAATCTCAGATTCATACACAAGACGGCTGTATTATTGGTGATCAGAATCCTGCGGAACCTTTATATTATGCTTATTTGCATTCTTTAGATAATGAAAATCTTCGCACAGATTCCAAGTTGCAGAAACTGGACAGTATGATTATTTTTAGTTCAAACTCTTCGGAAAGTCTCTTACAGGAAGCATTAAGATACAAATTGTATCCTGAAACTTTCAGAAAGCCGATTGAAATTCAGGCATTTAAGAACCATAAAATTTCGGCTATTAATTATCTTAATCACTGGTATAAAGGAAATTACAGTAACCTTTTACAAAAAGAGTATATTTCCATAATTAAGAACGATTCTTTTGGCTACAGTAAGAGAAAAGTTTTAACCGAATTGCTGTCTTTTAAAAATCAGGCTAACAAAAATGTCATTTTAGATTATCTTAAAAAAGATACTCTCTTGGAAGATGAAAACGAAATTATCTGGAAACTTAATGATAACGGTATTCTGGATAGTGAATATCCACGCAAGAAAGGATATTAATGTAACAAAATTTCTATTTCCACTACTTATTCAGCAAATCTCAAAAGTATGTTGAAAAAGTTACTTTTTCTTTCGGCGATCAGCTTTTCTGCCATTGTATTTTCTCAGACCAATGTAAAGCAGAAATTAGCTGGTTATATCGATTCTCTCTTCGTACATCATAAAGTAATGGGAAGCTTTGCCTTTGCCGAAAACGATCGTCCTACATTTGTAAAAGTTGTCGGATTTGCAGATGCAGAAAAAAATCAGAAAGCAAATGTTAATACCCAATACAGGATCGGATCAATCAGCAAAACCTTTACTGCCGTTTTGATTATGAAAGCTGTAGAGGAAAAAAAGATTTCCTTAGATCAGAAACTTTCAGAATTTTATCCTGAGATCCCAAATGCTGAAAAAATTTCCATCGAAAATCTACTACAGCACAGAACAGGAATTCATAATCTGACCAGTGAAGCCGAGTTTTGGCAGTACAACACCAGACCTCAGACAGAAAGCAGCTTAATCAGCATTATAAAAAAATACAAAAGCGATTTTGAACCCGCTTCAAAACACGAATACAGCAATTCCAATTACATTCTGCTCGGTTTTATTCTCGAAAAAATTTACAAAAAACCGTACGCCGTTTTGCTGAAAAATAAAATTACAAAACCTTTAAAATTAACGCTTACAGAAGTTGGAGGAAAAATAGATCCATCGAAAGATCAGGCAAAAGCGTACCAATACATCAACGGAACATATGTGGCTTCATCCGAAACTGATATGAGTATTCCGATTGGCGCAGGAAATATCATTTCTACTCCACGAGATCTTCTTACTTTTATTCTTGGTCTGGAAAACGGAAAATTAGTTAAGAAATCCAGTCTGGAAAAAATGAAAACTTTTGTGGATGATTACGGATATGGCTTGGTTAAGGTTCCTTTCGACAAATATTCGGGATTTGGTCATACAGGAGGAATAGACAATTTCAGTTCCGCACTATTTTATTTTCCGGATCTGAAAATTGCCACCGCTTTCAGCACCAATCAGTCTGAAATGGATACCAATGACATTTCCATCAAAATGATTGAAACAGCCATGGGAAAAGATTTCGAAATGCCCAATTTTAAAACCTATGAAATTTCCGAGAATGATCTTCAGAAGTTTACAGGAACCTATTCCAGCAAAGGCATTCCGTTAAAGATTACCATTTTTATTGAAGATAAAAAACTCATGGCTCAGGCAACCGGACAAAGTGCGTTCCCTTTAGAAGCAATTTCCGAGACAAGCTTTAAATTTGATATGGCAGGAATTGTTATAGATTTCTATCCCGCAAAAAAACAGTTTGTCATTATTCAGGGAGGAACAAAAAATACGTTTATAAAAGAATAAAACAATGAAATATTTAAAAATAAATACCGAAGAAACTACCGATCTTGAAGCACTGAAAAATGCAATTCTTCAGATGAAAGGCGTAGAATCCATAGAAATTATCAACGAAGAAAATCCGGAAAGCGAGCTGAAAAAAGCTTTTGCCAAAACCAAAGAACAGTTCAAAAAAGGAGATTACGAAACATTGGTAAACGATATTTTTGATATTTTAACTAAAAAATAATTTAAGAAATAAATAATGAAAAAAGCCATTTTATCGATTGCTTTACTGGGCGGAATTTTATTTTCCGCAAATGCAGCCGCACAAACCGAAACTTCGGGAAGAGAAAAAGTATATAGAGCCACTCATACCAAAGTAACGGAGCTGAAACACACGAAGCTAAAAGTAAATTTCGATTATCAGAAAGAACAGATGAACGGGGAAGAATGGCTTACAGCCGCACCTTTTTTCTATCCGACCAACGAACTGACGCTTGATGCAAAAGGAATGCTGATCCATGAAGTAGCGTTGGATATCAATGGGAAAAAATCTCCTTTAAAATATGATTATAAAGATGATGTTTTAAAAATTACTTTAGACAAAACCTATCAGAAAAGTCAGGATTACACAGTTTACATCAAATATACAGCACGTCCGAATGAAGTAAAACAGGAGGGAAGTGCAGCCATCAGTGATGCAAAAGGTCTGTATTTCATTAATGCACAGGGAACAGATCCGGATAAACCAACGCAAATCTGGACGCAGGGTGAAACGGAATCTTCTTCAGCCTGGTTCCCGACCATCGATAAATCCAACCAGAAAACAACGCAGGAAATTTACATGACGGTTCCTGATAAATATGTAACCCTTTCCAACGGATTGCTGAAAGATTCTCAAAAAGAAGCAAACGGTTTAAGAACCGATCATTGGGTGATGGATAAAAGACATTCCACCTATCTTTTCTTCATGGGAGTGGGAGAGTACGCTATTGTGAAGGATAAATGGAGAAATATTGCAGTAGATTATTATATTGAGAAAGAATACGAACCGTATGCAAAACAGATCTACGGAAATACACCGGAAATGATCGAGTTTTTCTCTAAAAAATTAGGCTACGATTTCCCATGGTCGAAATACGCCCAGATTTCCGGAAGAGATTACGTAAGCGGAGCAATGGAAAATACAACGGCAACGTTACACGGAAGCGATATTTTACAGAAACCGGGACAGCTCATCGACGAAAATACATGGGAAGATACCATTGCCCACGAATTGTTTCACCAATGGTTCGGGGATCTTGTAACGGCAGAAAGCTGGAGCAATCTTACGGTAAACGAATCTTTCGCCAATTATTCCGAATACCTTTGGAACGAATACAAATACGGAAAAGATCAGGCAGATTATCATCAGATGAAAGATGTCAATATGTACCTTACAACGCCGGGAAATTTTGATAAAGATCTTGTCCGCTTCAATTATGATTCCCGTGAAGATGTTTTTGATTTGGTAACGTACCAGAAAGGAGGCGGAATTCTTCATATGCTGAGAAATTATCTGGGAGATGATGCTTTCTTCGCAGGAATGAATGACTATCTTAAAACGTATGAATATCAGAACGCAGAAGCGCATCAGTTGAGATTATCTTTTGAAAAAGTTTCAGGAAAAGATTTAAATTGGTTCTTCAATCAGTGGTATTTCGGGCACGGAAATCCTAAAATTAAATATTCTTACACGTTCGAGCCGGTTAAAAAACAAATTGCCGTAACCATAGAGCAGACGCAGGATCAGCCGTTCCAGTTTCCTCTGGCAATCGATGTGTATGATAACGGAAAGCCGAAAAGATACAATGTTTGGGTAAATGCAGAAGCCAAAAATACCTTTAATTTTGATGTTTCTAAAAATGCAGATCTGGTAAATATTAATGCCGACGGAATTTTGGTGGCAGACATTACCGATACCAAAACACCGGAGCAATATGCAATGCAGTATGCGGGATCAAAAGAATTTAAAAGCAGATATCTTGCAGTAAGCGGAATCAAAGATCAGGTGGGAAAAAATCCGGCAGCTACAAAATTACTGGCAGCCGCTCTTAAAGATCCGTTCTTCAGAACGAGAATAAAAGCGTTGCAGTTAATGGATTTATCAAATCCTGAGCAATTTAAAGCGATGGGAGCAGAAGTAGAAAAATTAGCTTCCAATGATCCTAAAACTTTAGTACAGGCTGCAGCGATTTCGGCTCTGGCAAAAACGAAGGATAAAAAATACCTTCCGGTTTTCGAAAAAGGAGTAAATGCCGTTTCAAACGCAGTGAAAGGAAGTTCGGTGAGCGCTATTGTTGAAATAGATCCCGCAAAAGCAAGTACTTTAGCCGATAAGATTGATCTGGAAGGCGCTCCTGAAAATTTATTATCTAAACTTTTACCGGTGATCGTTAAAAATAAGGTTACTTCTCAAATGTCGAATATTGCGCAGGTAGCCGCATTTTATCCTTTCATTAAATTCCAGAATCCTGAACTAGGCAAAAGTGCGGAAGAAGGCTACAACTGGATTATGAGTTCTGATAATCTTAAAGCGACAGAAAGCATCACCAAAATGCTGAATCAGGCAAAAGGACAGATCGGGAACAATCCTCAGGCTAAAATGATGATCTCCCAAATGCTGAAAGACGGTCTTGCCAAAAAAATGGAACTTCTGAAACAGAATCCTCAAAATGCAGCAAGCATCAATAAGCAAATCGATGCGATCAACAAATCCATTGAAGATTTTAAATAACCTTTAAATTTAACCGCAAAAGAGACAAAAGACTTTATTGGATTTATGTAAAATATTCAAAAGTCCGCAAAGAGAAAAATCTTTTATGTGCTCTTTTTTTCATTGAATGATTAAACTTAAGAAACTAAAGTGTTTAAATCTTTTGCTTCTTTTGTGGTAAAAAAGTTTAAACAAGTTTATTAAAAAAGCACTTCTGCAAAGAGGTGCTTTTTTACTTTAATATCATCAGATATAAATCTTTTCCTTTGTTTTGGGAATCAGAATTTCTCTTCTTTTTTCCTGATTTCTGTTTTGCAGATTGATTTTCATTCCTTTTTTAATGAAAACTTCTTTCTTCGAATTTCCGTATTCTTTTTTGTTAACAACTTCCTTTTCATAAATGATTTTTCCTGTAGAAAGATTAAAGTCTACTGTTGTCCAATATTCTTCTGGTTTTCCACTTTCAGAGAAAAAGCCTATCAGTTCAAAATGACCGTTCTGAAATCTGTACTTGTCTGTACCGCCCCATTTCCAGCTGCTTCCGCCGTAATGGCTAATTTCCAGAATTCCGTTTTTTATTTCGGTTCCCTGATACGGATCGCCCATCATTCCCCCGTCGTTACTTCCAAGAATTGCTTTTCGGGATTTTTCCAAAACAGTCCATTTATTATTTACCTTCTTCAGAATCTGAATTTCGCGAAGATCTCCGGAATCGCTGTTGGTCGGAATATCATAAACTAATACTTTTTCAGGGATTTTATCTCCGTCAAGATCACCCTCAACAGTTTCATTGATCTTTGAATTTTTCGGCTGAAATTCTTTCTGCGCAAAACAGAATGTGCTGAAAATAAGGGCTAGAATGCAGAATGTGTTTTTCATAAGATATTTTATAGTTTAAAATTACTGAATTATATGTTTCATCAATGCCTGTCTTTGATTGTTTCGATAAAAAAATCACTAACTTTGAACCTCAATTTGAGAAATAAATGGAGAATTTAGTTCAGGATACTACCGTTCAGAAACCAAAATGGATTCGTGTAAAACTTCCTACCGGAAAAAACTACCGAGAACTGAGAACTTTGGTTGATAAATATAAATTAAATACCATTTGCCAGAGCGGAAGCTGTCCGAATATGGGCGAATGTTGGGGAGAAGGAACAGCTACTTTCATGATTTTAGGAAATATCTGTACCCGAAGCTGCGGATTTTGCGGGGTAAAAACCGGAAAACCGATGGATGTAAACTGGGACGAACCTGAAAAAGTGGCACGTTCCATCAAATTAATGAAGATCAAACACGCTGTTTTAACATCTGTAGACCGCGATGATCTGAAAGATATGGGATCTATTCTTTGGGCGGAAACCGTAAATGCTGTAAGAAGAATTTCTCCGGGAACCACAATGGAAACTTTGATTCCGGATTTTCAAGGGATCACAAAACACATCGACCGATTAGTAGATGTAGCTCCGGAAGTAATTTCTCACAACATGGAAACGGTAAAACGTCTGACAAGAGAAGTGAGAATTCAGGCAAAATATGAAAGAAGCCTTGAGGTTTTAAGATATTTAAAAGAAGCAGGACAGAGAAGAACAAAAACAGGTGTAATGCTTGGTTTGGGAGAAACTAAAGATGAGGTTTTCCAGACGATTGAAGACATCAGAAATGCAAATGTAGATGTAATTACTTTAGGACAGTATTTGCAGCCGACAAAAAAACATCTTCCTGTAAAGAAATTCATTACTCCTGAAGAATTCGGTGAATTCGGGGATTTTGCAAGAAGTTTAGGTTTCAGGCATGTTGAAAGTTCACCTTTGGTAAGAAGTTCTTATCACGCAGAAAAACATATTCATTAAAATAAAAATCGCTCCGTTTTTGGAGCGATTTTTTATTTGGTTTTGTCTGAAATTTTAATTCAGATTAATTATGTTTAACCCAGATTAATTTATCTGTATTATAACCTACATTTTTTGCTTTTTCTAAAAATCTCTGGCGGATGCTTTCAGGGATTTCTTTTGTTCGGGACAGAATCCACAGATATTCAAGATTGTTTCCCATGACCAAAGCGTACTGATAATTATCGTCGATATCTACCACATTATATCCTGCCCAGATCGGCTTAAAAAAAGAAACTTTAAGGCGTGCCTCATCTTCTTTTCCAACGAATCTTGCTTCACCAACGGACTCTTTCCATTCTTTTTTAACGTAGTTGTACCCTTTGTTGTCTACTTTTATCGTTCCGTTTGGGTTTTTAGAGTAGGTTGCCGTTACATTATCCATGTTTTTCTCGAATTTGTAATCGAAACGGGCTATTTCATACCATGTTCCCAAATATTTATCTGCATTAAAATTCTGCACAGCCGTTGCTCCTTTAGGAATTCCTACGGAACATGAATTAAGAATAAATAATCCTAAAATACCCAAAGAAACAGGGATGGCTATTTTCTGAAAAGTTTTCATTATAAGATATTTTTTAAGTAGAATGGATTCTTCAAAAATGATGCCTGAAAGTTTAATGGATGACTTTAATTTTTTAAACGCAAATCTTCGATTTCACTTAAATTAATATCACAAAAAATGAGATCTTCAATTTTATCTAAATACTTTTGTTTTAATGTTGAATCTTTGCAGCCCGACTTGAACGGAGCTCTTTTTGTGAAACAAAAAAGCGGGAGCGGAAGACATAAATGAGAGAAAAGTGAAGGCTTTTATCGAAGTTTACAAACGAAGTTTTAAGCTGCCCAAAAAATCAGGAAAAAACTTTCAGAAAATTGTCTTTGAAACTTCCGGAAACTTCAATTTCGGTATGGTCGGAAAGGGTTACAGTTCCGCTTTTGTGGTAAGATTTTACAAAGCCTGTGTTGATGATGTGTGAACGGTGAACTCTTACAAAAGGATTTTCCAGCAGGTCATCGAAATGCTTTAAAAAGCGGCAGACCATTTTTTTAGAACCATCGGTAAGATACACCTGCGTGAAATTTCCATCTGCCTGAAGTCTTACAATGTCTTCTGTTTTCACCACATCGAAACCCTGCAAAGTCGGGAGAATTAATTGTTGTTTTTCGGGTTTTAATTTTAAATTTTCGAGAAGGATTTTGTTACGGTTAAGTTCCTCTTTGCTTTCCAGACTTTCTGCCACTTTATTAACCGCTAAAATAAGCTCCTGAATGTCAATTGGTTTTAAAATATAATAACTTGCCGATTTATTAAGAGCCTGTAAAGAATATTGTGAAAATGCCGTGATAAAAATCGTTTCGTAGGAAAATTCTTTGGTTGCTTCCAAAACATCAAAAGCATTTCCGAAAGGCATTTCAACGTCCAGAAAAACCAGTTGAGGCTGTTTTTCGGCAATCAGCGGAACGGCTTCTTTGATATTTTCGGCTTCACCCAAAATTTCAACCTGAGGACAGTATTTGGTGAGATAATTCCTCAGAACATCTCTTGCAATCAATTCATCGTCTACAATTACAGCTTTTATTTTCATACTTTTAGGTTTTAGGTGGCAGATTTTAGGTTCCGGGAAAGATTATTGATATTTTCCGTTAGAGAATTTTAAAGTTTTGTAGGTTGTTTTTGAGGTTTCAAAGTCTTTGCAATCTCCCTTTATCAGTTTTGTTTTCCTGTTTATATTTTGTGTCTTGATGATAAGATCTGTAAAATTAGCGGTTGTTTTTTTGTCGAGATCTATTGTGGAAGTGATCTCATGAAACGCTCCATTACATCTTGTGTCCCATTCTCCGCCGTAAGAATACACTTCGAATCTGTTCAGAATTTTTTTCAGGCTTCCGTTTTCTCTGTAAAAAAGAGAAAGCTCTTCTGTTGAATAAGGATTCGGCTGGCTTTGTCCCCGAAAGCTGACTCTGATTCCGAAAGCACGGATGTCTTTACTTACTGTATATAAACCTGTATCAATTGTTATTCCGCTTAATCCGACTGCATCGGATGTAATTTCTTCGGGATCGTAATACTTATTTTTAATATTGCCTTTTTCGTCAGTAATCAGGATATAATTTCTTACAGTGTACATTCCTTCGTCCTCCTGTCCATCTAAAATAGGCAATACAACGATGTAAGAATCTTTCTCATTCGGCATTTTCTTTTCTGCGTAAAATTCTGTTCTGATCTGTGATCTGTTTATTTTCAGTGCTTTAACAATAGTTTCAAAACGGGAAGAATTGATTTCCTGTCCGAACATCATGAAAGATAAAATTAAAAATACAAAGGCTAAAGTTTTTCGCTTCATTGGCTTATTACAATACATTTAATTTTAAAATGACCAAAACACCGGAATTATTTTCTTTATCTTTCACCGTGCACAAAATCTCTTTTTTATACAGATCATTCAGCAGATCGATTCTTTCGAGGGTATTTTTCATTCCGCGTCCTTTTCTTGTTTTCTGATGTTCTGTTTTCTGTTTTTTGCTTTCCTCAATCCCGATTCCGTTGTCTTCAACGGTTATTTTGAGCTGTTCATTTTCTTTTTCAAAACTTAAATTTAAAAATCCTATGGTTGTTCTGTAACGTAAACCATGCCATATTGCGTTTTCTAAAAATGGCTGAACCAGCATTCCCGGAACTTTGAGACTTTGTGTGTTTAAACTTTCATCTACATGAATTTCATAATCAAATTTATCGGCAAAACGTGTTTTTTCCAAAGCCAGATAATTCTGCAAAAGATCCAGCTCCTGCTGAAAAGGAATGAAATCTTCAGTGGAATTTTCCATTACGCCGCGCATTAATTTAGAAAATTTGGTTAAATATTGGTTGGCTTCCAGTTCGTTATTGGTCGCTATAAAATGATTCACAGAATTTAAGCTGTTAAAAATGAAATGCGGATTCATTTCGCGGCGCAGCGACTGCAAAGCTATTTTTTTATTCTTGATCTGAACTTTTTTAAGGGTTCTGAAAATGAAAATAATCAACCCGATTAAAACAATCAATGCAAAAATCAAACTGTAATTAAAGACATTTTTCTTTCGGATGAGTTCATCTTTCAGTTGTTTTTCCTTTTCCAGTTGGGCAATTCGCTGTTCGGTATCTTCAAGGATTTTTTCATCAACCAGACTTTTGTCTTTTGAAACCAGATCCGGCAGTTTTCCGAGAAAATCACGGTATAATTTTACTGAAGCATCCGTATTTTCAGAAACGTTGTAAAGACTGTCGAGTTTTTTTACACTTTTCTGCGCTTCCAGTGTATGACCTTTTTCAAGCGCGATTCCGTATGATTTTTTTAAAAGATCGATGGCTTCTTTCGGATCATTTTTTTTGATGTAAATATCGGCAAGCTCCTGAATCTGTTCCACCTGCTTTTTTGAATTTTTTTTAACGAAATCTTCTTTTAAAACGGTCTTTTTTGCTTCAATCGCTTTGTCGAAATTTTTATTTTCAACGTAAAAATCTGTTAATTTCTGGTTGATTTCCAATGCCTGTTGCGGTGCTTCTTTTTTAGAAATTTTATAGGCATTCGTAAGATTTACCTCCGCTTTTGGAATGTCATTCTGCTGAATATTAATATCCGCCATCTGCGTGTAATTCGCAGCCAGTTCGCCTCCTTTGTCTTTTTCCTTCTCGTTAAGCTGAATATTGTTCTGAATGGCTTCCTCTTTAGCTTCCGCAGAATTTACGGAAAGTCTCGTCACGTCATTGGAATTCAAGGCACGGCTTTTAGAATAACTTACTTCTGCCGCTCTGTTGTAATTGCTAATGGCGGGAGAAATTTTATTCTGCTTTTCCTGAGACTGTGCCAGTTTTCGGCTTGCCTTTTCAATATTCGGTTTGTCGTTTAATTTTTCGTAGATATTTTTTGCTTTGGTGTAATATTCTTCACTTTTCTGAAAGTTCCCGTTGTTGAAAAACGACTCTCCGATGTTGTAGTAAGAATCTGCCTGTGAAGATTCGTCTTTTGTATCGACCGCTTTCTTCAGTTTCTTCGTCTGAAACTGAATATCTTCCACAGTTTTGTTGCTTTGAGCATAAAAAATATTCCCAAAGATGAGTAAACAAAAGATGGCGAAAAGATGACACATTTTCATAAAACAAAGATATACATATATATAATGTGCAAAAAATTATTCACCAAGTGAAATTCTTCATTCACCAAGTTTCGTATTTTCTGCGGGATTTATGAGGCTAAGTTTGTGGCATAATTCAAATTTAATCATCATGAAAAATTTATCTTTTCTAAACAGAAGTACATTAGTTTACCTTTTCTCTTCAACATTTCTTTTCAATATCTCAAAAGCGCAGTTAGGAGTTTCTTCAGGCTCTGTTTCCCATACGGTGAGCAACGGTCTTTCCAGCGCAAATGAAAGTGGATTTCTTAATGAAAACACGATTATTGTAGAAGATTTTATGAATTACCACAAACATCAGATTAAAATTCCGAAGAAAAATGAAGTGGCTTTAAGCATTGATTATGACAATACAATTCTGAATTCGGACGACAATTTTTTACTGCAAATCGGGCTCGCAACGCAAAATGTATCGGCTAGAGAAAACTCAAACAAAGTAAATGTTTCTCTGGTCATTGATAACAGCGGATCTATGGGTGGCGGAAAACTTGAAAAAGTAAAAACGGCACTCAAAGTTTTTGTAAAAGGATTGAAACCCGAAGATATCATTTCTATTGTAAAATTTGATGATACCGCCAATCTTGTTTTAAAATCATCAAAAATAAAAGAAGTTGCCGGAAATTTAGATGCCATTATTGAAAGTATTTATCCTGCAGGTTCCACCAATATTCATTCAGGGATGATGATGGGCTATTCTGAAGCGCAAAAACACAATACCAAAGACTACAACAGCAAAGTAATCCTTCTTACCGACGGAATGACAAATTCCGGAATTACAGATCCTGAAACAATTTTGAAACAGTCGAAAGAATTTAACGATAAAGGAATAGACATCAGTACCATCGGAGTCGGGCAACAACTGGATTTTGATCTGTTACGTAGAATCGCCACTTACGGAAGAGGCTCCAATTATTTCATCGGAGATGCTGAAGAAGATATTCAAAAGACATTTAAAGATGAATTGGAAAGCCTTTTATACAATATCGGAAAAAAGCCGAAACTAACGATCAATCTTCCTGAAGGAATGAACATTAAAACATCTTACGGTTATCAGCCAAAATATATTTCTGATCATCAAATTGAAGTAGAACTTGAAAATTTAGATTGCGGACAAACCCAGATTTTCCTGATGGAAGTTGAGAAAAATGAATTAGAAAATTTTTCAATCACTGCTTCTTTGGTTTATGAAAAGAATGATGAAGTGAAAAATATTTCGTCAAAAAAAGGATATGATGAAATGACGGAAACAACTCAACAAGAATTAAAGAAAAATTTTCAGATTGCTAAAATGACGACAGCACTCAAAAAAGCAGCAAAAGATTTTTCACAAACCAATATGGGAAATAGCAAAAAATCCATGCAAAACATCATCAGTTATTATCAGTCTTTCTGCGATAAAAACGACGAAGATCTGAAGAGAATTTATAATATCGCCTTAAAATATTCATCCGGATATAATACAAGATCCTATTATTAGATCTTTTGGGCAATCTCAATTCTTTATCAGCTCTTATATGAAAAAATTGTAATATGAAAATTGAAATTCTGTTAACAATCAACCATTTAGCAATATATACCTTTGCTAAAACCAAACATGACTATGAAAAAACAGTTTTACTTTTTTCTTTTACCTGTATTGTTCTTGCAGAGTTGTTCGTTTCTTGAACAGAACAATTTCATTGAAACCAAGATTATTTCCAGCGATCTCAATGAAAAAATTGTTTACAAATTTTATCAGACCGGACTTAATGATTACAAAGTAGATTTTTACTCGGTAGATCAGTCCGGTTCTACCAAACTTTTTGAGCACGATATCGACGATGCGTTTGCAACTTCCGAAACCTACACCATTTCAGAAAATGATGATGAGCTTATCATCCGAACCAAACTTTTTTCTGAGGTGAAAAAACTCGTCACGCCAAGCGGAAAATCAATTATTCTTACCAACAGATAAACAGTTCTTTTCAGGACTGTTTTTTTATATTCATCACAAAACAATAGTTTCAGCTATCATTTGCTGAACGCAGTGCCGTTGCGAACGAAGAATATTCACAGTAATTTCAATAAAAATCTTTGCAAACATTGCGTTAAAATGATCATTATTTCTAATTTTTTTGATTTCACCAAGCCAAACCTTCATTTCACCAAGTCTCCCGATTTTCACTCTGAAATCGGCGTAATTTTACTCTAGAAGTTTAAAATTAAAAAAAGAAAATTATGAAACTGAGACATTTTTTACTGATCGGATTATTTCTGATAGGAGGTATGATCAACGCACAGGAAACAAAGAAAAATTTCATTGAAGTAACCGGAATTGCAGAAATGGAAGTAGAACCGGATGAAATTATTTTCAATGTAGGAATTAAAGGAGACAACAAAAATCAGCTTGCCGAGAACGAAAAGCAGCTTTTTGAAATCCTTAAAAACAACGGAGTAAAAAACGAAGACATCAAATTCAAATCGATGTACCAGAATATTTATTCCAAAACGAAAATTTTCACTAAGAATCTTCAGTTTAAAGTAACGAAGAAAACCGATATGGGAAATCTTTTTGAAAGCCTTAACCAGAAGTGGGTTAACAACATCAACATTGCGGAAATTAAAAACACGAAAATCACAGATTTCAGAAAAACCGTAAAAATTAATGCTTTGAAAGCAGCAAAAGATAAGGCAGACTATCTTCTGGAAAGTATGGGTAAAAGAACCGGAACTCCGCTTGAGATTGTAGAAATTGAGGATTATACGAGTGATATGATCATGCCGATGAACTTCAGAGCAAAAGTATCCAATATCCAGCTTGAAGCAGCAGATTCTAATGTAGATTATTCTTTTGAAAATATCGATAACATCAAGCTGAAATACAGCATTAAAACAAAATACGAAATCCTTTAAAACACAAAATCATGACAGCTTTTAAAATTTTAACATTAGCAGCCGGAACCGCCGCTTTATTCGGGGTACAAAACTCAAAATTTGAATATAAAGAACCGGCGGTTCAGAGAACAGTGGTTCAGAATGTCGATAAACCTTCAGAAATAAAGATTAAAGAAAATAAAATTCAGGTGGCATTGCTTTTAGATACTTCCAACAGCATGGACGGACTGATCGATCAGGCAAAATCCCGACTCTGGAATATCGTGAATACTTTAACGACCTTAAAATACAACGGCAAAGCGCCACAAGTGGAAATTGCTTTGTATGAATACGGAAATGACGGTTTACGAGATGAAAATTACATCCGGCAGGTAACTCCTTTAACGCAGGATCTGGATCTGGTTTCCGAAAAACTGTTTGCTTTGAGAACCAACGGCGGAAGCGAATATTGCGGAGCCGTGATCCGTGATGCCTCAATGAATCTGAAATGGGATGACAATAACCAAAGTATGAAGCTGATCTATATTGCGGGCAACGAGCCTTTCGATCAGGGAAGAATCAGTTATAAAGAAGTCATTCCGACAGCGAAGAGAAAGAATATTTACACCAACACAATTTTCTGCGGAAGCCGTGATGAAGGAATCCGGACTTTCTGGCAAAACGGAGCTTCTCTGGGCGAAGGAAAGTATTTCAATATCGACAGCGACCAGAAAGTGATTTATATAGAAACACCTTACGATGTCAGAATTTCAGAATGCAACACCAAACTGAATGACACCTACATTTATTACGGAAGTCACGGTTCGGAATTTAAAAACAAACAGATGCTTCAGGACAAAAATGTCGAAGTACAGTCGGTTTCCAACGCCGTGGAAAGAACGGTTGCAAAATCCAAGAAAAATGCCTACAAAAATGATCATTGGGATTTGGTAGACCGCGCTGAAAAGGATGTAAACTTCATGTCGGACGTAAAAGCTGAAGAACTTCCTGCCGAATTGAAAGGCAAAAGCAAAGAGGAAATTAAAAAAGCGGTTGCCGAAAAATCAGCCGAGAGACAGAAAATTCAGAGAGAAATCGAAGAATTATCAGGAAAAAGACAGGCGTTCATTGATGCTGAAATGAAAAAACGCGGAAATTCTGAAGCGGATGATCTGGGAAAGGCGATTGAAAAGTCTGTTCTGGAACTGGCAAAGAAAAATGGTTATACTCTGTAACTCATTATCAGCAGAAATTAAATTTAAATATCTAAAGTGATTAAAAACGAATAACCACTAAAGTTGAATGAAGAAGAAATGTTGTTTTCAAAGTTCCGACAACAAATATTTTGAGTGTGGTG
>NZ_JAULSJ010000004.1:0-199841 GCF_030518295.1 Chryseobacterium urinae | reverse complement strand
AAACTAAAGAAATGAGCTCAGACAATTGCTGCAATCGTGGCTAGGATTCAAGCCGGTAATTCATTACACGTCATTGCGAGCAGAAGGTCTGCGAACGTAGTTCTGAAGCAGCAAAGCAGTCTCAAAAAATCGTACACAAAAGTCTTTATTGGATTTATTCAAAGTATTTCAAAAGTCTGCAAAGAGAAAAAATCTTTGATTTTTTTTAACTTATGTGCTCTTTTTTCCATTTAAGTATTAAACTTAAACTGCTAAAGTGTTACAATCTTTTGCATCTTTTGTGGTAAAAAAGTTTAGACAAGTTTATTTTATGCTGAGCTTGTCGAAGTGTCGTTGCGAACGAAATCCGCCTAATCATTTAAAAATCCCTTTGCGTATTTTGCGTTAAAATTCTAACCCAGTCATTGTGACAGAGAAATCTCAATAAAGCAAAAGTCTCACTTTGTCATTTAATAAGATTTAAATTACCTCAAATAAATTCAAAATAAACAACAGCAAACAGCCATCAACAACCAACAAAAAACCAAACTCCATTTTACTTTAACACTTCTTAACCATTGATATTTATTTCTTATTTTTGAGGGATTCAATTTTATACAATGAAATTATATAAATTATCTTTATGGATGCTGGTTTTGGGGAGCAGCGCATTGGCGCAGACCCAAAAATTTACAATGGCGGAGGCAGTAAACGGGATGAGAACCAACTTAGCCGTTAAAAACATCTCGCAGTTTTCATGGTCTGCAGATGGAAAATCTTATATTCAGGCGGTAAAAGGCGGATATTTAATCACCGATCTGAAAACCAACAAACAGGATACGCTGGTTTCTTTATCCCAGTTGAATAAGAATTTAGCAGACAATAAATTCAAAGCAGTTCCACAAATTAAATTCATCAGCAATTCTCAGGGATATTTCAATTCCGGCGGAAAAATGGTATGGCTAGAAAAATCCGGCAGCGACTGGAAAACAAAAAATTCTGTTGCTTTGGACGAAAATGCTGCCAATATGAAGATTTTTGGGGATAACCAGACTTTTGCATTTACGGTAAAGAATAATTTATTTGTTAATAAAAACGGAAAAACTATCGCAGTAACCAATGATACCGATGAAAATATTCTGAATGGAGCTTCCAACGTTCACCGTAACGAATTCGGAATTGATACCGGAATTTTCCCGGCACCAAATTCAGAAAGCGTAGCGTTCTATAGAATGGATCAGACGATGGTTGCAGATTATCCGATTATTGACTGGTCTGTAACTCCTGCTGTAAATCACAATATCAAATATCCGATGGCGGGAAAAACGTCTCATCAGGTAACTCTGGGAGTTTTCAATATTAAAACTCAGAACACAACTTTCTTAAATATCGAAGGCGAAAAAGATCAGTATTTAACGGCTGTTACCTGGAGTCCGGATTCAAAGTATATTTTTGTAGGCGTTCTGAACAGAGGACAGAATTACCTGAAAATGAATCAATATGATGCTTCGACAGGAAATTTAGTGAAAACTTTATTCGAAGAAACCAGTGATAAATATGTGGAACCTCAACATCCTTTAACGTTCTTCCCGAATTCCAATACAGATTTCATCTGGCAGAGCCAGAGAACAGGATATAATCATTTATTCCACTACAATCTGGAAAAAGGACTCGTTGCACAGATTACAAAGGGAGATTGGCTGGTAACGGATATTTTAGGTTTCAATGAAAAGAAAAAAGAAATCTATTTTACCTCCACGAAAGAGACTCCGCTGGAAAAGCATTTGTACAGAATCAACTGGACAAATTTTAAGATGCAGAGAATGGATAACGCAGAAGGAGTTCACTCCGGAGTGTTAAGCAGCGACGGAAATTTCCTGTATGATGTCTACAGCAACACCGATACACCAAGAGTTGCCAACATCATCAACACAAACACTTTAAAGACAAACAATCTTCTGACTGCTGAAAATACACTGAAAAATTATCAGCGTCCGGAAATTAAAAATATCAACTTAAAAGCCGACGACGGAACAATTTTGTACGGAAAAATGATTCTTCCGACCAATTTTGATCACAGCAAAAAATATCCAGTGATTGTTTATCTATACAACGGTCCGCATTTACAATTAGTAACCAATTCTTTCCCGGCATCCGGAAATCTTTGGTATGAATACATGGCACAAAACGGATACATCATTTTCACGATGGACGGGAGAGGTTCTTCTAATCGTGGGTTAAAATTCGAGCAGGCTGTTTTCAGAAATCTGGGAACAACAGAAATGAACGACCAGATGAAAGGAGTAGAGTATTTAAAATCTCTTCCTTACGTAGATTCCGAAAGAATGGGAATCCACGGATGGAGCTTCGGAGGGTTTATGACAACGAGTTTCATGCTTCGTAAGCCGGATGTTTTCAAAGTGGGGGTTGCAGGAGGACCCGTAATCGACTGGAGTATGTACGAGATCATGTATGGCGAAAGATACATGGATACACCGCAGGAAAATCCGCAAGGTTATGCAACAGCCAATCTTTTGGATAAAGTTCAGAATCTGAAAGGAAAATTATTAATGATTCACGGAGCGCAGGATGATGTTGTGGTTTGGCAGCATTCCGTTAAATTTATCAAATCTGCAGTTGATAATGGTGTTCAGTTGGACTATTTTGTATATCCGGGACATCCGCACAACGTGATCGGAAAAGACAGAGTGCATCTTATGCAGAAAGTAACAGATTATTTTGATCAGAATCTGAAAAAATAATCCTGAAATATTGATAATGAACTTCACCAAAAAAGGCAGAGTACACTTTCATACGTTCGATTCGTTGAGGTTTCTGTCTTTTTTATTGGTTTTTTTACGCCATTCCCCCGTTCCCGAAGATAGTTTTTTATACTATTTTTCTAAGGAAGGGGGGATTGGTGTTTCTTTTTTCTTCGTACTGAGCGGTTTCCTCATCACCTATATTCTTATTCTCGGAAAAATAAACAATAACGGAACAATTCCGCTGAAAAAGTTCTTTATGAGAAGGATTTTAAGAATATGGCCGCTTTATTATGCCATGGTACTTTTTGCGATATGTACACCTTTTATTCTTGATTTTTTTAATATTTCCTATTCCAACGAAGGATATCAACCAAATTGGTGGTTTACCCTTACTTTTCTGGAAAATTATATGGCGATGTATACCAATCAGCTTCCCAATGTATCGCCGATTACCGTGATCTGGTCTTTGTGTATCGAGGAGCATTTTTACATTTTCTGGGGACTGGCTTTTTACTTTATTTCCCTTAAAAATATTCCGAAACTTCTTCTGGGAAGTATTGTTTTTTCATTCATCATGCAGATGGTGTACGAAAAATTACAAATTCCGACTTTAGATCTTTTTACGAATATTCATTATTTTGCTTTCGGAGCCATTCCAGCGTATATTTTTGTCTTTAGAGAAGATCTAATCCAAAAGCTTGAAACGGTTTCTGCTGTTTACAAATACAGTTACGCTTTTTTGGTGTTGGCAGTTATTGTTGTTATAGCAAATTCAAAGGTAATTACGGATGCAAAGTTGGAATCATTTATATTCAGTATTTTATTTTCCGGCTTAATTCTGGTTACTTTGGGAAAGAAAAATGTTTTTAAAATTTCAGATGAAAGTATTTTGGCAAAACTTGGAAAATATACATACGGGCTGTATCTTTTTCATACCATTTTAATCATGCTTTTTATAAAAATAGGAAATAGATTCAATCTCAACTGGATGTTAGTTGTTGCGCTGTCATTTATTGCTTCAATTGTATGCTCGGTGCTTTCTTACCATCTTTTCGAAAAACAGTTTTTAAAACTTAAAAGCAAAATCAGGACTTAATATCCCATTTCCTTTCTTATCAAACATCAATGCATCTGATTTTCAGTTGCCGTAAATTTGTACTATAAAATCAACAATATGGAATTAGGAATAGGAATGTTTGGCGATCTTGCTTTCGACCAGACAACAGGAAAATATAAAGATGCAGGAGTAAAGATTCGTGAAATTCTGGAGCAGATAAAATTCATGGATGAGGTGGGAATTGATGTTTTTGCCATGGGAGAACATCACCGTCCCGATTATGCGGTTTCTTCTCCGGAAATCGTTCTGGCTGCAGCGGCAAGTATTACAAAAAATATAAAATTAGCGAGTGGTGTTACAGTTTTAAGTTCATCAGAGCCTGTAAAAGTATATGAAGATTTCTCCACTCTGGATTTAATTTCCGATGGCCGAGCTGAAATTTTCGTGGGGAGAGGAAGTTTCATCGAATCATTTCCTTTGTATGGATATTCTTTAAACGATTATGAGGAACTTTTTGATGAAAAATTAGATTTATTGCTTAAAATCAATTCTCAGGAAAATGTAACCTGGAAAGGAAAACTTCGTGCACCGATGCAGAATCAAACCGTTTATCCGAGAGCAAAAAATGAAGGAAAACTGCCCATCTGGAGAGCTGTCGGCGGAACTCCGCAGTCGGTTTTAAGTGCCGCAGAATTGGGAATGCCTTTAGTGGTGGCAATTATCGGAGGAATGCCGGTACAATTCAGAAATTTAATTGAATTCTACAAGCAGGAATACAAAAAAGCGGGACACGACGTTTCAAAAATGCAGATTGCCGTTCATTCCCATACTTTTGTAAGTGATGATCCGGAAGTGATTGAAGGATATTTCCACAATTATAAATCGCAGATGGACAGAATCGGTTCTTCCAGAGGTTGGGCTCCTTATACCAAAATGCAGTATGACGGCGGAAGAAGCAAAGAAGGAGCGTTGTTCATCGGTACTCCGAAAGAAGTGGCAGATAAAATTGCCTACCTGAAAGAAATTTTCGGTATCACAAGATTTATCGGACACATGGATGTGGGAGCTCCGGAGCATGATATTATGATGAAATCTATTGAGCTGTTTGGCAAAGAAGTAAAACCACTTGTCAAAGATCTTTAAAACAAAACCTCCGCTGAATTTCAGCGGAGGTTTCTCTTTAATAAAAATCATCTGTAAAAATGAAACAACATCCTGTTGTTTAGAAATTAATCAATATAAATTATAAAGCTGTATAAGAAGCTATTGCAACCTGTGGATGAAAGGCAAACATAAACGTTTCAAAAGAGTCTCCCGAAGTATTTTTGCTTAAAAGATACTTATTGTCAATAATATCAATCAGCAACAATTCAGGCGTGTAAAAAGTTAAACCTATTTTATGCTTTGAAGAATCTTCCACATTGGAACTGATGAGATCCAGTTTGAAATTTTCAATTGGGAAAAAAGTATTTCCCAAAACATCAGGAAGGCTTTTAACTTCACCGTTAAGCTGGGCAACATAGTTTACCACCGCTGAACTCAGTAAAAACGGAATTCTTTCTGCATGAGGATTTTTTCTCAGCAATTCCCAGTAATTCTTTACCGGATTTTCTTTATCATCGAAAACCTGATGCTGAATTTTATACTCGAAAAAAGTATCTTCAAAGATATATTTATCCCAGATAATTTCAGAATTCTGATCAATTACAATCCTGAATGCAAGTTTTATTTTAGCCTTCATCATTTTAAATTTTAATAAAACAGGGCAGTTCTTTTATGATTTCTGCCCTGATCCTAAACAAAATTGATATGAAAAATATCTAATACTCAAGAAGCTTAGTTTACAAGAACTTTAAGATTCTCTGTAAACGTTCCTTTCGTATTATCAATAGTAATTTTTGCGACATACATTCCGGATTTTAATTGGTTTTTCGTCATTTTGATCTGCTGATTTCCGGATGCAAGTTTCTGCTTGTCGATCACACTGAAAAGTTTTTTTCCGCTTACATCAAACAGTTCAATACTCACTGTTGATCTTTCGTTGAGAGTAATCGGGAAAATAGTCTCTTCTCTGAAAGGATTTGGATAATTCTGTCCCACATTAAAATTTTTGGTGTTTGCTGCCTCCTGAGTTCCTAAAACGGCTCCTGCTACATAAATGGTATGAGTTAAAATATATCCGGCAGATAAAGATCCTGTTACAGTGCTCATCTCGTTGCTGGTTCCGTCTGAAAATACATTGTCACTGGCATTATAGGTGTATCCCGTCATACCTTTTGTATAGCCGTATGAAGTTCCGTTTACATTCACATTATAAACAGCACTGCCTGTTCCCTCCGGAAAAGCAATCTGCGTTACCAGAAGAGAAGTTCCGTCTGCTTTGTAAATATGAACATGAATGTGGGTGGCTCTGCTCTGATACCATCCCGGAAATATGCTCGTGAAACTTACAAGTCCGTTTGCATCCGTGGTCTGTCTTCCGCGAAGAAAATGATTGTTGGTGTAATTTGCAGCCTGCATTGCCGTACCTCCGTATTCGGAATAGTTGCCGTCTTTATCACAATGCCAAACGTCTACCAGAACACCTTGATAGGCAGCACAGTTTCCGTTGGTATTCTTGATGTAAATATTCATCGTAAAGGCAACGCCGGTTCTGTCTCCCACAATATTGGTTTGTACAAGGCTCGAAGGAGTATGCGTAGGAAAAGGACCCGCTGTTTCCGAATTGGTTACACTGCACGTTAGAACATTTTTAGAAGATTTTTCGGGCAGCATTTCCTCATGAAAAATTTCCGATCGGAGAAGAACAGGCGCAGCAACAGCTATTCCTGCTAATCCGAATGAGTTTTTTAAAAATTTTTTTCTGTCCATGTATTTAGTTTTTATTTTAAATTAAACTTCAAGGAAAATTAAAAGGGCGTTTTCGCTTAATGCTTCAAATTCAAGGGTCTCAATTTCAGAAATGATGATCGCGTCTCTGGTTTCTAAAAGTCTGTTCTGAAATTCAAAAGCGCCGTTTATTACCATTCCGAAAATTGATTTTCCTTTCTGATGTAAAGAATATTCTTCTTCTTTCCTTCCTTCGTACAGACCTATGAAATTAGGATATTCCAGTTTCTCGGAAATCTGTATCAAATGATTTCTACGGTCTATATTCAGATTTTCAATGCTGAAGAAATTATCTTTTTTAATACTTTTTAGTTCAAAAATCAGAATGTCGGCTTTCTCATCCGGTGTATTGTTTCTGATGTTCACTGTATTGCCTTCTTCAGACTTTAAAGTAAAGATGTGCTCCGGAGAAACAGGTTTCTCAAAATCGTTAATGAAAATTTCGCCGAACAGAACAATGATGAGAACGGTAGAACTTTTTTGATAATTAAAATCAAATGTTCCGTTTTCCTCGAAAACAATTTCTGTTATTTTGTGCAATCCTGACTGTTCATCGGGAATCATCTCGTTCAGAACACATGAGTTTTCTTTCCTCCAGACAGAAAGATCCGATTTAAAAATACGTGATGGACTTTGAACTAACATTTTGATTGGATTTTTTTGAGGAATTCCACACCGCACAGATAAACACATCTAATCACTTCACACCCGCGTAAATCTGTGCTTTAGTGGAAAACTAATAAACTAATAGTAAACAACCTCTGTTTTATTTTTAAGCCGAAACTTTTATTGTATGGGTAAGAGCATAACCTGCACTTACACTTCCTGTAATCGTAGACATTTCATTAGATGTTCCGTCGCTGAATACATTATCACTTGCATTATAAGTATATCCGCTCATTCCTTTATATCCTGTACTTGAAGCTACCTGAACCACTGCGCTGTCACTGCCTTCAGGAAATGCAATCTGCGTTACCAGAAGAGACTGCCCTGCAGAATTATAAATGTGAACATGGATGTGGGTGGCTCTGCTCTGATACCATCCCGGAAATATACTTGTGAAAGAAACTTTTCCGTTGGCATCGGTTGTCTGTCTTCCTCTCAGGAAATGGTAAGACGTATAATCGGCAGTCTGCATCGTCGTTCCTCCGTACTCAGAATAGTTTCCGTCTTTGTCACAATGCCAGATATCAACAATAGCTCCCTGAAGATTGGCACAGCTTGCATTGGTATTCTGAACGGTAATTGTAATTGTGAACGGAACACCTGTTCTGTCTCCTACGATATTAGTCTGTACAAGTGTAGAAGGTGATTTTGTAGGAAAAGGTCCTTCGGTTTCTGAATTGGTAACAGAACATGCCGATGAAGTTGATCCGGAAGAAGATCCTGAACCTGAAGATGAACCTGTTGTAGTATCTGTGATATCGTCATCACTTCCGCAACGTATCAAAATAGGAGCTGCCACCGCAGTAACACCTGCCAAACCAAGAGTTTTTAAAAAACCTTTTCTGTCTATTGTTTTCATAATATGTTTTTTTAAGGTTACTATTTGAATGATTTCAATGTCATTCTTTCAATTTCCTGTAACAAATGTATTTTGAAAAAAACAGCTTATGAAATTTATGAGGTAAACAGTAAAAATGTGTCGGTAAATGGATTTTTTTTAAGAAATATTAAGAATAATATGATAGAAATAGCAGAAAATTACCGAATAGAAATTCAGGGTGGCAAAAATTCGAAGAATTTTTGACGCGGTGGTTTAAAGATGAATTAAAATTATTTATTCACAATCTCCATTACCACACCTTTAAATGTTTCCCCAATCGGAATGATAAATTCCCCAATGTGAATATTGCGGTTTACAATTGTTTTAATAAGGTTCACGGGAACAATATAAGAACGGTGTACTCTTACAAAATCTTTTTCTGAAAGTTTTTCCAGAATATTTTTCATGGAGGAACGCGCGGTAATCTTGGAATGATCTGCAAGATGAATCTGAATGTAATCGTCTAAACCTTCGATCAAAATAATATCATCAAAATTAATTTTGTGAAGTTTATAATCTGCTCGGATGGAAAGATATTTTACATCAGCAGATTCACTACTCACTTTTACTTTATCCACAGCGGCTTTAAATCGTTCAAACGAAAAAGGTTTTAATAAATAGTCTACCGCATTGATACTGAAAGCTTCTACGGCATATTCAGAATAAGCTGTGGTAAAAATAACTTTTGTATTCTGAGAAATACTTTTATAGAAATCCATTCCGTTTTTGGAAGGCATTTCAATATCCAGAAAAATCAGATCAACAGGATATTTATTGAGATGTTTCTGGGCATCGCTTTGTATATTGAAGGTCTTTTCCAGAGAAAGATTCTCAATTTTTCCGGCATAATTTTCAATAATTTTAAGAGCCAGAATCTCATCATCCAGTGCAATTGCTTTTATCATCACGTATCAGATTAAATTAATTTTTAGATCAACATCATAGGTCTCTCCGTCATCTTTTATGATAAGAGTCTGTTTTTCTCCATAAATCTGCTGCAAATGTTCAGTCGTATTTTTCAGTCCTACTTTCAAGCTGCTTTCATCCGTTATATTTTCGTTCACAATATTATTAAAAACATTAAAACTAAGAGTACCTTCCTGAATGACGACTTTCACAGAAATTTTAGAATTTTTTTCCGCATTGAAGCCATACTTAAATGCATTTTCTACAAAATTAACCAAAATGAACGGTGCAATTCTCAGTCCCTGCGTTTCCCCGATCTCGGTATAAGAAAAATCAAGACTATTGTCTGTTCTTATCAGTTGAAGCGAAATATAATCTTTTATATAATCTATCTCTCTGTTCAGTTCTACAAAATCTTTACTGCTTTCCTGTACCACATACCGCATTACATTGGAAAGCTTTAAAATTCCTTCAGGCGTATCGTCAGATTTTAACAAAGCCAGAGAATAGATAGAATTTAAAATATTAAACAGAAAATGAGGCTGCAACTGATATTTTAAATTTAATAGCTCTGCTTTTGCTTTTAATTTTTCCAGTTCCTTTTTCTCATTGCTCCTGTAAATAAAGAATGAAGATAAAAAAGAAAAAAGAAACGGCAACAGAGAAGAAAATATCATCTGATGATAAGTGCCGTCATTTCTTTTAGGAGCAAAATTGCGAAATGGAGCCTCTCCATTCATTGGAGGTTTGGGGAAATTTCCATTTGGATCAGACATTTCAGGAGGACTCATCTGTATTTTCGGATATACTTCCGGAAACATGTTTTCCGGAGAAAGATAAGTAGGCAGAAATGCCATACATCCAAAACAGATCATTACAAAAAGTGAGAAAAGGAAATATTTTTTTCTTCGGTAATATTTTGGAAGAAAGATTTTAAGGTTTAAATAAAAGAAAATAATAACCAGTACAAAGCGGATAAACTCTCTTTGAAATGGAGGAACCCTGAAAACCGAAAGCGTTCCGTCGAAATCCGGAGAAGAAACAATCGGGATTGTAAGAAGCAGCGGAATAAGAATAATATGCGGTAAAAGCTTTTTCATTGAACGAAATTATTAATTTGAATTCATAATTTGTGAAAAATTATTTAAAAGCAGTAATTTTTTTATTTTCATTAAAATTAATTTATTTGTCATGAAATACAAATTCTCTACTTTTACGGCATGGAACAACAATCTAAAGATCCTCTGCACGGAAAAAGACTAGATGTTATTTTGGAAGAGCTGGTGGAATATTACAATGGTTTTGAAAAACTTGGCGAAAAGATCAATATCCGATGTTTTACAGACAATCCGAGCATTAACTCTTCTTTGAAATTTTTAAGAAAAACCGACTGGGCAAGAGCTAAAGTGGAAAGTTTATACCTTTTTGTACAGAGAGAAAAAAAGCGTAACGAAAGAAAAAAAGACAGATAAATATTTCTTCGGTCAATGATTTCAAAAACAGTATCTTTGTGCCGTTAATCGTGAAAGCAATCACGAAAAAAGAATAAAATATGACAATCGAAAACAATCACGTTGTAGCTGTAAAGTATATCCTACATACTATTGAGCCGGATGGAAGTAAAATTCTTGTAGAAGAAACAACAGCAGAAAACCCACTTACATTTTTGTATGGAGTAGGAATGATGATTCCAAAATTTGAACAGAATATCCACGGTTTACAAGCTGGAGATAAAGCTGATTTTACGATTAAGCCTGAAGAAGCGTATGGCGAAAGACAGCCTGATGCAATTGCTCAGTTGCCGATCGATATGTTCCAGGAAGCTGGAATTCCACCTGTAGGAGCAATTTTACCATTATCAGACAATCAGGGAAATAACTTTCAGGCAATTGTGGTTGAGGTAACTCCGGAAGCTGTTGTGGCAGATCTTAATCACCCGATGGCTGGGAAAACGTTAGATTTCCAGGTTGAAATCTTAAACACACGTCCTGCGACAGAAGAAGAGTTGTCTCACGGTCACGCTCATGGAGTAGACGGAAACGAAGCTCACTAAGAGTTTTCTCAATAAAATATGAATGTCCGGCAGAAATGCTGGACATTTTTTTGTTTAAATAAAATTTCACACAATCAATTTTATCGAAGATAAAATCCTTGCGCCTTAAAGCATAATGATTATAATAAAACCTTGCACCTTTGCGATTACCAACAAAAAATTATTCTAAAAAATCACCGCTCACATAAAACCAGCGGTTCTGGATCATTTTAAAAGTGGATAATTCGTGATGAACATGGTTTTCGCCATTTTCATCGGTGTAAAAAGCTTTGAATTCCACTTTATTCATGGAAGGTTTATTTATAATTTCCAGTTTTGTCCACTCATTAATTTCTCCCCATTCCTGTAAGTCTCTTGTATTGTGAAACTGCCTTTTACTCGGCGAAGTGGTTTCCATTAAATATTTACCATTCGGAATCGCAAATGCAGAAAACCTTGAGCGCATCAATGCTTCTGCGGTCGGAGCAGATTTTTCTTTTGTATGATAAGGTTTACAGCATTCTTCGTAGCTCTTTCCGGAACAGCAGGGACAGTTCATTGTTTTAAATTTTAAGAAGCAAATTTACACTTTTTGCTAGCCATGAATTCAAGAATTTTGATCTTTTATAATTTTAAAATCTGTGTCATCTGCGAAATGTTTTATTGAGCTATTAGTGAAAAATATTTGCGTCATTCGTGTTTAAATAAAAAGAAAAAAAAGCATCCAAAAAATTGAATGCTTTTAAAAATTTATTTAATAAATCCCCTGTTTCTCAATAAAGGCTTAATATCCGGATCGTGTCCCGTAAAATCTCTGAATGCCTGATTCAGATCCACAGAATTTCCTACAGACAAAATATATTTTCTGAAACGGTCTCCGTTTTCTCTTGTCAATCCTCCATTTTTAGAAATCCATTCCCAGGCGTCGTTATCCAGAGTTTCAGACCATAAATAAGCATAATATCCTGCAGAATAACCACCGCCCCAAATATGTGCAAAATAAGGCGTATGATATCTCGGCGGAACCGTTGCCAAAGTAAATCCGTGTTTCGCTAAAGATTCTTTTTCAAAATCTAAAACAGGGATTAACTGACTTTCATTCGTTACCGTATGCCAATCCATATCTAATTCAGCCGCAGAAACCAGTTCCGTGGTCATGTAACCCTGATTGAAAGTTGCCGCTTTTTTAATTTTATCAACCAAAGTTTGCGGAATAGGCTGTTTTGTTTCGTAATGTAAAGCGTAGTTCTTTAAAACAACAGGATCTAAAGCCCAGTGTTCGTTGATCTGTGAAGGGAATTCCACGAAATCTCTCGGTACATTGGTTCCGGAAAGCGAAGGATATTTCTGACTGGCAAACATCCCGTGAATAGAATGTCCGAATTCATGGAAAATAGTGGAAACATCATCATAACTTATTAAAGAAGGTTTTCCCGGAGCCGGTTTCTGATAATTGTAGCAGTTTACTATTACAGGTTTTGTTCCCAATAAATAAGACTGCTCTACAAAATTGCTCATCCACGCTCCTCCGTTTTTAGAATCCCTCGTGTAGAAATCCAGATAATAAATGGCAATGGATTTTCCGTCATGATCGAAAACCTCATAAGTTACCACATCAGGATGATAAACCGGAAGATCCGTTCTCTTTTTGAAAGTTAACCCATAGAATTTTTCCGCAGCGAAGAACACTCCCTTTTCCAAAACGGTTGTAATTTCAAAATAAGGCTTAATTTCACTTTCATCAAGATCAAATTTTGCCTTTCTTACCTGTTCAGCGTAAAAATTCCAATCCCAAGGTTCAACTTTGAAGCCTCCTTTCTGCTGATCGATTAGATCCTGAATATCTTTTGCCTCACGTCTTGCTGTTTCTACCGCAGGAGTTGCAATCTGATTCATTAATTTTGTTGCAGCTTCCGGCGTTTTTGCCATCTGATCCTGCAATTTCCATTCTGCGAAACTTTTTTTACCTAAAACCTGAGCTTTTTTCAGTCTTAATTTCGCTAATTTTTCAATGGTTTCTCTTGTATCGTTTCCATCTCCTTTTTCAGCTCTTGTCCATGATGCTTTGAAGAGTTTTTCTCTCGTTGCTCTGTTTTTAAGATTCTGTAAAAGAGGTTGTTGTGTTGTGTTTTGTAATGCTAAAAGATACTGTCCCGGTTTTCCGGCATTTTTAGCATCAGAAGCTGCCGCAGCAATTTCATCAGCCGAAAGTCCTTCAAGTTCTTTTGCATCGGTAAAGAAAACGCCACCTTGCTTTCTCGCTTCAAGCAATTTGTTGGAATATTGCGTAGACAGTGAAGCCAGTTCCTGGTTGATCTGCTTTAGTTTCTCTTTATCCGCAGAAGAAAGATTGGCTCCTGCGATTTCAAAATTCTGCTTGTAATATTGTAATAATCTTTTGCTTTCAGCGTCTAAACCATTCTCAGAAATCGCTTTTATTCTTTTATAAAGATTTTCATTCAGATACATTTTATCAGAATGGGCTGCAAAGATCGGAGCATATTCTTCATCAAGAGCCTGTAAGGTCGGGTTTGTATTGGCGCTGGTAAGATTAGAGAATACAATGGTTGCTCTTTTCAGAACTTCACCGCTTTTTTCCAGAGCTACGATGGTGTTTTCAAACGTTGGTGCTTCAGAATTGTTGGCAATTTTTAAAATTTCAGCGTCGTGCTGTTTCAAGCCAAAATCAAAAGCGGGTTTAAAATGTTCATTTTTAATTTTGTCAAATTCAGGAGCTTCATACTGAAGTTTGCTTTTTTTCATGAAAGGATTCGATGAAAGCGATGCGTCCGGAGCTGGAACTTCCTGTTGGCTATCGGTGTTTTTCATTGTTGTACATGATTGGTTGAATGCTAATGCAGAAATTAATAATACCGATGTAATATTTTTCATAAATTAGTTGTTAATAAGGTATAAAGATACTTAAAACTTAATTCATAAAATAATAAACATGAAATCACAGACTATTTTTCTTTTTTCAGTTGTTGCACTTCTGGCTTCTTGCGATAAAAATGACCGACATCATAACGGCAACGAACAGAAAAACTGGGTGGAAAAAGTAGTAACGAAAGACAACGGACCGATGAGCCATAAAGAAGTGACGGGCGATTTCGATGAAATTGAAGTTTCACAGGCAATCGAAGCTGAAATTATAAAAGCTGATTTTGAAAAGGTCGTAATTTCTGCTCCCAAAAATATTATCGACGAGGTTTTGGTGGATAACAACGGTGGAGAGCTTCATATCCATTACAAACCGGGAATCCGTGTGATGAATACGCACAATGTTTCTGCGAGAATTTATACGAAAGATTTTTCAAAATTAAATGCCAATTCTGCAGCCAGCGTTAAAGTGAAGGATAAATTTGTGCAGGATAAAATGGAACTTGAAGTTTCGAGTTCTGCAGCGGTTTCCGGAGATCTTGAAGCAAATACATTTAATATTTCAATAGACAGCAGCGGAAGTTTCGACGGAAAAATCTGGGCGGTAGATCTTGATGTGGATGCTTCATCCGCTGCAAGTCTGGATCTTTCCGGTAAAGCTAAAAATGCGGAGATCAGTGCTTCATCAGGAAGCAGTATTTCTGCCAAAGATGTTATAGTTCAGAATCTGAAAACAGATTCATCCAGCGGAGCGAGCGTAGACATCAGTGCTTCTTCTTCCATTAATGCAGAAGCGTCATCCGGCGGAAGCGTGAATGTGTATAAAAAAGGAAACGTTACCAATATCACCAAAAACGAAAGCAGTGGCGGAAGCGTGACTATCCAGTAATGCTTTGCTGAGTGAAACGCCATTGCGAACGGAAAATTAAACGTTTGAGATAAAATCTTTGCGGTCATAGCGTTAAAATGATGACTGATTTGCTTATTTAAATCAAACATAAGTTATTAATTTTCATCTTCATCCTCTTCGTCGTTTGAAGAATCTTCCCATTGCTGATTATCAAAATTAAGATTATCATACGCCAGTAATTCCTCCTCTCGCAGGAGGATTTCTTTTGTGGTAAAAAGATGGATCTCATCATCATGATCCGATTTGGCTAATTTTCGGATGGAAGCTTTATCGATGGTCATGAATCTTTGCCCGAGACGTCTCGCTGCGTATTTCCGCATTCCGGTTGCATGAAGAACATCAACTGCCATATCTACGGCGGTTCCCAGAGTTTCGCGGTAGATATTATGAATTCCGCTGTTTAAATATTCATAAGAATCTATTCTGTTTTTGGCACGTACAAAGATTTTTACCTGAGGATAATTTTCCCTTACGATATCGGCAACAAATTTATTGTCTTCGGGATCATCAAGACACAGAACAAGAATTTCGGCATCTTCAATTCCTGCTGCGCGTAAGGTGGGAATTTTTGTGGCATCTCCGTAATACACCTTAAAACCGTAGCTTCTCAACAATTTCACACGGTCAGAATCTCGATCCAAAACCGTAGCCGGAATTTTATTGGCTTTTAAAAGTCTTCCCACCGTACTTCCGAAATGTCCGAATCCTACAATGATAATTTTCTTTTGCTGAATATTACCGTCCAGAATATTAAAATCATTATCGGGATCAGGAACTTCTTTTATGAATCTCGGAGTAATAAGTTTATCATTAATAATTAATAAAAAAGGCGTGATGCACATGGTAATTGCCGTTACAGCCATCATCTGCGCATTCAGTTCAGAAGGTAAAAGATACAGACTTGAAGCATAATTAATCAGTACAAAAGCAAATTCTCCTACCTGCGAAAGCGCAAAAGCATAAAACATACTTTGTGGAGTATCTATTTTGAAAAACTTCCCAATAAGAAATAAAACGGCAAACTTTATGGCTAAAACAGCGAAAACCGTGGTGAAAATAAAGGTCGGATCTTTCTGAATGACGTTAAAATTCATTGTGGAACCCACACTTACAAAAAATACGGCAAGCAATAATCCTTTGAAGGGATCAATCTGTGCTTCCAGTTCGTGGCGGAACTCGCTGTTGGCTAACATGACTCCTGCAAGGAAAGCTCCTAAAGCGGGAGATAAGCCAATAGCAACCATGAGTTCTGAAACTCCGATGACCAGAAATAGGGAAGAGGCCGTTAAAAGCTCCGACATTCCGGATTTCGAGACATATCTTAAAAAAGGAACAAAAACATACCGCCCCAGTAAAATTAAAATAACCACTCCCAAAATAACGGTCGCGAACTGCATCCATTCCGGAAGAGTCTGTATAAGCACCTGAATTTCGTTATCGTGATGTCTGGATTTGTAATTGGCAATTAAAGGAAGAATCGCCAAAATAGGAATCACCGCAATATCCTGAAACAGCAAGGTGGAAAATGAAGCTTCTCCGGCTAATGTTTTTAAATTGTTTTTTTCCTGTAAAGTCTGCAGCACAATTGCTGTAGACGATAACGCAAAACACATGGCAACGGCTATGGCTTTGTCGATTTTCCAGCCTGCCCAGATAAATACGAGAAATAGCAGGGAAATCGTTAAAAGCATCTGCGTTAAGCCGAGTCCGACAATTTTCTTCCGCATATCCCAGAATTTTCGGGGTTCAAGCTCCAGACCGACTAAAAACAAAAGCATGATGACCCCAAATTCACTGGCGTGCATAATGTCGTTAACATCTTTTCCCGTTAATTTTAACACATAAGGACCAATGATAATTCCACCTGCAATATACCCGATGACAGAACTTAGCCCGAATTTTCTCGCCAGCGGAACCATAATGATGGCTACGCCTAAGAAAATAAGTGTGTTCATTGCTAAGCTTGTTTCCATAAAATTTTTATTGGTTGAGAAGTTCTACAAACTGCTGTTTGTGTACGATAATTTCTTTTTTTGAGAGCTTGTTGGCTTCGTAAACGATTTTGATATTTTTAATGTTTGCCTTAAAAACATTCAGCGATACGATAAGTCCGCTGATCAGCTCCTCTACGGTAAACTGATAGGTTCCTTCCTTGCTGAATGATCTTTCTTTTCCGCCTGTGGTTACCAAAATGTAAACCTCTTTTCCCTCCAAAGGATTGTGATGATCTTCTTTAAGCCAGTCGCGGTCGAAAACTTCATCAATCCAGAGTTTTAACAAAGGCGGCATTCCGAACCAGATGAGTGGAAACTGGAAAATAAAACGGTCATAGTTTTTTATTCTTTTTCTTTCCCTGAAAGCGGCAATATGAAAATTAGGATACTCTTCATAAATATCCCGAAGCGTAAAATGCTGATGACGAACATAGAAATTAATGAGCTCTGCATTCGAGTTTGAGTGCTCTAAATAAGGATGCGCAAAAACTACCAACGTCTTCTTCATAAACCTGTTTTACGTAAATATAATGAAAAATTTTTGAAGTAAAGGCGGGCTTTATAACAGATTAATTATTTTTTAATAGTAAAAAGGATGTTTTTAATGATATAAATGGAATAAATGAGTTTGATTTTTAACGTATTAAAATTTTATAAAGCTGATAAATAAAAAAAATCGATCAAAATGACCGATTATTTATTGTATGTGTTTATTTCAATTTAAAAACTGAGTGAATTTAAAGCAGGAATAAAAATTCTACCATCCTCCTGAAGCACCACCGCCTCCGAAGCTTCCGCCTCCGCCGAAGCCGCCAAAACCGCCGCCTCCGCCGCCGGAACTTCCACCACCAAATCCACCGCCGCCAAAGCTGCCCGGAAAAGGGAAAAATCCACCCGGATAATTTCTGCGACCTCTTCTGGAAAGGATCACATCGTCGTCGTCATAATTTCCGCCGCCTTTTCCTCCTCCTTTGTTTCCGAAAAGGATGGCAATAATAATTAAGATAACAAATGCAATGATGATAATTTTAAAAATACTTCCATCTCCATCTCCATTTCCGCTTTCACGATTGTTCAAAGGTTTAAATTTACCCTGAACCGCTTCCATAATTGCAGAAGTACCGCCGTTGATACCTTCGTACCACTCGCCTTGCTTAAAATGGGGAGTAACAATATAGTCTAAGATCTGTCCTGCAACAGATGCAGTAAGATATTGTTCCACGGCTCTTCCCTGTTGGATAGCCATCGTGTGATCTTCCGTTGCAATAAGAAAAACGATTCCGTTGTCGACATCTTTTTTTCCAATTCCCCATTTCTCGCCAAACATCGTTGCCAGAAAATTAATGTCTTCTCCTTTTGTGGAAGGAATAATAACTACTTCAATTTCTGTAGAGGTAGAATCTGCAAATGCGATCAGTTTTTTATTAAGCGCATCTTTTTCCTCCTTCTTCAGAAGATTGGCATCGTCATAAACAGGATACAGAACGTCTGGTTTTGGGGGAATTGTATATTGTGCTGATACAAAAGTGTAAAAGCATACCAGTAAAAATGAAAAAACTATTTTAAGAGAACGTAATTTCATTAGGAAGTTCGTTGTGGTTTTCTCCTGTTACAGAAAAATATTTTTTTAGTTCCAGACCGGTTTCCAGAATTCCGCTTTTTAAAGCCTGATAA
This sequence comes from Chryseobacterium urinae, assembly GCF_030518295.1. Classification (NCBI taxonomy): domain Bacteria; kingdom Pseudomonadati; phylum Bacteroidota; class Flavobacteriia; order Flavobacteriales; family Weeksellaceae; genus Chryseobacterium; species Chryseobacterium urinae. Next base: position 181,209 of record NZ_JAULSJ010000004.1, on the reverse strand, counting down.
TAATTTCCTTTGGCAAATTCAGACGTAATATAGTCGTGCAGATGATCCCAGTAAGACTGGCTTACTTTTGCATGAATTCCGGTATCTCCGATGATGGTAAGATATCTCTGTTCGAAATTGACATGAAAAAGCACCGCATTTCTTTCTTTGGTTTTGTTCAGGCACAATTCTTCGAAAACCTTGAAAGCAATTTTTGCATTGTCTTCATCCGTATTTGAATCGATATGCACTCTGATCTCGCCGGTAGAATGCTCTTCTGCTGACTGAATAGCTTCCACAAGGGAAGCTATCTGCTGATTTGTTAAGAAACTGGTTGCCATTATTCTGAGAATACTTCAGGTGCCTTTTCTGCTCCTGCTTCCGCTTTGAACAAAGGTTTTTCTTTAAAGTTGGTGAAATTCGCCAGAATATTATTCGGGAATTGCTTTATAGAAACATTATAATCTTTTGCTGCATCATTGTAGTAAACAGTTTCTGTTCTGATGCTGTTTTCTATCGCGATATACTCTCGCTGGAAATTAATGTATTGCTGATCCGCTTTTAAATTAGGATAAGATTCCACCACTGCCATCAATCTGCTTAAAGCTCCGGATAATTCTCCCTGTGCGGCCTGAAATTTAGCAATATCCTGTTCAGTCATATTGGTAGGATCAATATTGATGGAAGTTGCTTTAGAACGTGCTTCAACAACTTTCGTTAAGGTTTCCTGCTCGAATTTGGAATAAGATTTTACCGTTCTTTCAAGATTCGGGATAAGATTTGCTCTTTTCTGATAAACTGTTTCTACGTTAGACCATTTTGCATTAACCGTCTGTTCTTTGTCTACAAAGTTGTTGTAGCCGTTTTTGCCCCAGAAGAAAATAACTGCGACAATTATAAGAAGAGCGATACCAATAGTTCCTGCGCTCAGACAACCTTTATTTTTCATAGTTTGAATTTTTTTAATATGTTTTGTGCTAACCAAATATACAAATTATGTGCTAATTTTGTAAAAATTTATTTTAATGACAACAATTGTGGTGGCAATGGGAGAGAAGAACGAAATTGGTTTTGAAAATCAGTTGCTTTGGCATCTTCCGAAAGATCTGAAACACTTTAAAGAAATCACTTCGGGGCATCCGGTGATCATGGGAAGAAAGACGTATGAAAGTATCGGGAAACCGCTTCCCAACCGTACCAATATTGTTGTGTCCAGAAAAACCGATTGGTTCGAAGAAGGTATTTTAATCGTCGGAAGCATTAAAGAAGCCGTAAAATTCGCTAAAAAAATTGACGAAGAAGTTTTCATCATCGGAGGTGGCAAAATCTATGAACAGACGATGGATATTGTTGATAAACTGGAAGTAACTTTGGTAAAAGCAGATCTTCAAGCAGATACTTTCTTTCCAAAGATCGATCCGAAGATATGGAGAAAAACAGACGAAATCTGCCATGAAAAAGACGAAAAAAACCAGTATGATTTCTGTTTTCAAACGTTCGAAAGAATTTAATGTTTAAAGTTCTCAGTTCAGAATTCGATACAAAACTTTAGCCTCTGAACCTTAAACTTTGAATCTTAAATTTCTTATCTTTGCACTTCTAAAATTTAATAATGAATAAATATATAAAAATTGCAGTTGCGGCGGTTCTTATTCTTTTAGGACTGTATATGATGTTCTTTACGAGAAATTTAGGCTGGGGAATCGTTGTGTTCCTTTTGGCTGCAGCACCTATTCTGCTTTTCTTTAAAAACGAATACATTCTTTTGGCTTTCTGGCAATTAAGAAAGCAGAATATGGAAAAAGCAGGTGAGTGGCTTAAAAATATTACAGATTACAAAACCCAGCTTCATAAAACCCAGTATGGATATTTTCACTATTTAATGGGATTAACTCAAGCTCAGGATCATCCTACAAAAGTGGAACCTTTCATGAAAAAAGCTTTGGAATATGGTCTTAACATGAAGCATGACAGAGCTATGGCAACTTTAAATCTTGCAGCAGCAGCAATTTCTAAAGGAAGAAAACAGGAAGGGCAGAAACTTCTGGACGAAGCAAAACGATTAGACAGTGCAGGAATGATGACCGACCAGATTAAAATGATGAAAGAGCAATTGAAAATGCCAACGATGCAGAAACATATGCATAACCCGAATATGAGAAACAGAGGGAAATTCTTTTAATGAATAGCCCAATCAAAAATAAAAGCATCTAATTTTTTAGGTGCTTTTTTATTTTGCGAATTTAGGAGGTGGAGGTGGTGGTTTTGGTGAGTTGAAGAATGTATCATTAGGATAAATTTTCTTACGGAGTAATCCGAAACGATCTAATTTTTCAAGATTATCTCGCAGACCATCACTGTAAAAAGATTTTGCTTGGGCTTTGTTTTTATAATGAATGCTTACAATTGCAGAATTTGTTTCCGTTTTTGGTTTATTTTCTTTGGATAAATATTTAAAATAATTCTCAAAGCTCAATTGATTTTTATTGCTTGCTTGGTAAACTATTTTTGGTAATGTCTGTTCTCTTTTTTCAAATGAACTTATTTCCGAATAGGTCTGAAGAAATACAGTATCTTTTTGTTTGATAAAAGTATACAATTCATGAGATAAAAATAAACAGGCTGAATGATTTACACTTACTTCAATAGTATCACCATTTTCCATTTTGTCTGAAAATTGATATAAATCTTTTTCTAAATCAAAATTACTCTCTTGCTGACAAGAGAGGAGCAATAAGAAAATGAAAAAAGAAATGCATTTTTTCATACATTACATCTCAGAGTTATTCTCATACCCATAAAATTTCGGGATCTGCCAATGATATTTCACGGCTAAAGTTCTTATGGATACAATTAAAAGAATCGTGAAAATCTGAACGATAGTATACGTTAAAGTAGTAAATTTTGTCAATAGTAAAAAAGCAGAACCTCCCACAATACAGGCGGTTGCATAAATTTCTTTCCTGAAAATTAAAGGAATTCTGTTGAGTAATATATCCCGGATAATTCCACCGAAACAACCTGTAATTGTTCCCAACCCGATACAGATTAATGGATGAATATCCGCGTTTAAACCCTTCTGAACACCAATAATGGTAAACAATCCTAATCCAAAACTGTCAAAAATAAATAAAGTAACCCGAAAGTTTTTTTCAAAAGATTTAAAAATCATGGTGAAAATACTGGTCAGAATAATCAATGCACACGTAAGCAAATCATGCATCCAGAAAACCGGAATATCAAGCAGAAGATCTCTCACGGTTCCACCGCCAACAGAAGTTACAAAAGCAATAATCAGCACGCCGAAAGGATCGAGCCGCTTTTGCATCGCCGCAAAACTTCCCGACATCGAAAATGATATCGTTCCCAAGACTTCTATGGCAAAATTGAACTGTTCGTGCATGTTTTATGGGTAATGAGTAATTGGTAATAAGTAATATGATTATAGTGTTGTATTTTGAGATAATTTGAATTTATTAGCAGTCATTACTTTTACCAATTCATCACATTCTGATTTTAAATTTGAGATTTTTCCTGGATCTAAATATTCCAGCTCATCAATTATTTCTAACCAGAATTGAGTCTCATCAATTTCTTCTACAACAATGCAAATTTTAGCAAATCTTTCTTTTTCGGATCTTGCTCTCGCAACTGCTCTGTAATTAGCAGCTACAGAAGTTGCTGATCTTATGATTTGTTTTCTGATTATTGAAAGATCATCAGAATAAGGTAATGGTGATAATGATTTAATAATGGAAATCGAAAAATCTTTAGTTCGATCTCTAAATAACTGATTAAAATCCATAGTTGTAAAAATTACTCATTACCCATTACTCATTACTTATAATTACACTCTCACCGAATCCGGAACCAAGAGCTCATATTCTCCGCCGTGATTGATGATTTCTCTTACAATGCTACTGCTGATAAAAGATTTTCCTGAAGACGTTAACAAAAATACCGTTTCCAGTTTTTTGTGCGCTAAAGTTCTGTTGGTGTGGGCAATGGCTTTTTCAAACTCAAAATCGGCAGGATTTCTTAAGCCTCTGATGATATATTGTGCATTTTTTTCAAAGCAGTAATCAACGGTTAATCCTTCAAAATAATCTACTTCCACATTTGGAAATTCTGCAACGGAATTTTGGATGAATTCCATTCTTTTTTCCAGCGGAAACATATATTTTTTCTGGGAATTCTGCCCGATCGCAATTATCAGTTTATCAAAAAGCGGAGCCGCTCTTTCTATAATATCATAATGTCCTAAAGTAATCGGATCGAATGACCCCGGAAAAACAGCAATTTTCATGCGTATAAAAGTTATAAGTTATAAATTATGAATGATGAGGGTAGAAATGTAGAGTGATAAACTTGCAGCCTCAATCTTCCATCCTTTTAATTTTTTTGTAATGCTTTTTCAACCTCGTTTCCGCAAAGATCTGTAATAGAAATTCCGTAGATTTTTGCCTGCTGCGGAAGAATACTTGCAGGAGAAAATCCCGGATTGGTATTCATTTCCAGCATATAAGGAATTCCGTCCATCAGAATATATTCACTTCTTGAGAAACCACTCATCCCAAGAGAATTGTAAGCTCTTTTTGCGATTTCTTCTACGCGGATTCTTGTTTCATCGTCGATTCTTGCAGGGGTAATTTCCTCAGAAGCCCCTTCGTATTTTGCTTCATAATCGAAAAATTCGTTGGTAGGAACGATTTCTGTAATTCCCAGAACAATTGTTTCTCCTTTATAATCGATTACTCCCACGGAAACTTCCATTCCGTCAAGAAAACTTTCAATTAAAATTTCATCATCTTCTTTGAATGCAATTTCAGTTGCAGCAAGGAATTCAGCCTTTTCTTTCACTTTAGAAATTCCCAAAGATGATCCCGACTGATTGGGTTTCACAAAAACAGGCAAGCCAAGAGTTTCTATAATCTCATCAACCTTAATTTCTTCTCCTTTTCTTAAATAAACACTCTTCGCAGAAGGAATTCCGTATTTTGAAAGTACCGCTAAAGTATCTTTTTTATTGAATGTTAAAGCACTCTGATAAAAATCGCATCCCGTATATTTCTGTCCGATCGCGTCCCAGTACGCCTGAAGAATTCCGTTTTCGCCGGGTGTTCCGTGGATGATATTGAAGCAGACATCAAATTTCAATGTTTCATTATCATGTAAAGTCACAGAAAAATCTCCTTTGTTTATTGGAAATTTCTGTTCATTTTCGCCTAAAAAATACCATTCATCTTTCAGGATAACTACTTTATATACATCGTAAAGATTTCTGTCTAAAGAATCGTAGATTAATTGTCCGCTTTTCAATGATACAACATATTCGTCTGAATAGCCTCCCATCACTACGGCAACTTGTTTTTTGCTCATTTTTGTTTAGTATCAATTAAGGCAAATTTAATGATTTTATACAACGCGTAAACCTAAAACCTGAAATTTTAAAATCAAAAGTGAAATGTGTTAAATTAAAAGCACATTCTAAAATTATTAGTTATATTTGCTGTCTAATTATAGTCATTTTAAGTATGCTTAAATCACTTTTCAATTGGAAAGTTTTACTGAACTTAGTCGTAGCCATCGGTGTTTTTGTGGGGTTGGTTTGGCTTACGTTTCGTTGGTTAGAATATCATACCAATCATGGTCAGGAAATTCCCGTTCCAAATATCGTTAACAAATCTGTACAGGAAGCCATCAAAATATTGGATGATTCGGGATTGGAATATGAAGTGGACAGTTTTAATTATGATCCTAAATACAGACCTTTTCAGGTTTTACAGGTGTATCCGGTTCCGGGTTCCCGTGTAAAAGACGGAAGAGCAATTCAGTTAAGAGTAAATCCAAGAACCTGGGCTAAAGTTGAGGTTCCGGATGTAATCAATAAGTATTCAGGTCTTGCTTTCCAGCGTCTGGAACAGGTGGGTCTGAAGGTCGGAGATACCATCTATGAGCCAAGCATTCAGAAAGATGCTGTGATCCGTATATTATTTAACGGAAATGAAGTAAAACCGAAAACAAAACTGGCAAGATTCTCTACGGTGGATGTCGTGATAGGTTCCGGACCAATGAGAAACATTGCGATTCCTAATGTTGTAGGATTAACGGTGAAAGAAGCGAGACAGGTCATTGCAAGAAGTATGTTTGAAGTAGGTCTTGTGGATCATGAAGACGGAAGCAAGGATGAATCTGATGTTATCTATTATCAGGATCCTGCAGCCGGAGATGTCCGGGATCAGGGAATGCAGATCGATCTTTGGGCGAGTAAAAGAACCCTTGCTGAATTGAGCGCTAAAATAGAACAGTTGAATTCTACCTACAGAATGAAAGTAGATACCGCTTTGCCTCCGATTCAGTATCAGGAAATGCCAGTTCGTCAGGAACCTTCACAGGAAGTTGCGCCACCATCTGTAACTCCGAGAAGAGAAAATCCTAAACCGTCCACAGATGCGGTAAAGACAGATGCTTCTAAAGCTACTGTAAAGCCCGCTACATCGGCAACTGAAAATAAACCAAAGACTACTGCTTCCAATACAGGTAGTAGTTCTGGTAATACATCAGCGAATAAACCTGTTGCGACAACTCCTGCAAAACCTGCAGAAAAGCCAAAAGCTAAAAAGATGGTTATAGAATAAAACGATAATTATTATAAAAAATACAGGCTTCAACTTTCATTATGTTGAAGCCTTTTGTATAAAAGATAAAACAATGGCAGAAGATAACGAAGATTTTTTGGACGAAGAATTATTAGATCAGAACAGTATCGATAATCTTGATATTGATGAGGAAAATAAAGGACTGTATGAACACCTTAACATCGCGGTAGACAAAAGTCAGGAACCGTTGAGGATCGACAAGTTTCTGTTGATTTTCCGTCAGAATTCTTCCAGAAATAAAATTTCACAGACCTGCAGAGCGGGAAATGTTATTGTAAACGGTGTTGCGGTGAAGCAGAATTACCGGGTAAAACCCGGAGACCAGATTTCTGTACTTTTGGCACATCCTCCGAGGGAAAATGTTATCATTCCGCAAAATATTCCTATCAATATTGTATACGAAGATGATGATCTTATCGTTGTAGATAAAGATCCGGGAATGGTGGTACATCCGGGATTCGGAAACTGGGACGGAACCTTGGTGAATGCTTTGGCGTACCATTTCGAACAGAATGGCGAAAAATCCGATCTCGACAGGGTAGGACTGGTGCACAGAATTGATAAAGATACTTCCGGATTATTAGTGATCGCTAAAAATGAATATGCACTGAGCTTTCTGGCAAAACAATTTTTCGACAGAAAAACCAAAAGATTGTATTGGGCATTCGTTTGGGGCAATGTGCAGGATGATGAAGGTACAATAAGAGGCCATATCGGTCGTCATCCGAAAAACAGGATGCAGATGCACACCTATGAAGACGGAAGTCAGGGAAAGCATGCTGTAACGCATTACAGGGTTTTAGAAAGATTTAAATACATGACCTGGGTAGAATGTAAGCTTGAAACCGGAAGAACCCACCAGATCAGAGCGCATTTCAAACATATCGGTCATACTTTATTCAATGATGAAAGATATGAAGGACATACGCCTCTCCGTGGAGTGAATCTTCCTAAGTATAAGCAGTTTATAAAAAATGTCTTTGATATTTTACCCAGACATGCGCTTCATGCCCATACTTTAGGATTTATACATCCCACTACCAAGAAGGAATTATATTTTGAAAGCCCAATGCCGAAAGATATGGCGGATGCTGTAAAAAAATGGAGAAATTATTTAGAAAACTAAAAATATATTGAGAATTTTTTTATATTTGTTGAATTGAAATCAAGATTTGTTATGAGAAAACTATATGCTATCGTATGTTTAGCTCTTTTGTCAAATGCATACAAAGCACAAGAAACTTTACCGTACTATCAACAATATCTTTTAGACGGTGAGTTTTTGTTCAACCCGGCACAATACGGAAAGACCGACTATGTGCAGCTTAATCTTAACTATCAGCAGCAATTTTCGAAGTTCAGTGAGTCTCCAAACGTTCAGTCGGTAGGGATCAACGCGAACATTTTTGATAGAGTGGGAGCAGGTTTATCTGTATTCAGAGACAGCAACGGCCCTATTTCTGCAGGTGGTATTACAGCGGGTGCTTCATATTTTATTCCTCTTAGCAGCGACGGAGACAGAAAAGATCAGTTCTCTTTCGGTACAAGCGTTAGCTTCTACAATATGAATTTTGATTATTCAAAGATTAACACGCAGGATGCTTCAGATCCGTTATTGCAGGGAAGTGAAAGTAATATCTTCATGGCATATGCAAACTTCGGAGCACAGGCAACTTACAAAAATATTTTCGCAGGAGTTTCTGTTAACGATATCGCACTTACCAACGATGAAGCGATCGTAAACGGACGTGAACCTTCTCCAATCAAGTTTTTCTTAAACTTAGGATATGACTGGCATGTAGGTGATAACATCTATTTCACACCTTCAGCTTTAATCAACCTTAATACAAACTCTACAAGAACGATTGATTATAACTTAATGGCAACGTTCTTCAACGATATCAATGCATTCTCTTTCGGGGTAAGCTACAGATCTGTTCAGAACAGATTCGACAGCCAGCAATTACAGATTGCTCCGGTTGTAAAAGTAAGATTCAACAAATTCATGATTGGAGCTACTTACAACTTAGGTTTGTCTGATATTCAGGAATATGGAGGAAACAGCTTTATGATCGGGTTAGGATATAACTTCGATAACTTCATTAACCACAGAGGTTATAGATATTAATTGATTTAATTTAAATAAATTTGAGCTCTGAATTTTTTCAGGGCTTTTTTTATGATTTACATTCACATTCCGTTTTGCAGGCAAAAGTGCAGCTACTGCAATTTCCACTTTTCAACATCTTTAAATTTTAAGGATGAAATGCTGGCTGCGATGAAGAAAGAAATCTTTCTCCGAAAAGATGAATTGCAAAACAAAAACTTACAGTCACTGTATTTTGGAGGTGGAACGCCTTCTATTCTTTCACCGGATGAAATCAAATCTTTAATTGATGAGGTATTAAAACATTTTACTTTTGAAAAGGATATCGAAATTACTTTAGAAGCGAATCCCGATGATCTGGATAAAAACTTCCTGAAAGGACTGTCGGAATCCTCGATAAACCGTCTATCCATCGGAACCCAAAGTTTTTTTGAAGAAGATCTGAAATTAATGAATCGGGCGCATACTGCAAACGAAGCCGAAGATTCCATCAAAAGAGCGCAGGATTTTGGTTTTGAAAATTTAAGCATTGATCTAATTTACGGTTCGCCAACTTCCAATCTGGAAATCTGGAAAGAGAATTTAAATAAAACCATTGCGCTTGAAGTTCCGCACATTTCTTCTTATGCTTTAACGGTTGAGCCGAAAACTGCTTTAGAAAACTGGATCTCAAAAGGGAAAGTAAAAAGCCCTAAGGAAGAAGAACAGAATAGAGAATTTTACTACTTATCGGATTTTCTGAAAGATAATGGTTTTGAGCATTATGAAGTTTCCAATTTTGCCAAACCCGGATTTTACTCAAGACACAATTCTTCCTACTGGAAATATAAAGAATATCTTGGAATTGGTCCTTCTGCACATTCTTATAACGGCTTCGATGTGAGAAGCTGGAATGTCGCGAACAATCAGCAGTATATCAAAAAATTAAATTCAAATCTTTTGGCTAAAGAAGAGGAATTTCTTTCTCAAAACGATCAGTTTAATGAAATGATCATGATTGGTTTAAGAACAATCTGGGGTGTTGATCTGGAAAGCTTAAAAGAAAAATTTAATGACAGCATTTTAGAACATTTTCAGAATGAAATCAAACCAAAGCTTGAAGAAGGAATTCTGGTAACAGAAAATAACCACCTGAAAATTCCGGAAAAACACTGGTTTATGGCAGATGGAATTGCTTCGGATCTGTTCATCATCTAAGATGAAAGTCCAAAGCCGGAAGTCGGAAGAACGGTTTGTGAAAAACTTATAACATCCAGCTTCTGCATCCAACAATTTCACTATTTTTGTATAAAATTTCAGCTCAATTTTGAAAACTAAAAAGCAGGATTATTCGCATCTTTCCCCGAAGCAGCCTATCGGAATTTTCGATAGCGGAGTGGGCGGACTTACGGTTGCCAAAGAAATAAAAAGACTTCTTCCAAACGAAGATCTGATCTATTTCGGTGACACCAAACATCTTCCGTATGGTGAAAAATCGAAGGAGGCGATTATCGAATATTCTACAAAGATCACCAATTTTCTGTTGGAGCAAAACTGTAAAGCGATTGTTATTGCCTGCAATACGGCAACGGCAAATGCGCTGAATGAAGTGATGCAGTCTGTTGCGGGAAAAGTTCCTGTGATTGACGTAATTAATCCCGTTGCAGAAAAAGTTTCCTATGAAATCCACAACAATGTGGGGGTCATCGCAACGAAAGCTACTGTGAATTCGGGGTTGTATAAAAAAAGCATTAGAAAGCATAATAAATGGATCAAGGTGGATGAACTGGCAACACCTTTATTGGTTCCTGCTATTGAGGAAGGTTTTAAAAATCACCCGATTACCCACGCAATTATCTACAATTACTTAAGCAATAGTAAATTAAAGAATATTGAGACTTTAATTTTGGGTTGTACGCATTATCCGTTATTGATAGATGAAATCAAGCAATATTACGGAAACCGTGTCCGCGTAATTGATTCTCCGAATATTGTCGCCAATCATTTAAAAATCATTCTGGATAAGTATCATCTGCTGAATGAGCAGAATCCAAAACCGAATTACCATTTCTATCTTTCGGATTTAACGAAAAACTTCGAAAAAATCTCAAAGAAATTCTTCGGGAAAACCATCGATTTGGAATTAAAAGTATTATAAAAAACAAAAGCTGTCTCAATTTGAAACAGCTTTTTCTATAGAAGATTCTTTAACGCAAAGATTTATTTTTCAAAGTTTATTTTTAGTGAGCTAAGAATTAATCAATTGAAAATTGATTTTATAAAGCATACTTCATAAGCGACTTTGTCGCCACTCTTTGCTCTCTTAAATAATTTCGGGGATTATATTAATCTTTGCATTTAAATAAATTAAATTTCCAAAATTACGTGCTGTCTTTCCAGTCTTCTTTTCGGGGTATGAACCGGCTGATTTTTATCTTCTTCAGACTTTACTCCAATAACTACTGCAAAAACACTTTCGTACTTTTCGTTCTTTAAAATCGCATCATATTTTTCAGTTTCAATTCCTTCCATCGGAGTAGAATCTATTCCCATATCTGCACACGCAGAAAGCAAAACGCCCAATGAAAGATAAACCTGATGTTTCAGCCACGATCTGATCTCCGCTTTTCCTTTCGGTTTTACAAAAGTTTTATAATAAGTTACCGAACCTTCCGGAAGATTTTCTTCAATCTGCTTTTCAAAATCTTCAGGGTTTTTAAGTGCCTGAAAAACGATAAGATGACTTCCGTCCAGAACTTTTTCTTTGTTAAAATAAGAGGCTTCGGCAAGCAGTGCTTTTGTTTCAGGATCCGATACAAACACAAAATTCCATGGCTGACTGTTAATGGAAGATGGACTTAAATGCAGAATTTCTTTAAGCTGCTGAATCTGCTCTTCACTTATTGTACCTTGAGGATTATACTTTTTTACGGTATATCTCGATTTCATTTTTTCTAAAAAGCTCATAATTTTATACTATATTTTTTATAGTTGCAAAATTAATGTATGTTTAATATATTTGCAATAACGGTCTAAAATGATAGTATGAAAAAAATGTATTCCATAGATAATAAAGAATATCCGTGCTGTACAACAGTTACCATGAGATTTATCGGCGGAAAATGGAAAGCGGTCATTTTGTTTTACCTGATTGATGGGGCAAAAAGATACAACGAGCTAAGAAAATTAATTCCTACGATTACGGAAAGAACATTAAGCTTACAGCTAAAACAGCTTGAAGAAGATCATATTATCGACAGAAAGGTGTACACAGAAAAGCCGCCTTTAATGGTGGAATACACTTTAACGGATTTCGGGAAAACGTTGCTTCCTCTTTTAAAAGAAATTGCAAAATGGGGTGAAAGTGCGGTTGTTTCTTCTGAAAAAGTAAAAATTGTTTAAAACAAAAAATCAGGAAAATTATTCCTGATTCTGTATTTCTGTAGTTTCTTCTTTATTCGGTTCAAAAAAACTGAAGCTTACATTGCCGTATTTTCGGGTATCGATTAAATTCGGATGATCAAATTTCATTCGGCTTTGGTGTTCTATCACTAGAATTCCGTTTTCCTTCAGGTATTTATTGTTTAAAACCAGCGAAATAATTTCCTGATACTTTTTTTCTTCCATTTCGAAGGGAGCATCGGAAAAAACAATTTCAAAAGATTTTTTGTTTCTGAATTTCTTCAGCCAGTCGAAAACATCGCCCCGCTGAACATTCACCTGCAGACTGAATCCAAGTTCAGAAGCGGTAGAATTAAGAAAAGACGTATGTTTCGGATTCATTTCTACGGAGGTAATATCCTGACATCCTCTTGAAGCAAATTCAAACGAAATAGAACCGATTCCCGCAAAAAGATCCAGTACGGAAACCGACTGCATATCGTAGGTGTTTTCCAGAATACTGAAAAGTGCTTCTTTGGCAAAATCCGTAGTCGGTCTTACATCAAAATTCTTCGGAGCGGCGATTTTTTTGGCTTTCCATTTGCCGGATATGATTCTGTACATAATTGATAGGTTTTAGATTGGAGGTAAAAGATTGCAGATAAACTAAAACCTGCTATCTGATCTTCTGCAACCTAATTTAATATAAAATTTTTAGAAGGAATATTATCAAATACAATTTTCAGATTCTTTACGAATTTCTGAAGCTCCGAAATAAACGTCTCATTTTCAGTAGTTTCTCCGTACGCGTAGAAATTGGTCTCATTGATTCCGAAACCGATCTTGCTTAACGTAAACATCACGAAATAAAGAAAATCTACTTCAGAATTAACGTCCAGATTGTTGTATAAAATAATTTTTTTGTTGTCTATCGCGAAAAACTCACATTGGTTATGATACAGGTTGATGTGAATTTCTTTGCTGTTTTTATTATTGATGGAATTTAAAAACTTTTCACCGGAAAAATTAAACTGAACAGGCAGGGCGAGTTCTTTAATCTTTTTATAAAAATGCTTCGGAAATGTATAATAAAACTGAATTTTAAACTTTTCATTAATCGAAAGCATCAGTTCTTCTTTCTCTTTATCCACAGGAGCGTTGAAGGCGATAAGATCAAATCCGGCTTCATGCTCAGAAAAACCTTCCGGCATCAGCGTGAAATGATTGAGCGCGGAAATCACATGGATCTCATCAAATCTCTGCAGAAGAAGCACTTTATCCAGCATATCCGAAATAAAGTTTTCCGGAGATTCTTCATCCACGAAATACGATTTCTCTTCCACAATGCTCTTATTTTTAGCAATCTGGTAGATTAATCCGTCTTTGGTAAAAAGTAAATTAAGTATATTCATAATTTGATTCCTGCAAATTTAGTGAAATTCTACCATTACCGCACCCGATTGATGATGAAGTATTTCCTTATTATAAAAATCCACATTCGTCTGGCTTTCTAACGTATCGAATACCATTTTCTGCAAAACTCCGTCTCCGATTCCGTGTACGATTTCCAGCCTTTTAAGATTGTGTTTTCTGCAAAAGTTGATGGTTTCCACCAATCTTTCCTTCTGGATGAAAAGTCTTTCAAAACTGGTGTAATCATTTGGATTTTTAACTAAATTATGAAAATGCAGATCAAGAACCAAATGATTTTTCTGATGTGCTTTGGAAATTATCTTTTTCGGCTCCGCTTTTTTTATGATAGGAGTATTTTCATAAAAATCCGAAATTTTCGGAACCAGTTTCTCCTTTGGATATTGATGCGTAAAACCGTATTCATCTTTAAAAACCACGATATTTCCCTTCACGGAAGTAACCACCCCGCTCAAATCTTCATCTATCACAGAAACTTTATCACCAATTTTCATAGTACTGTCATTGCGAGGAACGAAGCAATTTCTTATTATTCTTAACTCCTCAATTTTTTTCTTAATGGTTTAAAAATTATTTTAAAACTTCGGTCCCAATTCAATAACCTCCAAATCCTTTATTTCCGTATCATCGATTACAAAACGCATCATCGTTCGCATTTTATGCCATCCCTGTTTTCCGCACGCTCCCGGATTCAGGTGGAGAAGATTGTTTTTTTCATCAAACATTGCCTTCAAAATGTGAGAATGTCCCGAAATAAACAGTTTCGGAGCTTTTTCAGCAATCTCCTGCTTTGCCAACGGTGTATATTTTCCCGGATAACCGCCGATGTGGATCATGAGAACTTCTACATTTTCGCATTTAAAACGACTCACTTCCGGAAATTCAGAACGGATTTTTGCGTTGTCGATATTTCCGTAAACTCCTTTGAGTGGTTTTATCTTTTCAAGCTGCTCAATGACATCCATACTTCCGAAATCTCCGCCATGCCAGATTTCATCCGCCTGACCTGCATATTCTAAAATGCGGTCGTCTATATAAGAATGAGAGTCGGAAAGAAGCAGGATTTTTGTCATTATTTAAAATTCTCTGCAAAGATAAGATTTGAAATTATTTTTTCTTAAGATTTACAAACATCTTTAATGTTAACTGTTCTTCTGTGAGATTTGAAATGATATAGTTTCCTTTTAAACTTACATTTGTGGTGAAATTGATATGAATGACAGAGTCTGAAATCTTTTCCCAACTTCCTTTTATCTTTTTAAATTTAAACTTCGGTTTTTTATCTCCTGAATAACAAATATTTTCAACCCAGTTGGCAATAACTTTTCCATCTTTACTAAGTCTAAAGTTTAATGTGTTCTTATCAGAATATTTGCTTTTTTCATAAACAGCATTTAGGTGTTCCGTATTCTTAAATTTCCATGTTTGAAATAAGTATGGATTATCGACCGTATTTTGACTTTTAATCAAATTAAAAGGAAGTTGTGTTAGTAGAAAAATATAAACTGAAGTTTTCATCACAATAAAAAAGTATTTTAACCGAAAATAAAGAATCTTTTTTTGAATTGATGAATCTTTACATTTAAATTTGAAAAGAGTTTAAACCGCTTTATTTACTACATTTGAAAAAAATTAAAAATGAAGCAGAAACTTTCTTTTTTCCTTCTTCTTTTATCGGTTGGGATTGCGAATGCGCAGGTTGAAGAGAAAAAACTGGATGAATTGGTCCAGAACACTTTAAAAACTTTCGACGTTCCGGGAATGTCGGTTGGTGTCATCAAAGACGGAAAAGTAATTTATTCCAAAGGTTTTGGGGTACGTTCCTTAACTTCCAAACAACCGATGGATGAGAATACATTGGTCGGAATTGCCTCCAATTCCAAAGGTTTTACCTGTACTGCACTTGCCATTTTAGCAGACGAAGGAAAACTGAACTGGGACGATAGAGTTTCAAAATACATTCCGGAATTTCAGATGTACGATCCGTATGTTTCGCAGAATGTTACTATTAAAGATCTGGTGACACACAGAGCAGGATTAGGTTTGGGACAGGGAGATTTAATGTTCTTTCCGGAAGGCGGAAATCTAACGGTAAACGATATCGTTCACAACGTAAGATATTTAAAGCCTGAAAATCCTTTCAGAACAACTTTAGATTATAATAACATCATGTTTATTGTTGCAGGAGAAGTGATTCACAGGATTTCTGGATTAAGCTGGGCAGAATTTATTGAACAGCGCATTATGAAGCCTGTAGGAATGACTTCAAGTTTCGGAAGCTACAACAGGGCAAAAGCTGTTGCCAACAAAATTGACGCTCATGCACCGGTAGATGGAAAAGCCATCGCCGTTCCTCATGACTGGAACGAGACAGCCAACGCAGCCGGAGGAATTATGAGTAATATTAAAGACATGACAACCTGGGCAGAATTCCTGCTGAATAATTTCACAACGAAAGACGGTAAAAAATTAGTTTCAGATAAAAATGTTCAGCAGTTGTGGAGTTTACAGATTCCGAGCGGAGTGGCGGCAAAAAATCCTTATGATACCAGTTTCTACGGATACGGAATGGGCTGGTTTTTAAGCGATGTGAAAGGTCATAAACAAGTTCAGCATACAGGAGGACTGATCGGAACGGTAACGCAGTTTACGCTGATTCCGGATATGAAACTGGGAATTGTTGTCTTAACGAATCAGCAGTCGGGAGCGGCTTTCAACACGATTACCAATACCGTGAAAGATTCTTATCTGGGAATTGCAGACCGCAACTGGCTGAAAACCTACGGCGACCGGATGAAAAAAATGGAAGAAAGTTTTGATAAGCAGAAAAAAGAAGCTTTTGCAAAATCTGAAACATTTAAAAAAGATAAAAATTTACAGCCAAAACCGGAGCAGTTTGTAGGAATGTACAACGATCAATGGTTTGGTGATGTGGAAATTGCGCAGCAGGGAAGTACATACAGAATCTCATGCAAAAGTTCTCCACGTTTAAAAGGGGAACTGCTTCCGTATTCCAACAATTCTTTCATCATTAAATGGGATGACAGAAGCTACGATGCCGATGCGTATATTATTTTTGATTATGATGAAACTGGGAAAGCACAATCTGCAAGATTAAAACCAATCTCAGACGTTACAGATTTCAGTTTTGATTTTGATGATCTGGATCTGAGAAGAAAATAATTCAGGAAAATCATTCAATATGATTATCAATAGGGACGGGCTTTTGCCCGTCTTTTTGTTTTAGAGGGTAGTAAAAGACTTTAGCCAAAATTATTGATTAAGTTTATTTAGGTTTTTTTATAAAGGTTCAAAAAGTTTTTAACACTTAATTCACAGAAGATTAAATAAAAAAAATGCGAATATTTTAGAACACATTAGTTTTTAAAAATCTTTGATTTTTTTTCTTTTGAGGACTTTACATATTCTAATAACGCTTTAAAATCTTTTGCGACTTTTGTGGTTAAATCTGACATTAGTTAATTTGGGAAATTCACCATTAACCATTCACCATTCACAAATTTACCTACATTCTAAAACCACCCCGTCAAAAATTCTTTCGAATTTTCGCCACCCCTCCAGAGGAGGGGAATTTTTACAGACGATTTATTTAATCTTTCCCGGATCGTAGAAAAACAGCAGTTTCTTTTTGGCTCCGTCGAATTCCGACCACGAATTGCAGTCGATTTCGAAACCGGCAACACCGCAGGTTGGGAAGTGGAAAATATCTTCGGAAATGGAATTTGCAAAATTGGAAATTCCGTTGTTGTGAGAGAAGAAGGCAACCGATTCGTGGCTGTCGTCCAGATCGTAGATTACAGATTCGAAATTGCTTTCGGAAGGATTATAAAGTTTCTCATTCGTATTAATGCTGATCTGGTAAGCCTGGTTGAAAATTTTGCACGTATTCAGTGCGCGTACTGCGGGGCTCGATACAAAGTAATCGATCGCTACGTTATTGTTTTTCATGAATCGGGACATATGCATTGCTTCTTCTAAACCCTTGTCTGCCAATGGTCTGTCAAAGTCTTCCGTTTCTTCCGGCCAGTCGCTTTTCGCATGTCTTACGAGGATGAGTTTCTTCATAATTTTGTTTTTGAATAACTAAAATTATAAAAAAATTAGCGGATTAAAACATTGATTTATAAAAAAAACTGTGTTTGGAATAAAATCATTAAAATTTACTAAATTTGCAAACCTATGGGACAAATCCTTGCAATAGACTACGGAAAAGCTCGTTGCGGCATCGCTGCGACGGATGATATGCAGATTATTGCGAGCGGTCTGGAGACGGTGCAGACTTCATTAATTATTGATTTTCTGACGAAATATTTCGGTGAAAATCGGGTGGATGAAGTGGTGATCGGTCTTCCGACAGATTTAAAGGGGAATGTCTCCGAAGTGGAAACAGATATTTTAAAATTCATTGAAGTTTTTCAGAAAGAATTTCCGATGATAAAAGTACACCGCTTCGATGAGAGATTTACCTCCAAAATGGCTTCGTTTTTTATCTCCCAAAGCGGAAAGAATAAAAAGAAAAGACAGGAAAAAGGATTAATAGATAAAGTAAGCGCAACCATCATATTGCAGAATTTTTTAGAACAAAGAACAAGATGATTTTACCGATAAGAGCCTTTGGTGACCCAGTTTTAAGAAAAGTAGGGAAGGATATAGACAAAGATTATCCCGAGCTACAGGAATTGATAGGCAACATGTTCGAAACCATGTACAGCGCCAACGGAATTGGTTTGGCTGCTCCACAGATCGGACTGGATATCCGTCTTTTTGTGATCGACGTAAGTCCTTTGGCAGAAGATGAAGATTATGAGGATATTAAGGATGAACTGGCAGAATTCAAGAAAGTATTTATTAATGCCAGAATTCTTGAAGAATCCGGAGAAGAGTGGAAATTCAACGAGGGATGTCTTTCTATTCCGGATGTAAGAGAAGATGTAAAAAGAAAAGGAACCATCGTGATCGAATATTATGACGAAAATTTTGTAAAACATACAGAAACTTTTTCCGATATTAGAGCCCGCGTAATTCAGCATGAGTACGATCACATAGAAGGAATTTTGTTTACAGACCATTTAAGCGCCTTGAAGAAGAAGCTTGTAAAAGGAAAACTGTCGAAAATTACTCAGGGTGATGTAAGCATCGGTTACAAGATGAGATTTCCAAAATAAAGTTTGAATTAAAATAAAAAGAATATTAAATAGCAAAAGGCGGAATGCCGATTGCAGAATTTACAAAAAATAAAATTATGCTGTTAGAAAAAATAATTTCAATTTCAGGAAAACCAGGACTTTTCAAATTAGTTTCACAATTAAGAAACGGATTTATTATTGAAGACGTTACCACGAAGAAAAAAGTAAGCATTGGAAACTCCAGTCAGGTAAGTTTGTTGGATAACATCGCGATGTTTACCTTTGATAAAGAAGTTCCGTTGTTCGAAGTTTTTGAAAATATTGCTAAAAACTACGATTACAAAGAAGCGATCCACCATAAAGCAACAGATGCTGAACTGAAAGAATTCATGACGGCTTCTCTTCCGAACTACGATACCGAAAGAGTATACGCTTCAGACATCAAAAAACTGGCGCAGTGGTACAACATCCTTCAGAAAGCGGGATACATTACGCCGGAAAGCTTCGTAAAAGCAGAGCCTGAAACTTTAGAAGGTGAAGCAGCAACGGAAGAAGTAAACGTAGAAAAAGAAGCACCTAAAAAAGCGCCAAAAGCAGAAAAACCTGCAGCACCAAAAGTAAAAGCTACTTCTGCCGCAAAATCTGCTCCTAAAAGCACGCACAGAAAGCAAGGATAATTCATTAAGTTGAATTTAAAATATAAAACCTCGTCAGAAATGATGAGGTTTTTTTGTTGCATTTCAGTTTGAAAGTCAAGAAAAATTTTAGTATTAATTCAGTATAAATACGGATTGCCGTAAACGTTGATAATTTCTTATTATTATATTTAAACATAAAATATAATTTGTTGAAAATTAGAATATTTTATTGTCTCTCTGCTTTTTATAAACATTATACCTTTATAATTTTAATGGATATTATAAAATTTTGATAATAAATATTTTTTATATTAATGGTATATAATTGTAAGGTAATTTTTTTAATTTAGTAAAAACTATATCAATGAAAATTTCAAAAGATGGCAAATTACGTATAGTGGAGGTGATCCTTACGTCATTAAATCCTTTTAACTTAACAGATAATTTTACGATAACAGACTTTCTATTATTGATCTGGGATTTAGAAAATATGCCTTCTGAAGAAAACAGAAAAAATGCATTAGATGATATTGCCCAACATATGTTACGTAATGATGATTGGGATCTTGAATACCTTTTTTTTGAAAAATTGAATATTCTAGAAGTCAGTACAAAAAGTTTTATTAATTTTCTAAATGTTCTGATTTCACCAGATATAAGAAAAACCGAAGACAGTATTTACCAATATTATTTTCTTATTAATCCTTATTTAGAGAAAGAGAATTTATCATATTATTTAAAGGAATATAATGATAAAGAACTTCCCATCTATACTTTACAAAAGTTAAAAATTGATGAACCAAATGATATAAACGAAAATAAAATTCCAATATTTCTTGAAGATAAACCCAGTGGTCGATCTGACAAAAAAAGATCTCATAATATTCCGAAAATTTTTCCTTCAATGGTTCTTGTTTGGAATGAAGGATGGAATGATTTTACCCTTAAAACCGAATTTAACTTATTTTTTTATACAAGCCAAGATGAATATAATAGTATTGGTACTGTAAAGATTATAACAAAAAGATCAGACTCAGTTATTGAAGAATTAAGAACTCTATCAAAGCCTTTTTATTCTTTGAATAATCAGTACTGTGCATTGGGTCAATCACAAGAATATTATGATAAATTAAAGGAAATTTTAGGAAAAAATTTAGAAAGTTTTTTATGGGCAATGAAGGATGCTGCATTTTTTCCAGATATTTCAGAAAAGTTTGAGAATGATTATAGTTTCAATAACTCACTAATACGTTATAATGAGGTTGAAAGATTATTGAGAACAGCAAAATTTAGCATATATGATTATGATTTAGAAAACTTATATAATTTTAAATATAAATTTCAACCGAAATTTGCAAAGAATATTTGTGAAATTGATTTTAGATTTAGTGATAAAGGTTTATCATCAAATAGGATTTATGCACTAATTGGAAAGAACGGAACTGGTAAGACACAGTTTATGACTACACTCCCTCTGGATATTTCACGTAAAAAACATGAAAACTTCTCGCCAAAATCTCCATCATTTAGTAAGGTTATTGCCGTTTCTTATAGTGCTTTTGATTCTTTTGATATTCCCAAAAAAACATCTTCATTTAATTACGTCTATTGTGGATTAAGGGATGATGCGGGGGAAAGAATTACAGATAGGGGATTAGTTTTAAGATTTCACAATTCTAGAAAAAAACTCGAGGAACAAGAGAGAATGTCTATCTGGGTAGAATTATTGTACAATTTCATAGAACAAGACATAATTAATTTATTTATAATTGAAAAAAGAAAAACTTACACTTTCGACTATAATGGTTTTAGTACCACTAGAAAACTCTTGAGCTCGGGTCAAAGTATAATATTGTATATCATTACTGAAATTGTTGCTAATATCAGATATGATTCCATAATACTATATGATGAACCGGAAACGCATTTACATCCAAATGCAATATCTCAACTAGTAAATACAATCTATGATCTAGTGACTGAATTTCAATCATATTGTATAGTTGCAACACATTCTCCATTAATAATCAGAGATCTCTTATCTAAGAACGTACTTGTTATTGAGAAAGAAGCAGAATTTTTTTCTGTCAGAAAGCTAGGAATTGAGACATTTGGAGAAAATTTGACGGTCTTGACTGATGAAGTTTTTGGCAATAGGGAAATTCCAAAACAATATAAAGAGATTTTAAGAAATATGGTAAAAGATGGTTATGCGTACGATGAAGTAGTGAGTAAGTTGGAATCAGACCAAATACCTATGTCACTAAATGCAAATATTTATTTAAGCAGCTTATATGAAAAATCTTAAAGCATTTTCAAAAATTTGTATAAATTTTTTTGATGAAGTTGTTTCTTCGAAAAAAAATAGTATCAAAGATCCTGACTATAAACGTAGAATAAGCTTACTAAAGCCAAATATTGGAAAGTGCTATGATGTTTATAATAAAAATTTTAAAAATAATACATTATTAATTGTAAAATCCTTTGGATATGTTAACCCTCAAAAAGATGACTTAATAAAATTATATTCTTATAGAAATAGTAAAATTCAGGAATTAAAAAAGAATGTTACTACTACTAAGTACAATAGACTTATAAATACATGCCAAAATTGTACAATTAATGAAGCTAAAACTTTAGACCATATTTTACCAAAGGATGATTTTCCAGAATTCTCGGTTCACCCTCAAAATTTATTTCCTTCATGTAGTGTGTGTAATGGTCACAAAAGCACTAATTGGGTCAAAAGCGGTAAGCCTCTATTTCTTAATTTGTATTTAGATCCATTACCTGCTGATCAATATTTATTTGTAAAGATTAACATCGACTTAAGAAAAAAGAAAATTATAACGAAATTCAATTTAGAAAATAAAAGTAAAATTGATGTTGATTTATTTAATGTTATAAAAAGTCATTATTCTAAATTGCATTTATTAGATCGATTTTCGGACAATTGTGATGATACTATATCGGAATTAAAAAATACATGTAAATCTGGTTTGGAAGAAGGGCTTACTTTAGATAAAATAATTAGTATTGTACAGAAAAAATGTGTTAAAGATAGAGAACATTTGGGCGTAAATCATTGGAAGATAATTCTTACAGAAAAATTAATCACGGAACCTAAGTTTTTTAAATTAATATAATTTTATTTTAAGAGATATTTTTCCTGTTTAATAATTCTTCAAGATTAACATTTAAGGCACAACAAATTTTCAATAAAGTAGAAAACAAAAAATCTTCTTTACCATTCTCAATGTCACTAATTTTAGATCGATCAATTTTACCTGCTAAATCTGCTAATTGTTGCTGAGATAAGTTTTTTTCTTTTCGTTTATCTCTCAAATTTTCACCTACTGTTTTATATATATTCAAAAATTTATCGTCCATACTAAAAAAAAATATTGTGGTTTTATTGCCACAATTAAAAATTGTTACTATATTTGTATCAGCGAATTAGCAAAAGCCTCGAAAGACCTATTGAAAAGACGCATTCCGAGCCGACAACAAAAAGTCCTGCATTTTTTCGTCGGTGAAAATGCGGTCTTTGGATAGGTTTCAGGTACAAATTTCAAAATACACAGATGATGAAAAAGAAAATCTCAACCCTGCTGTTTTCAGCCCCTCCCGAATAAACGGAGTTCTGCTGCAAAACCAACAACAGCGCTACACCGAGACTGCCCGCAAACGCAGGAAGCCGGAGTACAGTTTTACCCAAAAACCTTTACCCTTCGAAATTCCTTTACGCCAAAGGAAAGCCGAAGTACGCTAAAAATCACCCTTAAAAGTACTGGCTTTCTTTTAATTTTCCAAATTATTTTCATCCCGAAAGGAATTTAAAAAATGCAGAAGGTTTCTCTGCCACAGATCGGGAAGCGCTGTTGTTCCATTTGGCAAACTGTTGCCATCAAAACAAACGGATTTTAGAAATTTTTAAAGGGCTTGTTTAAGCTTTTTTATAAATAAGAATATTCTTGTTGGAAAACGCGAAGGCGCAAAGTTTTTTTATTCATATCAAATCTTTAAGGCGCAAGAAAATCAAAGATTTTCGGTAAAGGATTGGTGTTTAAACTTTTTTATAAATAAGAATATTCTTGTTGGAAAAACGCGAAGGCGCAAAGTTTTTTTATTCGTATCAAATCTTTTAAGGCGCAAGAAAATCAAAGATTTTCGATAAAGGAGTGATGTTAATTTTATCGCAGATAAAATCCTTGCGTCTTAAAATAAGGCTGTATTTAATGAATATTTTGCGCCTTTGCGAAAATCCAACCTATTAAAATCCAACCTGTTGAAATTCATAGAAACCAATAACCCAAAAACAGACTCATGAAAAAGAAAAAAACAGATTTCGAAGCCAAATTCTGGTCAGGAACGAGAAAACATACCGCCATAAGTTTACTGGAAACCTTTTTCCAGTTCAATGATCTTGCGGCAACGAAAGAAACCCTCAATGAAATGGTACAATCTTCACTACAGAAAAACATCCGAATTGCAAAAGAACCCGCCGAAATTTTCTATTTGTATCAATCGTTACGGTCATTCATTCTCGCCACTCATCACATCGCTAAAAAAGCTAAAAAAGGAAAGTTTAAAAACTCAACGAAAGTCAGTTTTCCCAAAACAGCAATGAGCCTTTCAGAAAAAGAATACCGGAATCCGCTGCGCGTATTTCAGAACGCTTTTAAAGTCTGCACTTTGCAGAATTTTGATGATTTTCTGTCGGCAACAGCTTATTTCTCGTTGGGAAATTTCAGTTGTGATACAGAAAAGAAGATCATCATTCCCTACTTCCAGCTCATAAAATTACTGGAAGCCGCCCCGCTGATTGTGGAAAATTGCCAAAAAAAATGAAAGGATAAGGTTGGCTGAGCGGAGCCGAAGCCAACCGCAGACTGTAATGAATTGTAATGTTGGCTTCGGATTCGCTCAGCCAACTATGATGGTCTGTAAAATAAAACTCAAAATCATAATGGGATGAGCAAAACCGTTGGCTTCGGCTCCGCTCAGCCAACCATGATGGTCTGTAGAATAAAACCCAAAATCACAAAGGAACGAGCAACACCGTTGGCTGAGCGGAGCCGAAGCCAACTATGATGGTCAGTAGAATAAAACCGAAAATTAAAATGGGATGAGCAACACCGTTGGCTGAGCGGAGCCGAAGCCAACGACAACCCTCCTTTATTTCAGGACAAAAGAACTTTCACAAAGATTTCCCGTAAATTTGTAAGACTTGAATTCTCAATTATGAATACCAAACAGGAAAAACTGGAAGCTTTCGGAAGATTATTAGACATTATGGACGATCTGCGCGAAAAATGTCCGTGGGATCAGAAACAGACGCTGGAATCGCTCCGCCATTTAACGTTGGAAGAAACTTACGAACTTTCGGATGCCATTTTGCAGAATGATCTGCAGGAAATAAAAAAAGAATTGGGAGATGTGCTGCTTCATCTGGTTTTTTATGCTAAAATAGGTTCTGAAAAAGGCAGTTTCGATATTGCGGATGTCATTAATTCTTTAAACGAAAAATTAATTTTCCGCCATCCTCACATTTACGGAGACACGGAAGTGAAAGACGAAGAGGAAGTAAAACAGAACTGGGAAAAACTGAAACTGAAAGAAGGCAACAAATCTATTCTGGGCGGCGTTCCGAAAAGTCTGCCGAGTCTGGTAAAAGCCTACAGAATTCAGGATAAGGTAAAAGGAATCGGTTTCGAATTTCATGATGCGGAAGATGCGTGGAAAAAAGTGGATGAAGAAATTCAGGAGTTTCATGCGGAAACAGATCTGGATAAAAAAGAGCAGGAATTGGGCGATGTATTTTTCTCATTAATCAATTATGCCCGGATTTCAGGAATCAATCCCGATTCTGCACTCGAAAGAACCAATCTTAAATTCATTTCAAGGTTTCAGAAAATGGAAGCTTTAGCTGTGGAACAGAATCTGAATCTTGCCGATCTTTCTCTGGAAGAAATGGATGTATTGTGGGAAAAAGCTAAACGTTTACAGTAAATGAAGGTACAGAACCCGACGCAGAACAGATTTCAGTATCTCCTGGAGTTTAAGCAGACGGAAAGGAAATGGCATTTTCCTTTTCTTGCCGCGCTGTGCATCGGAAGCTGTCTTTTTATCGGATATTTTTTAGGAAAACCGAATTACGGCGCGCTTTCGAGTTTGGGCGCTTTAACGATTTTATATTTTACATCTGCGCCGATTACACAAAGAATGATTCATCTCGCGATTTGTGCTTTCGGAATTGTTTTCTCTTTTACGGTAAGTTCTTTTTTCGGGTTTAATATTTATTTTGCCGCGCTGTCGGTTGCCGTTATCTCTTTTCTTGCGCATTTTATTTCTTCGTATTTTAAAATTCCGCCGCCGGGAAATTTTTTCTTCATCATGGTCGCAGCAATGGCGAGTACCTATAAGTTTGATCTGGAAATGATCCCCACAAGAGTAGGGCTGGTTGCAATGGGAGCGATACTTTCCTGCTCCTTTGCTTTTCTGTACTCCGTTTTTATTGAAAAAAGCAAAGTGGTAACCGTACCGAGAAGAAGTTTCAATAAAAGAAGATATACAAAATTTGTGGAAAGCACCATCATCGGATTTTTTATGGCGCTTACTTTAATCATCGGTCATCTAATGGAATTTAAAAACACTTACTGGATTTCCATCGCGGCAGTCGCCATTATGCAGGGAAGAAATTTTGAGCACGTCCGACAGAGAAATATGCACAGAATTCTGGGAACTTTCATCGGAATTGGTTTGGCATGGGTGATTCTGCTTTTTAATCCCGAAAAGATCATCATGATCGTTATCATTACCGTTTTACAGTTTATTATTGAATTGTTAATTGTAAGAAACTACGGTTTTGCAGTGGTTTTCATCACGCCTTTAACGATTCTTCTGGCGGAAACGGCAAGTGAAATTCATCATGATGTGGAAATTTTAATGAAGGCAAGATTATTGGATACCATTATCGGAAGTCTTATTGGTTTGGCGGCAGGATTTTTCCTCCATCATCAGCAGATTATTAATAAATTAGAGAAAAATATAAGGTTCTCTTATTTTCAGTTTAAAAAATTAAAAAAATAAATATGTTGCGCATCGTCGTTTTATCGTCATTTTTACTGTTGAGCTGTAATCCCAAAGCTCAGGAAGCTCCCAAAACCGATGATCTGAAGGTTGAATTTTCTTTGCCTAAAAAACTAAAGGAAGTTTCCGGTATTACTTTGTCTCAGGATAACAATACAATCTGGGCAATTGAAGATCAGGGAAATAAAAACGTTATTTACGGAGTAGACCGAAAAGGAAACCTTACGAGTGATGTTTTGGTAGAAAACACAGAAAATCACGACTGGGAAGATATTACGAAAGATGCAGCTGGAAATATCTACATCGGTGACTTTGGAAATAATGAAAACGACAGGCAGAATTTATCGATTTTAAAAGTTGATTTAAAAGATGCCTCCCAAAAATCTGCAAAAGTTACCCAAACCACAACATTTCATTACGAAGGACAGACGGAATTTCCTCCAAAGAAATCCAACTGGCTGTATGATTGCGAGGCTTTTGTAGAGATGAATGGAAATTTCTACCTTTTCACCAAAAACAGAAGCAAAGGTTTCGACGGCACTTTTTTAGTTTTTCAGGTTCCTAACAAAACAGGAGATTTTGAAGCAAAACTGATCGGGAAACTGAAACTTGACGGTGGATACAGCGATGCTGCAATTACTTCCGCAACCATCAACAGCACGAAAGATAAAATTGTTCTTCTGAACCATAAAAATATCCAGATCCTCACTGGTTTTTCAGCAGATGATTTCAGCAAGACCAAGATTGAAAAAGTTTCACTCAACCACAATTCTCAAAAAGAAGCCGTTGTATTTGCTGATGATAAAACACTGCTTATCGCCGATGAAAAGGATGGGAAAGAAGGCGGAAATGTGTATCAATTTAGTTTAAAATAAATGAATTTAGACGGATACGTCATGCAGAATGATGTCATACTTAAAGGATCTCAACAACGCATTTTCAATAATGAACACTATATTTTAATTGCCTGTTTTTATCAAAAAGACTTCGACAGGCTCAGTATGACACCGCTACAAATTAAAAGTTAGTATTAGGAATGTCATGCTGAGCCTGTCGAAGCATCTTTCAAATTATAATGAAGTAAAAAATCTTTGCTCCTTTAGGAGCAGAATCTGTGTAAAAATAAGAATAAGTCTATCAATCAATCCATAGGATTGATATCTGTAATACGATAAATGTTCTAAAGATAGCGTTCCTACGGAACGCTGAACCTACTCTTAATATGATTTCTACACAGATAAAACTCCAAAGAGTTTTCTGACATTTTACTGCAAACTTTAATAACAAAATCCGCAGAACTTCTGCGGATTTTTATTTTATAATTCATTGAATAATTTTAAAACGTCATTCCCACACCTCCGGAAATTCTTCCTCCGTCGCTTCCGTAGAAATAATTCAGTCTTGCGGAGAACATTTCTACAATACTCAGCCAGAATCCTGCGCCTACAGACTGATGCCATTTTTTAGAGTCTTCGTTATCATTCCACACTCTTCCGACATCATATCCCAGTAAAACGCCCATGTTTGCCGGAACAATATTGTTTTTTACTCTTCCAAAATCCCAACGGATCTCCGAATTATTGGTAAAATAGGATCTTCCTGAAAAACGGTCGTTTCTGAAAGCTCTCATTCCATTGTTTCCGCCGATGGCTGCTGCCTGATAAAAATCAAAATTGTTATTGTTGATCCACATTCCGTTACTGGAGTTGGCAAAAACAAAATTTCCGCGGCTGTCTAACCTGTGATCTATGGAAAGCGTTCCTTTTAAGATCAGAAAATTTCTTTTGGTATCGGCAAGATTGGTTTTCCAGTCTGCATTTACTTTAAATTCCATTCCCATGGTCGGGAAAGCATTGTTATCCAGATTTTTATAACTAAAGGTGTAATTTCCCCCTGCAAACTGCTGATTATCGAAAACTTCAGGTCTTACATCGGGTGAAAGATCTACAAAACGGTCACCGTTTCGCTGTACTTTATTATTTTCAAAAGTCAACTGAAACTGGTTGAAAACATTCGTCCAGCTTTTCTTGGAAACCGAAGGCGCAAAATTGATCTTTGAAATTCTTGCCCTGTTGAATCTTCTGTCTTCTGCTTCCTTATCGTAAAAACTTTCATTGGATAATCCGAAGAAATTTTCGGCGAAACGCGGTGTGGTAAATCCTGCGTCAAGATTAAAATCCCAGCTTCCAATGGCTTTTTTAAAGATCCCCTTATAATAGGCATTAAAACCGCCTGTTGCCGTATAATAATTAACTTTCAGGCTGTGCTTTTGGGTAAAAGGAGAGCGGATGAAATTATTGACCGTGTAATTAACCAGCGCACCGAGAATCACTCCGTCATCCGGATTGAAATCTGCATTCGGATATCCTGCTACAAAGTTGTATTTCGGATGTTTGTAGTTGTAAGTATTGATGTCGTAATCGTCTGAAATATTTTTCGTCGCACCATTTGTATTGTAGGTGTTTTTCTGCGATTTAAAATCGTAGATCTTTACTTTGCTTCCATTGGCAACATTGTAGGTATCGTGATTGTATCCTCCGATCAGTCGGATGTTCATTTTAGGTCTTCCGTCTCCGGAAACTTCGTAGATATCATCATCTTCCAGTCCGTAAATCCACAGTTCCTTTGTTTTGGAATCGTCATATGTTTTTTCGAAAACCAGTTCCGGATTTTCTTTGTTTTTGTCTAATTTATATTGCTTTACATTAACGGTGTTTGCCGTTTTTGTAATCACAAATTTATCAGGATTCACCGTTCCGGCAAGTGGAACTTTTTCCTGAAGCACCTCATAATATTGTGAGGCGTAGGTTTCTAATTTTGTCTTTCTCAGTTTCAGTTTTCGCTGAATATCTGCAATGGTTTCATCCTGAACTTCTTTCGGAAGATTGGCAAAGGTTTCATCAATATCTTTATCCGATAGATGTTCCTGAATATATTTCGCCTGTGCAATCCAGTCTTCCTGCGTAGAACCTTTAAGGAATACCAGATCCAGAGGATAAGGTTCCATAGCAAGCCATTTTACACTTTTAATATCATCTTTAAAGGTTTTCATGTGGCGGATTGCCGGAATATTCATAATGATTTTAAAAGCAGCACCGTCGTATTTACTGAAAGCCTGATCTCTGTCTTTGGCAATCGGTTTGTAGACTACTTTGTCGCCTTCTTTGTATTCCGCCCATTTCCATTGGTCAGAATGTCTGTCCCAGTCACCGATCAGCATATCAAAAATTCTTGCCCGGATGTAGGTTTCTTTGTCTACCGAGTATTTATAATTTTTACCGAAATTCTTTAAGACATCGTCTGTGGAAAGAATATCTGTTGCGTTATCCAGCGAAGCCAGCGTTTTCGGATCAGAAGAAAAACGTTCTTCCACCATATAAAATTCGTCCCCATAATTAAGGTTATATTCTCCCAGAGCTTTTTGCTTAGGAATGTAAAACAATCGCGGATTGCTGTGGAAAAGATCAATTTTATCCGCCATATTTCCGATGGCAAATGGTGTAAACGGATGATTGGTTGTATAAAAATCCAAAAGGAATTTTTCAGGAAAGGTATTATTGAGCTCGTTCCCGAATGTACTTTTCTTAAAAGCCATATTGTTCAGAAAACGCACGGCACTTTTTTTAACGCCTCTCATCACAAATTCCTGTCCGTCCTGCGCTTTCAGTCTTAAACTGTTGGACTGGTTTCCGCCGCCTTCACGAAAAGGAGTATAACCCCCGTCAAGCGTTGAAATATTCGCAGTCGGTGCTTCAATAGGCATTCCGTAATATTTTCGGTAATGTTCTCCCCAAAGCCACGTATAGAATTTTCTTTTTTTCGTTAATTTTTCAGGATAAATGGTTGAGGTTATTGTGGAAGGAAAAGAATTCGGATAATCATTAACAAATTCTTTCGGCTTATCGATCACCTGAATGTGCGAAAGCTTTTCCAGCGCATTGTTTTTTGTTGAAAAATATTCTACATCCGAGCTTTTATCTTTTCTGATATTCAGAACTGCAAAACCGCTTCCTCCGTAAGAAAAATCTGTTTTTTCGCCAATTGTTGCAGGATCTACTTTAGAACCGGCACCGCTTACAATCTGTCTGATGTTTCTGAATTCGTGATACTGCAAATTATGATCGTGCCCGGAAACAAAAATGATATTTTCCTTTTCCTGAACAATGCTTTTTATTCTGTTGGCTAAATCTGCATAATGCTGGTTGTTGAGATCTTCAGGACTTACTCCCGATGAACTTCTTACCACATTAATGAGACTGGCAACTCCCGGAGCCGGAATTTTACTTTTCAGCGGAAAAAGGTGAGATTTTGCAGAGGTGTATCCTGCATGAGTTCCGCTGCTGATAATCGGATGATGCAGCGCAACGATAATTCTTTTGTCCTGATTTTTATTAATTAAATCTTTAAACTCTGTGAAAAGATCTTCCCGCGTTTTAATATCGCAGTTTTTATTAATTCCCGGATAGTTGTTCCAATTGACGAGAGCCCATTCCGTGTCGATTACGATCAGTTTAATGTCCTTGGTAAGATTAATATCATCAATCGGGCATGAATTTTTAGGAAGGAATGCTTTTTTATCGTTTAAATAATTTTTTACGAGTTCTTCCTGCGCTTTTAAGCCGTCCAATCCGTTGTACCAGTCATGATTTCCCGGAATAAGGAGTGTTTTGCCTTTAAAGTTTTTTACAATGGATAATTGATCTTCCAGTTTCTGTTTTGCCAGTGGATAATTTTTGTCAGATTCTTTTGGCATTCCGGAAGGATAGATATTATCGCCCAAAAAGATCAGCATTGAATTGCTGTCGGCTTTTTCAAGCTGGCTTTTTAACAGATTCAGGGTGTTCTGAGCCTGTGCTTCGTCTGCATTTCCGGCATCGCCTACGAGAAATATTTTAAAATCGTTGGAAAATTGTATATCAGAATTTTTAATTTCAGATAAGTTTTTACCCTTTTTTACGTTATATGTTGCGCAGGAGTAGAGAACTCCGGCAGACAATGCTACTCTGATGACAACAGACGTATTTTTTAAATGAGTTTTAAAGGATAAATTCATAAATTTACAATAATAAAATTTCGGTGATGAATATTTTACAAAAAGCCAAAGACTATGTCGAAACCTTATTCAAAGATAAACTATCTTCAGTATATTCTTATCATAATTTTATACATACTACCTTCACAGTAAATAAGGCTGAAGAAATTCTTAAAAACACTCAGGTTTCTGAAGAAGATCAGGAGAAAGTAGTTCTGGCTCTTTGGTTTCATGATACAGGGTACATAGAGTGTGCCAAAAATCATGAAGAGGCAGGAGTAAAGATTATGAAAGATTTTTTGCAGCAGGAAAATTATCCTGAAAACTATATCGAAGATGTTTCGAAGCTTATTTTAGCAACTAAAATAACGTACGTTCCGCAGAATCTTCTGGAAAAAATAGTGAAAGATGCAGATTGCAGCCATTTTGCAAGCCACGATTATAACGATATTTCCGATGCCCTCAGAAAAGAGTGGGAGCTTACCAATGTACGCTGCTATTCTAACGACGAATGGAACGCCGGAAATTTGGATATGCTGAAAAACAAACATCAGTTTTATACAGAGTATGCAAAAAAAGAATGGCAGCCTCTGAAGGAGAAAAATATTAAAAAAATTGAAAAGAAGTTGGAAAAAGACGAGGATAAAAAAGAAAGTTCTGAAAATAAAAAGTCGAAAGAAAAGGAGCCGAAATCCGACAGAAGTGTAGATACGCTGTTCAGAGTGACTTTAAGCAATCATACAAGACTGAGTGATATTGCCGACAGCAAAGCGAATATTCTTCTTTCTGTAAATGCCATCATCATATCGGTTTGTCTTTCTGTTTTGGTTCCGAAACTGGATACGCCTAAGAATTCTCATCTTATTATTCCAAGTTTTATTTTGCTGGCTTCTGCGGTTCTTACCATCATTTTTGCCATTTTATCCACAAAACCGAATGTTACCAAAGCAAAATTCAGTTTACAGGATGTTGCCGACAGAAAGGTGAATCTTTTATTCTTCGGAAATTTCAACAGGATGATTTTTGATGATTATCAGGATGCAATGAATGTTCTTATTAAAGACCGCGATTATATTTACGATTCTATGGTGAAGGATTTGTATTTTTTAGGAAAGGTTTTAGACAGAAAATACAGGCTTTTATCCATTACGTACCAGATTTTTATGGCAGGAATTGTAATTTCTGTTCTGTCTTTTGCGTATGCGTTTTTAAGTCTTTAGATAAAATATCAACTTAATAGGAAAGCTCACCCGATTGGATGAGCTTTTTTATTGTACTAAAGATACTCTCAAAGCTAAAAGTCCTGTAATTCCCTGCAAATCTTCTACTTTCAGGAATTCTATGTCGTTTTGGAGAATTCCTTTCTTTTGCAGTTTGTTGATATAATCCAGATATTCTCTCTGATTTTCCATCCCGAAATAAACGATGGTTATTTTTCCGGGGCAGGTAATTCTGTCGTCTGAATCTTTTACGTGGGCTTTATCGAGCCGTTTTTTAATGATTTCATAGTAAGAATTATAGGCTCCGTCTACATCAAAACGCTTTTCGTCCATTCTGAAGCGGATGTCTATTTTTTCATTATATACAAAAATCAGCGAAGCAATATCGAGACAAACCGGAAGATCTTTTTTGAAATTTCGGAATTCAATTTCCATATTGCAGATGGTTTTTAACTGCCAGTAACGAAGTTTGTTAACAATTTTTGGATGGTAATGAAGATCCGGCGCAATGTTTTGTCCGGTATATAAATTATGCTCCACACCGTCTGATTTAAATCTTTCATAATAATGCGGAAAAATCTGCTGTGCCTGTATCTGTGCATCATCCAGAACATCTGCCAGTTTTCTGTTGACTAACGTTATCGAATCATCCAGACTTTTTCTATGGGTATAAAAGAGATCGGTCTGGCTAAAAACCTGCGCAAAATAATCTTTTATTTTTGCCTTTACTTCACTGGAGGATTTTACTTCCAGCTTAGCCTGAAGATAAGGATGAATTTCATCTCTCAGTAATCCCTGAAACCTCTGTTCGCTGTCTGCTTTGATCTCATTATTTAGTTCGTTTTCGAAAATATCCAGAGCCGGTAAAAATTTTTCCGAGTCTGAACGGGTTAAATTAAAAATCTCGTAAAGGGATTCAATCTGTTGGTTGAGATCTTCGAGCATTAAATTAAAACGTTTTTCCGAAGAAGAACGGATGTCTGAAAATCCAAAGAGCGGGGTAAGGTTTCTAAATGAAATTTCTTTTAAAGAATATATTTTATTGCCAAGAGAAGCGTTGAAATATTTTTCGGCTTCATTTCTGAATTTCCAAACCACGCTGTTGTGGATGGTGGTGTATTCCCGCTGAATGATGGCTTCAATCTGATAATTTTTTTCAAAGCTGAATCTGCTCAGCGAGAAAATAATCATGTTGCTGAACGATTCCATTTTTTTCAGTTTAAGACCATTGAAGCTGTTCGCGATAGGAGAGGTAAACTCCATGATAGCCAAAAGCTCGTTGTCTTTTACGATCGGGATAACCATAAAACTGTTGATGTTGTTTTCCTTTAAGATACTGAAAGAAGGTTTCATTTTTGCTTCTTCTTCGAGATGATTAAGGTTTGAAACAACAATAGGTTTTGGGTTATAATGAAGATTGATGATGGTACTTTTTCTTGTATCTTCATCTATGGCATTGATCCAGAAGTTCAATACATGATTGGTGAACATATTTTCATACACCGGCATTTTTTCCAGCCGCTGCTCTTTTTTATTGTAAAGCATCAGTCCGAAATTCAGCTCCGGAATATCAAAATACGATTTGAATATTTCAACAAGGTTTTCATCCTGCGAGAAGTTTTCAGAATCTATTTCGATCATGGTAGATTTAAGATCGGAGAGGGCAATTTCACTGGTACAGTCTACAAGAGAAATAATAGTGAACCCTTTTAAAATCCATGATTCCGGCTGAAAATGTTTCTTCCACAGTTTAAAATCATCTAAATTTTCCAGCAAGATATCCAGAATTTCATCGGAAGGAATTTTTGTTCCTTCAGCAGGAAAAATTTCGGTAAAATCTGCATTTACCGTAATTTTATAATGCTTCATGATTCCCTGTGCATTGGGAATATCATAATAAAAAGGAATGGTACTTTTTATATCTTTTTTGAAGTAGCTCTGCAAAATAAGACAGCAGCAGAAGACATAAAATTCGTCATCATCAATACCACGCAATCCGATCTCGAAATCTTTTCCGGCATCTTTTAATATTGCTTTGAAACGGTCTGTATAATTAAAGGTGATATTGGAAAGCGGAACACTTGCCGCTTTTATTTCGTTATTGGTAAGTCCGGTAGGGAAGAGGTCTGCAAGAAGAAGTTTGATGAGGTCTTCATTTTTTTCAAGCAGAGAAATATCCTGAAATCCGTTGCGGAATTCGTTGAAATTTTTAGTCTTTTCAATTAAAGATTCAGCGTAACTGGCTCGGTATTCCAAACGGTCATTGTATCGAATGTGTTCCAACACATCCAAATATTTTTTGAACGAAATAAAAACCTGAAATGGAGTGTCTTTTTTATATAGCTGTGACACAAAAACTGAAATTTAGAGTAAAGGTAAAAAAAAACCACAACTTAAAGGTTGTGGTTCTCTATTTTAATATGATTTTTTATAATCCGAAAAGTCTTGCAAACAGATCCGGGAAAACGCCAAGAACAACGATTGAAGCAATAACAAATACTCCTACGATGTTGTACGTGATCGTTACTTTTTCTGAAGATTTAAATGTACTTTCTTTGAAGAAGAACATGGAAATAATCAGTCTTAAATAGTAAGCAATGGAAACTGCTGAACCTAAAACAGCAATCAAAACAAGGAAAACTCCGTGTTGAGAATTCATTGCCTGAGAAAATAAAGAGAATTTCCCCATGAAACCTGCAGTTAAAGGAATTCCAGCCATTGAAAGCATGGAAACTGATGCAGTAGTTGCCAATAAAGGTTCTGTTTTTGCCAATCCTTTGAACGCTCCGAAAGAGGTTTCTCTTTTCAGTTTTTCAACATAAATCAGACACATGAAAACTCCTACTGTCGCCAAAGCGTAAGCAAATAGATAGAAAGCCAAATTGTAAGTAGAAAGACTTGTCATTCCGAAGAATACCAAACCGATGTATCCTGCGTGAGAAACTGAAGAGTATGCCAACATTCTTTTAGCATTTGTCTGAGCCAGTCCCATAACGTTTGCCAAAAGCAATGTGATGATTAAAAATACCCCGAAAACATTGATCCAGTTTTCTGTAACTCCGCCAAATCCTATCGTCATTAATCTGAATAATGCGAAAAATCCTGAGATTTTTACCACACTCGCCATGAAAGCGGTGATTAATGAAGGCGCTCCGTAATAAACATCCGGACTCCACATATGGAAAGGTGCTAAAGCAACTTTAAATGCCAATGCGCAAAGAATCAGAAGAACGCCTAAGATGAACATCACATCTTTCGGGTTTGAAACTCCGAAGTCCTGAATTTTATATAAATCGAAACTTCCTACACTTCCGTAGATAAATGCGATCCCGAATAACAGGAAACCTGTTGCGAATGCACCCATCAGGAAATACTTGATGGAAGCTTCGTTGGATCTCAGATCTGTCTTGTTAGCACCCGCCATTACATATAAAGGAATAGAAAGAATTTCAACTCCTAAGAACAGCGTTACCATATTCTGATATCCGAAAAGGATAATCCCGCCACAAAGAGCGAAAAGCATTAAAGCATAGAGTTCAGACTGGTGGCTTCTGTGGTTGCTGAATGCAAAACCGCCCAGAAAGAATAACAATAATGTCGTTACGATTGATATTTTTGTGAATAGCGCAGTATTGGCGGTGTAGTCATACATATGTTTGTACTGTCCGAAGAAAGCACATTCCGGCATGAAACTTACCCATAATGCGATGATTAATCCCAAAATCCCAATGTATCTTGCGAATTTCCCTTGTTCAAAAACTCCTGAAAATAACGCAACAACTGCCGTTAGGAAAACAATAATTAAAACACTCATTTCTTAAAATATCAAATTAGCTTACCATTGATTGGTAGATAAACTTCAACGAACTATTCACCATTTCGATTATCGGTTGTGGGAAAATACCAAATACAATCACAAAAACCGCTAAACTTGCCAATACAGAGAATTCTACTGCAGAAAGATCTTTTACTGTGCTTAAAACAGCTTCATCACCCTGTCCGAACATTGCTTTTCCGTAGAATCTCAATAAATATACCGCACAAAGGATTACGGTAAGACCTGCAATTACTGCTGCCAATCCGTTAAAATCATACACCGATTTCAACAGGATAAATTCCCCGATGAATCCATTGGTCAACGGAACTCCCATTGAACCTAATATAATGATCAAGAATAATACGGCAAACTTAGGAGCAACTTTCGCCAAACCTCCCATTTGTCTGATATCTCTTGATTTAAATCTTTTGTATAATATATCACAGCAGTAGAACAGACCTACAACGTTAATACCGTGAGCGAAAGTCTGCACCAAAGCTCCTTCAGCACCTTCAATATTGAAGTTTCCTCTTAAGGTTATTACTGCCGAAGCAAAAATACCTGCCACCATTAATCCAACGTGAGAGAAAGAAGAATATGCAATAATTCTTTTCATATCAGTCTGGATGATCGCTATTAAAGCTCCGTGAACAATTCCCACAATAGCTAAGATAATCACAATCTGTCCTGAAATTCCTGCAATCGGAAGGGGAGTGATCGGTAAAAGATAACGCATAACTCCATAAATCGCCATTTTCAGCATGATCCCTGATAAAAGCATGGAACCTTGTGTTGGCGAATAGGTATACGTATCCGGCTGCCACGTGTGGAAAGGGAAAACCGGCAATTTCACTGCAAAAGCAAAGAAGATAAACCAGAATACAACGGTTTGTTGTGTTTCGTTTAACTGTGCATTATAAAGATCTGTCAGCGCAAAAGATGCAGAGTGATTGTATACATAAATCAATCCTGCTAACATGAATAATGATCCAACGAAGGTATAAACGAAGAATTTCGTAGTGAATTCAAATCTTTTATTTTCCTGACCCCAGATTCCGGCAATAAACCAGATCGGAATCAAAGTAACTTCCCAGAAAATGTAGAACAGCAAACCGTCCAGCGAAGTAAAAACTCCTACAAGACCGAACTGCATCAGCAGGATCAAACCGTAGAATGTATTTCTGTAGTTTACATTTTCATTAAAAGAAGATAAAATAATGATTGGCGCCAGAATATTGGTTAACAATAAAAGAAGCAGACTCATTCCATCGATTCCGAAATGAAGAGAGCTCTTCATGAATTGTGACCAAGGATAGTTGATCTCGTGCTGCAATACGCTGTCTACCGTAGGATTAAAATCAAAATCCGCAGTGATGTAGAAGGTAATCAGCATTTGTACCAACGCAATTCCCAGTGCCAAATATTTGCTGGATTTATCTTTCCATGCAAAAACTAATCCCGAACCTACCAGAGGTAATAGTAATAGTGTTAATAATAAACCAGACATTATTGTAATATAAAGTTAACAATCAGTATAATTCCCACAGCCAAAGACATGATTAAGATGTAATTCTCAACATTTCCGTTCTGGATACGCTTCATGGCTTTTCCGCTGTCTTCAGCTCCTTCACCTACGAAGTCCACAAAACGATCAAGAATACCTTTATCAAACATCTTTCCTCCGCGTCCTAATCCTTCAACAGTTTTTACAATTAATGCATTGTAAATTTCGTCAATGTATAATTTTTTAGCAGACAGTTTTTCCCATCCTGTATACTGCTGTTCCGGTAATGCCTGTTTTTTCTTATTCACATAAGTATTTTTAACAAGGAACCAAACGCAGAAGAACATTACAACTGTTGCTCCTAAAAGTATCATTTCAGTCCCAAACGGAACTCCCGAAAGAGTTGCTTCCATTTGTTTAAAGCTTTCCTCGGTAAGAACAGGCTTCAGCCATTCCATTAATTTGGCATAATGACCGTGACCGATGAAGTGAGGAAGGTTAATTAATCCACCCAAAACAGAAAGAACAGCCAGTACGATCAATGGTAATGTCATATTCGAAGGGCTTTCGTGTAAGTGGTGTTTTTGTTCTTCAGTACCTCTGAACTCTCCGTGGAAAGTAAGATAATACAATCTGAACATATAAGTAGCCGTAACAGCCGCTAAAACAAATAAAATTACCCAGTATACCGGATTTTTAGCAAAAGCTGCCACTAAAATTTCGTCTTTGGAAATCATCCCTGAAAGCAAAGGGAATCCTGAGATTGCCAATGTTCCGATAAGGAATGTAGCGTGTGTAATAGGAATGTACTTTTTCAGACCTCCCATGAAACGCATATCCTGTTCGTTGCTCATCGCGTGGATTACAGATCCTGCTCCCAAGAACAATAATGCCTTGAAGAAAGCGTGTGTCATTACGTGGAACATCGCTGTTGTATAAGCTCCAAGACCTAAAGCGATGAACATGAATCCTAGCTGAGAAACGGTGGAATATGCCAGTACTTTTTTGATGTCGTTCTGACGAAGTGCGTAGAATCCAGCTAAAGCTGCCGTTAAGAATCCGATGAATAAAATCACTCCCTGAACGGTAGGTGCCAAAGTAAATAAGAAGTTGGATCTTACCACTAAATAAATACCCGCCGTTACCATCGTTGCGGCGTGAATTAACGCTGAAACAGGAGTAGGTCCCGCCATCGCATCCGGTAACCATGTATATAATGGAACCTGAGCAGACTTACCGGTAGCACCGATAAATAAACTTGTTGTAATGAAAATGATTACCGTTCCGTCCAATTCAAATTTTCCTGCATTTTCTTTGATTGTTAAATAATCCACAGCATTCGTCTGTGAAGCTAACATGAAAATACCTATTAATAAAGCAAGGTCACCAATTCTGTTCATGATGAATGCTTTTCTTGCTGCTTTACCATACTCTTCGTTGGTGTACCAGAATCCGATCAGTAAGTAAGAGCACAATCCTACACCTTCCCATCCGATGAATAAGATTAAGTAATTGCTTCCCATTACCAATAACAACATAGAGAAGATAAACAGGTTCAGATAAGTGAAAAACTTATAGAAACCTTTATCGTGGCTCATATATCCGATAGAGTAGAGGTGAATTAAAGATCCGATCCCTGTGATGATCATCACCATCATTAATGATAACTGATCGATCTGGAACCCGAAATTAATCTGAACTCCATTTACTCTGAACCATTCAAAAGCTTTTACAATGACAGGCTGGCTTTCAGAATCAAAATTCATGAAAATACTTACTGCGATGCAGAAAGATGCAAAAACCATTGCTGTAGCTAAACTACCAACAACTATTTTTGGAAGATTTTTTCCGAAAAGTCCGTTTATAAGAAAACCTAAAAGTGGTAAAAGTATTATTGCATACACTAAATTTTCCATTCTTATCCTCTTAATTTATTAAATATACTTACATCAACAGAACGGGTATTTCTATACAGCATAGCAATAATTGCCAGACCTACCGCTACTTCCGCAGCAGCAACCACCATAATGAAGAAAACTAAAAGTTGTCCGTCGCCGTTACCTTTATATGCAGAAAACGCAGCCAGTAAAAGGTTTACAGAATTCAGCATAAGCTCTACACAACCCAAAATAACAATCGCGTTTTTTCTCAGCAATACTCCTAAAACTCCCAAACAGAACAGTACTGATGAAAGTATGATGAAATAATTCAGAGGGACGCTTTGTATAAATGTATTTACTTCTCCCATAATTTTATAGATCTTTTTTACCGATTAATACCGCACCTACAATACCTGCCAAAATAAGGATGGATGCAAGCTCAAACGGCAAAACATATTCATTAAACAAAAGTCTTCCCAGATTTTTCGTCAGACCAACTCCGTTGTCTACATTTTCAACAACGATCTGATTCTGCTGAACACCTCTGAAAACGCCTAAAACTCCAATTAACAAAAGTCCTGCTGTAAAAACTCCGGCAAATTTTAAAGTATTGCCCTTCTTACTTTCGTCTTGTTTATTAAGGTTAAGCATCATTAGTATGTAAAGGAACAATACCATGATCGCTCCGGCATACACAATAATCTGGATAATCGCAAGGAACTGTGCATTCAGAAGGATGTACATGCCCGCAATAGAGAACATTGTAACAATTAATGACAAAACAGCGTACAGAGGATTTCTCGCAAAAACGAAGTAAACCGCACTTGCCACTGCTAAAAACGCCACCAAGAAAAATAAAAACTGATCCATTATTTTACCGCATTTTTTTGTTTCTCGGATTGTCTTTCTGTGATGTCAATCCTTTCATTTATTTTTTCTACCAATTTATCTTTTCCGTAAATGAAAGAACCTCTGTTGGTTTCCACGTCTACCAATCTGTCGGTAAGATAGATCGCAGATTTCGGACAGGCTTCTTCACACATACCACAGAAAATACATCTCAGCATATTAATTTCATATACCGATGCATATTTTTCTTCTCTGTAAAGATGCTTTTCTTCCTTGGTTCTCTCTGCAGCAGTCATGGTAATTGCTTCTGCAGGACATGCCACCGCACAAAGTCCGCAAGCCGTACATCTTTCTCTGCCTTCCTCGTCTCTTTTCAAAACGTGCTGACCTCTCCAGATTTCTGCTCTCGGTTTCTGTACTTCCGGATATGAGTATACTGCGGGAGCCCCTTTCAATACGGTTCTTACAGCATGCTTAAATGTAATCCCCATTCCTGTAAAAATCGCAGGTAAGTAGATTTTTTCAGCAAGGGTCATTTCTTTATTAGAAACAACTTTTGATCTGTTCGTAAGTTTCATTTTTTTATTATTAAATGTTAGAAGATGGAAGCCGGGAGATGGAAGTTGATCGCATCATCGCATTTTCACATCAGCTCATTTTCAAATTAATTAATTTCCAAATGCTAAAATTACAGCTCCTGTAACCAGCAGGTTAACCAATGCCATTGGAATTAAAGTTTTCCATCCTAAGTGCATTAATTGGTCATATCTGAATCTCGGAAGTGTCCATCTGATCCACATAAAGATCAGAATTCCGATGATGGTTTTAATTAAAAACGCCACAATACTCAAAATTCCGGCTGTATTTTCTCCCCAGTTCTGAGTAACCCATTCAATTCCGGGATAATTGTAACCTCCGAAGAACAGAACAACCATGAAAGCATTGGAAATAAACATATTCACGTATTCACCGAACATATACAATCCTAATTTCATGGAAGAATACTCCGTAGAATATCCTGTTACCAATTCAGATTCACACTCAGGTAAATCGAAAGGGTGTCTGTTGGTTTCTGCCAAAGCTGCTACAATAAATACTAAGAAAGCAATCGGTTGGTAGAAAATATTCCAGTTAAGTCCCGAAACCCAAGGAATGAATCCCCACAGTTTTCCGTTTGTCTGGCTTTCCGTAATTTCTTTTAAATCTAAACTTCCCGTCATCATAATGATGGAAAGCAAAGCCAATCCCATTGCTAATTCATAAGAAATCATCTGAGAAGAAGCACGGATCGCACCTAATAATGAATATTTGTTGTTAGAAGCCCAACCTCCGATCATAATTCCGTAAACTCCGATGGAAGCCATTCCGATGATGAAAAGTACTCCGACATCGATGTTTGCCACCTGAAGATCATAAGACGTACCTGCAATATTTAAACTTTTACCCCAGGGAATAACAGCTCCTGTAATTAATGAAATAAACATTACCAAAGCCGGTCCCAGTACGAAAAGGAATTTTTCTGCATTCGCAGGGGTAAAATCTTCTTTAAAGAAAAACTTTCCACCGTCGGCTAAAGGCTGAAGCAATCCGAAAGGTCCTGATCGGTTGGGACCAATTCTGTCCTGCATAATAGAAGCAACTTTTCTTTCTGCCCAGGTAGAGTAGGCTGCAATCGTTAACGAAAGCAGGAAAAGCGCAAATACAAGTATAAGTTTAAATGTAAGTAAATCCATTTTTTATTTTAAATGTTTTGAAGATGGGAGCTGGGAGCTGGAAGTTTATCACATCGTGGCATCAACTCTTCATCACATTACCAATTTATTTTATTTTTTAACGATTTTAAAGTTAAAAGCAGAAGCGGAATATTTTACGGTTATAAACCTCCATCTTCCATCTTCAGACATCCAACTTCTTATTTTTCGTCTTTTTCACTGATTTCCTTTGCCATCGGATTATCTAAAACTCTTAGTTCATCTTTAGGCTTTTCGTAGTGGTTCAATGAAATTACTGAATGTCTGTCGATGTGTCTCGGACCTTCAATATTCCAGTCAGAAAGCTCTTTTCTGTCGAAACGGCAGGTGTCGCAGATAAATTCTTCAACTTCTCCCCACTGGTCTTTTCTTGCGGTAACTCTCACGATTTCGTCACCTTTCATCCAGACTACGGCTTTTCCGGAACATTTATCACATTTGCAGGTAGCGTTCATTGGTTTTGTAAACCATACTCTGCTTGAAAAACGTGCTGTTCTGTCGGTTAATGCTCCTACAGGACAAACGTCGATTACGTTTCCGATGAAATCATTATCCAGAGCTTTATTTAAGTAGGTTGAAATTTCAGCGTGATCTCCTCTGAACAAAATTCCGTGTTCTCTTTCTCCGGTTAACTGGTTTGCAGCGAGTACACATCTTGCACAAAGAATACAACGGTTCATATTCAGTTTGATGTGAGGACCCAAATCGTCTGCTTCATGTGTATTTCTTTCGAATTCCGTTCTGGTTTCAAGATTTCCGTGCTCGTACCCTAAATCCTGAAGATGACATTCTCCTGCCTGATCGCAGATAGGGCAGTCTAACGGATGGTTTACCAAAAGGAATTCCGTAACTGCTTTTCTTCCTTCCTGAGCTTTTTCAGAAGTAAGATTTTTTACTTCCAT
This sequence comes from Chryseobacterium urinae, assembly GCF_030518295.1. Taxonomy (NCBI): domain Bacteria; kingdom Pseudomonadati; phylum Bacteroidota; class Flavobacteriia; order Flavobacteriales; family Weeksellaceae; genus Chryseobacterium; species Chryseobacterium urinae. The sequence continues at coordinate 137,841 of NZ_JAULSJ010000004.1, read as the reverse complement.
CCCATCCATAACGTTGGTTCTGCAGCTTGCCACCAATTTCGGCATAGGACGCGGATCTGCTTCAGACCCTTTGGAAACTTCCACAAGGCAGGTTCTGCATCTTCCGCCGCTGGTTTCCAGTTTGCTGTAGTAGCACATTGCAGGAGGTACAGATTTTCCGCCGATTTGTCTTGCAGCTTCCAGAATAGAAGTACCCGGCAAAACTTCAGTAGTCTGTCCGTCTATCGTTATTTTGAATTTTTTAACCTCTTCGCTCATATTCTATGCTTTTCGCTTTTGCCTTAGCAATTAAGCTCTGTTTTAATTATACTTTTTTGTATTAAATGTATATCCGATTCCGGCAAGAACCTGTCCGAAAACAAAATCCTGTCTGGCTTTATCCGGTTTATTATTTAATGTCGTTTTAATGTCCCACATATTGATGTATCCGGCTTTTACTTCTGCTCTCAGCATCCAGTTTTTCCAGAATACAAGGTTAAGACTGGATCTTAAATCGGTTCCCATTCCGGCAACGTGAAAACGGTCGCTTCTCTCGTTACCAAAAAGCTTTACATTACTTTTCGGAAACATAAACCCGATTCCGGCTCCGTAAGACCATACCAGATCGATGTTCTTTTTATGAACCAGATTTTTATATTTTTCAAGTCCTACGTTTTCATAATTTAATCCGTCTGTATGCTCAAAAGTAAGGAACTTTTCATCGGCAAGATTTACCTGCCCATTCTGTACCATGGCTGCATATTTCGGATCTGAAATATTTCCTGAAAACCCAACCGTCTGATCCTGGTTCATTACATATTTCATATGATCAATTCCTAAAACCAAAGCTAAATTATCTTTAATAAAATAACCAAGTCTGAAATTATACTGGGTCACTGTAAACCAGCTTGGATCGAAATAAACAATTCCGAATTTAGTTGGTCTGTCTTTCGCAGAGACATTATTCAACTGAAAATCATAACCGTTTCCCGAGAAATGAATGTCAGAATTGCTGTAAGCCGCTCTGTTCCATCCGTAGAAAACGAAAACCTGACCTTTTTTGCTTAAGGGTAAAGGTTTTTCTTTTTTTTCAGCTTTGTATGGAGTCGCCTCTAGTTTATATTTTTTTTCTTCTAATGTATCTTTTTTTACCTGTCCGAAAACAAAACCCGACATCATTAGACCTACTGCCAATATTTTTTTCATCTTAAGCATTCTTCTCAACTGCAGGAATCGGATCTGCATAATGTGCCAATCCGTAGTTCTGAGTCTGTGATAACTCAGGGTTTTTAATGTGCCATTCGAATTCATCTCTGAAGTGACGAATAGCCGCTGCAACAGGCCATGCTGCTGCATCACCTAACGGACAAATTGTGTTTCCTTCGATTTTTCTTTGGATATCCCAAAGTAGATCGATGTCTTCCATTTTTCCTTCTCCTTTCTCGATTTTCTTTAAAATCTTATACATCCATCCCGTTCCTTCACGGCAAGGGGTACATTGTCCGCAACTTTCGTGATTGTAAAATCTCGCTAAAGTCATGGTATGTTCTACGATACACTGATCTTCATCCAAAACAATGAATCCTCCTGAACCCATCATGGTTCCGGTAGCAAATCCACCGTCAGCCAAAGATTCGTAGTTCATGTATCGAGGTTCTCCGTTTACGGTTTTTAATAATAAATTAGCCGGAACAATCGGAACAGAGCTTCCTCCCGGAATACAGGCTTTTAATCTTTTCCCGTCTTTAATTCCTCCGCAATATTCTTCAGAGTAAATGAATTCTTCAACCGTAATGGTCATGTCGATTTCATACACTCCGGGTTTGTTGATGTTTCCACAGGCAGAAATTAATTTTGTTCCTGTAGATCTTCCAACTCCTATTTTAGCATATTCAGCACCTGTAATTTCAATGATCGGAACAACGGCCGCAATAGATTCAACGTTATTCACTACCGTTGGTCTTTCCCAAAGTCCTTTTACAGCAGGGAATGGCGGTTTCAGTCTCGGATTTCCTCTTTTACCTTCAAGAGATTCAAGCAATGCGGTTTCTTCACCACAGATGTATGCTCCACCACCTCTCTGAACGTAAATTTCACAATCGAAACCGGTTCCTAAAATATTTTTACCTAAAAATCCTGCTGCCTTTGCTTCTTCAATAGCTTCTTCAAGAATATCAGGAATCCATGAGTATTCTCCACGGATGTAGATATAGGAAACATTTGAACCTAAACAGTATGATGAAATAAGCATTCCTTCGATCAGTAAGTGAGGAAGAAACTCCATCAGATATCTGTCTTTGAACGTTCCCGGTTCAGACTCATCGGCATTTACAACAAGGTGTCTCGGAACGCCTTCCGGTTTTGCAAGGAAGCTCCATTTCATTCCTGTTGGGAATCCTGCTCCACCACGTCCACGAAGTCCTGAAGCTTTTACTTCTTCAAGAATTTCGTCAGGAGTCATTTTTAAGGCTTTTTCAGCAGCTTCGTAACCTCCGTTTTTACGGTAGGTTTCAAAGTAGCGGATGCCTTCAATATGTGCGTTTTTAAGTAAAAGTTTTTTACTCATTGTTATTTGCTTCTTGCAATAGGCTTTTGGCTTCTTGCATTAATTATGATTAAACGTTAAGTGAATAATTTAAAATCTAAAATGTAGAATTTAAAATTTCTATTAGTCTAAAGCGATTTGTCCTTCTCTGCAAAGATCAAGGATTTCGTCTACTTTTTCTATCGTTAAATTTTCATGGAAAAATTTTCCAAGCTGCATCATCGGAGCATATCCACAAGCTCCCAAACATTCAGCAGGTTTTAAAGTAAACATTCCGTCTTCCGTAGTCTGTCCGTCTTTAATGTTCAGTTTTGTACGGATATGGTCTAGGATTTTTTCACTTCCCGAAACCATACAAGGTCCGGTTCTGCAAACTTCCAGAACATATTTACCTACCGGCTTCATGTTGAACATGGTGTAGAAAGTAGCTACTTCATAAACTTCGATAGGTTTGATACTCAATAATTCTGCAACATAATCCATTACCGGAACGTCTAACCAGCCTCCGAATTCTTTCTGTGCCAAATGAAGTACAGGGATAAGGGCAGATTTTTGTCTTCCTTCAGGATATCTTGCGATGATTTTGTGTACCTGTTCTAAAATTTCCGGTTTAAAAGCTATTGTTTCGCTCATATTTAAAGATTTTAGATTTTAGATTTTAGATTTTAGATGAAAATCTTAGTTCTAAAAATCTTATCAATTTTGATATTAATTTATATTTAAAGAGTTTAGATTAATTTAAAATTTATAATCCAAAATCTATAATTTCTTTTATGCGTCCAATTCTCCCGCAATAATATTCATACTACACATCGTAACGATCGCATCTGAAATTACAGAACCTGTAATCATCTCAGGATATGCCTGATAGTAGATGAAACAAGGTCTTCTGAAATGCAGTCGGTAAGGGCTTCTTCCGCCATCACTCACAAGATAGAAACCTAATTCTCCGTTTCCGCCTTCTACTGCATGATATACTTCTCCTTTCGGTACATCTGTTTCTCCCATTACAATTTTGAAATGGTAAATCAGTGCTTCCATTTTCTTGTAGACATCTGCCTTTTCAGGAAGATAGAAATCCGGAACATCCGCGTGGAATGGTCCTTCAGGAAGGTTTTCGTATGCTTGTTTGATGATTTTAATAGATTCCCAGATTTCCTGCTGACGAACCATGAAACGGTCGTAGGTATCTCCGGAAGTTCCTACCGGAATGATAAAGTCGAAATCCTGGTAAGAAGAATAAGGCTGCGCAACTCTCACGTCATAATCCACACCTGTTGCACGTAAATTCGGACCTGTGAAACCATAGCTTAATGCTCTTTCTGCAGAAATAGATCCTGCTCCGATGGTTCTGTCCATAAAGATTCTGTTTCTTTCTAATAATGTACAGAATTCTTTGAATCTTGGCGGGAACGTTTTAAGGAAATCCTTTAATAACTCATGGAATTTTGGAGTGAAATCTCTTTCAAAACCTCCGATTCTTCCCATATTGGTCGTCATTCTCGCTCCGCAGATCTGCTCATACATATCGTAGATACGTTCTCTTTCGATGAACATATAGGTAAGACCGGTAATTGCTCCGGAGTCCATTCCTGTTACACCGTTACAGATTAGGTGATCTCCGATTCTCGCAAGCTCCATTAAAATAACACGCATGTAGTCTACACGTTTTGGAACTTCAACGCCGATCAGTTTTTCAACCGTCATGTGCCAACCTAAATTGTTAATCGGCGCAGAACAGTAGTTCATACGGTCGGTAAGGGTAGTGATCTGAGAGTAGTTTCTTCTTTCAGAAATTTTCTCAAATGCTCTGTGGATATATCCCACAGTCTGCTCTGCATGAAGGATTCTTTCTCCGTCCATCGTTAAGATATTCTGAAAAATACCGTGCGTTGCAGGGTGGGTAGGTCCTAAATTGAGGGTGTATAACTGTCCGTCAATCTGTTCCTTACTTTCGTATTGGTTGAGTATATTAGATAATGAGTTATCTTTCATAATGATTGCTTTTAGCTATTTGCTTCTGGCTATTGGCTCGCTGCCATTGGTGCCATTCGCTTTTTTATCTTCCGAACATGCTGTCGTTCTTGTCTGTTCTTGTTCCGTCTTCCAGACGATATTCTTTCAGCATCGGGTGGTAACCAAGATCTTCCATATTTAAAATAGGTCTCAGATCCGGATGTCCTTTAAATTTGATTCCGTAGAAATCATACGTTTCTCTTTCCATCCAGTTGGCTCCTGCATACAATTCCACTAAAGAATCTACTTCGATGTTTTCTCTGGACATGAATATTTTCAGACGTAATCTGAAGTTCGTCATCATGTTGTGCAGGTGATAAACCACACCGATTTCCTTTTCCGGAAACTCAGGATAATGGATTCCGCATACATCGGTAAGGAAATTGATTTCCAGTGATGAATCTTTCAGATAGTGAACGATTTTTTTCAGATCTTCCTTCTTTACTTCAATCGTCAACATTCCATAAGGCTCTGAACTTGCAATAACAGACTCCGGAAATTCTCTTGTAATTGCTTCTAATACGAATTCGTTTGTCATTTCCGTTAGTTGCTAATGTTGTAAGAATCTAGTAATTTCTGGTATTCAGGCATATCTCTTCTTCTGATGCTTTCGCTTTCCGCCAAAGCCTGAACCTGCATTACACCTTCAATAATCTGTTCCGGTCTCGGAGGACATCCCGGAACGTAAACGTCTACCGGAATAATTTTATCAATACCCTGTAAAACAGAATACGTATCAAAAATACCACCGCTGGAAGCACAGGCTCCAACTGCAACCACCCATTTCGGCTCTGCCATCTGAGTGTACACTTCTTTAAGTACTGGTCCTAATTTTTTGGATATCGTTCCGCAAACCATTAACATATCTGCCTGTCTTGGGGAGAAAGAGTTTCTTTCCATACCAAATCGGGAAGCATCATACGTTGGATTCAGGGTAGCCATAAACTCGATACCGCAACAAGAGGTTGCAAATGGTAACGGCCAAAGAGAGAATTTTCTTGCCATCCCGATTACACTGCTCAGTTTCGTTGCGAAAAAACCTTCTCCTTCAAATCCTTCCGGAGCCGGTGCATCTGTTCTTATTACTGGTTTGTTATCTGACATTTTAGTAGATTTTAGATTTTAAATTTTAGATTCTAAATTATTGTTAATGTTAACTTTAATCGAAAATCACCATCTAAAATTTGTAATTTAAAATTTATAATTTCTTATTTATCCCAATCTAAAGCGCCTCTTTTCCATACATAGAAAAATGCCATGAAGAAGATCGCTACGAATGTAAGAACGGCAAGGAATCCTTCCATTCCGAATTCTCTGAAGTTTACCGCGTACGGATAAAAAAATACGATTTCAATATCGAATAATACGAATAATACCGCCGTCAAAAAGTACTTAATGGAAAACGGTGTTCTTGCATTTCCTTCTACCGGGACTCCACACTCCCAGCTCTGGTTTTTTACAGAATTTCCTTTTTTCTGTTTCGGACCTAAAAAATGCGCTCCAAGCAAAGAAATGGCTACGAAACCGATCGCAACACCTGCTTGTATAAGGATTGGAATATAACTTTCAGGTAAATTCATTTTTGCATTATTATCTCAATTTGCAAATTTAGCGAATAAACAAGAAAGCATGAAATTTATGAGGTTAAAAGTAGCTTGAAAATGGATAAAACGGATAATTTAGAATCATTAAAAATAACGATTATTTTTTCATTTTTCTGATGAGAGAATATGCCATAAAGGAAATATAGGCAAAAAGGAGACTTGCGTAGATAATATTCACTGCTGTATTGGTTCTGTCGTCCGCCAACTGGAAAAATAAATTGTATGCAATAAATCCGACAATTAAAATTCCGAAAATGATGAGTTGTGGTTTCATATTTTAAAACTTACAATAAGTCTACTTTTTGATGATGAAAAATTATTTGATTTCCAGAGCGTAGGTTCTCCTTCTTTTATGGTTCACGGGATTGTAATCCTGCCAAAGAAGCTGAATGCTTTTGTTCTCTTCTAATTCCGGATTGGTTTCCAGATATTTCACTCCTTTTTTATTGAAGATGTCCCAGATTTCTTTAAAAATAATGGACGTTACACCGCGTCTCTGATAATCAGGATGAATTCCGATCAGGTAAAAATTAGCCCTGTCGTTTTTCTTTCCTGCCTGTAAAAAATGCCACCATCCGAAAGGAAGCAGTTTTCCTTTGGATTTTTGCAGAGCTTTTGAATAGGAGGGCATTGTAATGGCAAAAGAAACCAGATTGTTATTTTCATCTGCGATACACACGATGAAATCTTTATCTATTAAAGGGAAATATTTCTCTTTGTAGGTTTTTCGCTGTTCATCTGAAATAGGAGTGTAGGTAGAAAGGTGCTTGTACGTTTCATCCAGCAGATCAAACATCGCATCCACATACTGCAGAATTTCTTCTTTAGATTTAAATCTTAGAACTTTCAGATGGTATTTCTGGGAAATCAGTTCGTTGAATTTGTAAATTTTCTCCGGAAGGGAATCCGGGAACATAATTTCAAATTCCACCCATTCCTTTTCTTTGGTTAAACCCAGTTTTTCCAGATGTTGAGGATAATACGCATGATTGTAGATTCCGATCATCGTTGCCAGTTTATCGAAGCCCAAAGTCAGCATTCCGGCTTTATCAAGGTTCGTGAAACCCATTGGTCCTTCAATCTTTCCGATGTTTTTTTCTTTGGCGTACTCAACTGCCTTTCCGATGAGTGCCTGAGAAACTTTTTCATCATCAATAAAATCAATCCAGCCAAAGCGTACTTTCTTTATCCCTAGTTCGCGTTCTTCCTTATGATTGATCATTAAGGCAATTCTTCCGACGATTTTATTATTCTGATAGGCAAGAAACTGTTTGGCTTCAGAGTATTGCAGTGCCGGATTTTCCTTCGTACTCCATATTTTAATCTCATCATTAATAAGAGCCGGAACGTAATACGGATTGTTTTTGTACAGATCCATGGGAAATCTTACGAATTGCTTTAGCTGATCGCTGTTTTTTACCTCAATAACTGAAATTTCTGACATGATTCTTTCGTGAAATTATGGAACAAATATAGCTAAATTAATACAATACTTTGGCACAGTTTTTACATCATATGGGATGAAAAGTATATTATAAAAGATTACAGAGATGAATGGTTATTATTTGATTATTATTGTTTCGATGGCGGTAAGCTGGTTTGTTTCATGGAGGCTGAAATCGAAATTCGAAGAATATTCTAAAGTCTATCTTAGAAACGGACTTTCAGGAAAAGAAATTGCGGAAAAAATGCTGAGAGACAACGGAATTAATGACGTACAGGTAATGTCGGTTCCGGGACAGTTAACAGATCATTATAATCCCGAAAATAAAACAGTTAACCTATCCGAAGCGGTGTATATGCAGAGGAACGCAGCAGCAGCGGCTGTTGCAGCTCATGAATGCGGTCATGCCGTTCAGCATAAAGTAGGATATTCTATGTTACAGCTTCGTTCTAAATTGGTTCCGGTGGTAAGCATAAGTTCCAACCTGATGCAGTTTGTCATTATGGGAGGGCTTGTTATCATGGCATTAAGCGGAAGTAAACTTGTTCTTACAATAGGAGTGATTATGTTTGCTTTTACAACGCTTTTCGCATTTGTGACGCTTCCGGTGGAATATGATGCAAGCAACAGAGCGATGAAATGGCTTCGTGATACAGGCACGGTAACAACGGAAGAGTATGTAGGCGTAAAAGACAGTCTGAAATGGGCAGCAAGAACATATGTGGTGGCTGCGATCGGATCTTTGGTACAGCTTCTTTATTTTGCTTCCTTATTAATGGGCGGAAGAAGGGATTAATCTTCAAATGTAAACGAAACATATCGCATCTCGGATCGTTTGTCCGAGATGTTTTTTTTGTGCAATAAATGATGTTCTATATTCAATTGAAATTAATATTTTTATGAAATAATCAGGAAACATCAATGCGCGATAATTATGAATTAGAAAAGCAAACCAACTATTTAATCAAGGGCATCGCTTTTTTCTGGTTTTTAACCAAAATTGGGAGCTATAAAACTTGGATTACAGAAAGAGTATATCCTGTAATTCCCCCAATAAGCAGTTTAGAAAACATTCCTGCTTTTGTGCATCAGTTTTTATTCGGAGCTTCTCTATCTGCATTATTGCTTGTTGTATGTATTAAACCCAACAGATGGTTGCTTGTTGTTTTATTTTTATTAGAAGCAATGAGCTGTTCTTTGGATACGGTGAGATGGCAGCCTTGGGAATATATGTATCTGTGTTTTTTGCTCTTGGTCATTCTTAATTTCTACAAACGTGAAAATATTTTAATATTTGGTCATTTATTTTTAGTGTCGGTCTATATTTTCAGTGGTCTTCATAAATTCAGTCGCAGTTTCCTTTCTTTGGTATGGCTCAATATGTTTTTAAGGGATTTTCTTGGCTTGTCGATGGATTTTATTTTAAAGTATAAGCTTTTTTTTGTGGGCTTATTCATTCCTTTTGTAGAAGTTCTTTTAGCATTACTATTATTGTTTTCAAAGTCAAAGAGAGTGATTAGTTATCTATTAATAGGTATGCACGTAAGCATTCTTATTTTTATCGGACCATTCGGGCTGAAATATAATTCAATAGTCTGGCTCTGGAATTTTGCCATGATATTTATTTTAGGCATTATCTATTCAAAACCCATGGAAGGTCTTAATAAGAAAACCATTGCCACAAATGCATTGTTTTTGGTACTGTGGTTTGTACTGCCTGTTTTTAGTTTCTGGGGGAGTTGGTATCAGTATTTTTCATTTAATTTATATTCCAGAAAAGGCTATCAAATGAATATCTGTATTTCACAAAATGTAAAAGAATTAAAACCGTATTTTGAAGCTGAACCCAATAATTTTTGTAAAGGAAGTCGGTATATAAATTTACAGGAGTGGGCGTTTAAAGAAATAAAATCGGCACCGATTCCGGAAATTGAAATTCAACGGAAGATCGCAGTTTATTTGAAGAAAAAATATCAGAAAAAGAATATTCAAATTATACTTTATAACAGGGAAGAAAATAAAATGATAAAACTTTGATCTTAATTGATCTGATTATGATATAATAACATTACAAAAATATCAATACGAATTGCCTTTACCTAAACTTATCATCAATTTCAGTTGAAGCCATTTTTTGATTTGCAATCTTTACGTGAATTCCTTTTAATTGAGCACTTTATATTCCACAAATTGCATATTGATTAAGGATTCCAAAATTTCATCTTTGTGTCTTAATTTTATTTTTGCTGAAATTATTGCTCTTTCCTGTGCATCAAAATTGATGATTTTCGCGTCATACTTAGACAGCAAAGTAAAAATTATATTCTGCTGATTAAAATTAAACTGAATCTCAATAGTCGTTTCAAGCTCTTTTGTAATGATATTTGCTTCTTCCAGTGTAATTTTTGCCGATTCTTTATACGCTTTTACCAAACCGGAAACCCCCAGTTTTGTGCCGCCGTAATAACGTACGGAAATAACCAGAACATTGGTGATTTCATGTGCTAATAACTGGTTATAAATGGGCAGTCCTGCACTTCCGGAAGGTTCTCCGTCGTCATTTGCCCGATAGTTTTCTCCGTTAAGTCCCATTCTGAAAGCATAGCAATGATGCGTTGCCTTCTGATGTTCTGCACGGATTTTTTCCAAAGCGTGTTTCAGTTCTTCCTCATTGTTCACGGGAAATGCAAAACCCAGAAATTTACTTCCCTTTTCTTTTAATAAAGTATTTTCTACCGGAGATTCTATCGTTTTAAAATTGAACATATATAATGAGGAAAGATATTTTTTCGAATGTTAGAATAATTGTTCAAAGGTAAAATTTTTTTAAGAAAAGTCCCGTAAACAGACAACAAAAAAGAGAACCGTTGCAGTTCTCTTTATTCGATTAACAAGGAAAGCTTCCTTCCAGCCACGGTGGAGGACAGCTCATACTTGAAGGGGTTTTACAGCATCTTTGTAGATTTGGCGGATAATAAGAACAGCAAACCGGTGCAATTCCTCCAACAAGATTTTTAAGTTCTTTTCTGGGTAGCTTTTTTAGATTTTTCATATAGTTTGAATTAGTTGCGGAGATGATTAAAATTTCTGATCAGTATTAAACCGGCTCTCCTGGATTTCCGGGGCCATTATTACTGGTGCATTTTGTGCCGATCGGAAGGCAATAATATCTCTGACGCGGGATGCAGCATTTGTAATATCCTGTTATGCAGTTTTGATCACAGGTTTCGATTCCTCCCAGAACGCTTTTCAGTTCATGTTTTGATAATTTTCTTAAATTTTTCATGATGATGATTTTTAGTTCATCATAAAGCTACACATTTAATTTCAAACTATGGTGAAAAATTATAAAATTTTTATTATGTTAAATTTTTGACTGTTAAATGTTTAAATGATTTCTGAAAGGAAAAAATCTACGCGGTTATCTCGGATAATTTCAGTTTTGAAAGGATTTGACTGGTCAAAAACAGGAGCTTTGGTTCCGTTTTCCAAAAGTAGATTTTCGTTAGTAATTATCACAGTTTCGTCCCAGAGATTAGCATCTATAAATTGTTGTAAAGTGAATTTTCCACCCTCGATAATCACAGACTGAATTTGCTCTTTATACAGAGCTTCCATAAGATTCTGAAGGAAATTGTCCTTTTCGGTTTTAATAAAATGAACATGATCTGTAATTTCTTCTTTTACAGAATTAATCACGATGGTTTTCGCTTCTTCGTTGTAAATTTTAAAATTCTGAGGAACTTTAAGATCAAAATCAATTAAAATTCTCACAGGATTAACGCCTTCCACATTTCTTACCGTTAAGCTGGGATTGTCATTTAAAGCGGTCTGTGTTCCGACTAAAATAGCGTGTTCATCTGCTCTCAACTGATGCACAAACTGATTCACCAGAGAATTTGAAACTGCGGTTGGTTTAAAATCCTTATCCAGAAATCCGTCTCCCGATTGCGCCCATTTCAGAATAATGTAAGGTCTTTTCTTTTCGTGATAGGTGAAAAATCTTTTATTAAGATCAATACATTCTTTTTCCAGAACGCCTGAAACTACTTCAATTCCGGCATCCTGAATGATTTTTTTTCCTTTTCCGTTCACTTTGTCATGAGAATCCATCGCTCCCACTACGACTTTTTTAAAGCCTAATTCCTTAATCTTTAAAGCACAGGGCGGTGTTTTTCCGTAATGTGCACAAGGTTCTAATGTAACGTAAATAGTAGATTCGGGAATTAAAGATGGGTCTTCAACAGAATTAATGGCGTTAATTTCCGCATGTGGTTCTCCCGCTTTCTGATGATAGCCTTCACCGATAATTGTACCGTTATGAACAATCACACTTCCCACCAAAGGATTCGGATAGGTTTTTCCGATGGCTTTCTGAGCCAGTTCGATGGCTCTTTTAATATAAAATTCGTCCTGCATACTGAATGAAAAAAGCGAAGTCAAATTGCTTTGCTCCGCTTTCTAATATTTTAAATAGTTTTATTCTCCGGCAATAATGCTGTGAAGATTTTGTTTTAAAGTTTCCAGATGAGCTTTTTTCTCGTCGATAGAATTATAAGTATCCCTCAACATAGGATTCTCTCTTGAAGGATTTTTAAAGAAAGCGAGATTGTTTTCCAGCTTTACGATTTCAGCTTCAAGATCAGAAATCTGGCTCTTGATTTTTCTTGCTTTGTCCGTAAGTTGATTTTCAGATAATCCTTCTTCTTTAAGTTCCAGCTCGTTGATTTTATTTAATTTCAATTTTTCCCTCAACGTTTTGTTGAATTCTGTATTGATGGAGATTTTATCTCTCGGTACTTTTCCGATGTTGTTCCATGCGGTTTTAATGGCTTCAATTCTTTCGATACTTCCATCTTCGTTCCCGATTGTTTTTAACTCGTCAAGAATTGCCTTTTTCTGCTTGTAATTTTCCTTCCAGTTATCCGTAGAAGCATTACTCTTTTCACGGTAATTGTTGAAGAACGCATTACACGCATCACGGAATTCATCCCAGATTTTATTCGTCATGCTTTTCGGAACGTGACCGATTTTTTTCCAGTCTTCCTGAAGTTTTTTGAACAAAGGAACAGCGATGTCCCACTCTTCATTATTTTGGTTGTCTTTTGCAGTTTGGATCAGTTTTAATTTTTCTTCCAGATTTGCCTGCTGAGAACCTTTTAATGATTTATAATAGGTGTTTTTTGTCGTGTTGAATCCTCTCAGAATCGTTTTGAACTCGTTCCAGTTCTGGTTAGAGAGCTTTCTCGGAACGCTTCCTGTTTTCAGAAATTCTGAACGGAGATCTTCCACTCTGCGGATCGCATTCTGCCAGTAATTATGGTTGGGATTTTCTCCGGGCTCAGAAAGTTTCTTAATTTCAGCGATGATCTGATTTTTCTTTTCCAGATTTTCGTTCTGCTCCGTTTCAATGGCAGCCGAAAGTTCAGATTTTCTTTCGTGGATTTTATTTGAAATTTCTTTGAATTCTTCCCATGTTTTCTCACGGAATTCTTCTGCAACCGGTTCTGCTTCTTCTTTCCATAGTTTGTGAAGATATTGCAGCTCATTCAGCGCTTTCTGAATCACAGGCTCATGTTCAAGCTGTTTTGCACGCTCAATGATGTGTTGTCTTTTTTCAAGATTGTGGCTGTACTCCTGCTCCAGAAATTCCTTATTCAGATCAAGCATCTGATAAAACTGGTTCAGATGATGAAAATAATTGTTGTTAAGAATCTTGAATTCAGATTTCGCAACCTGTCCCGCTTTAGACCATTCTTCTTTAATCTCTCTTATCGATTTGAAAAGATTGGTTCCCGGTTCGGAATTCGTATACAGATTTTTAAGCCTTTCGATGATGGTTTGGCGGTGCTCCAGATTTTTCTTCTGTTCTTCTTCCTGCCCCTTTTGGTAAGCATCGTGCTTTTCTCTGAAAATATTCACCAAAGCAGAGAATTTCGCCTGAGAAGGATGCTCATAACTGAAATTTTCAGGAGCATTTCCCGCTTCGGCATATTCATGCTTTTTATCTTCCACTTCATCATGGATGTAATGACTTGCTTTTTCTTTCAGCTGATTGAATTTTTTGAAATCTTCACCTGCATTGGGCGCATTGATGATTTTTTCCATTTCCTTCAGGGCATCGGCAAGAGAAATTTCTACTTCTTCGTGCTCTTCTTCATGTTCCGTTTCCTCATAATGAGTGCTTTCATCCTGAGATTCTGCAGGTTCTGATGTTTTTTCCTGAGGGATTTCGTTAGAATTTTTGTTTTCCTCGTTTTCAGAAAGGTTGTTTTCTGTAATCATAGCAAATCGTTTATGTGAGTGGCATTAAAATATCCTCTAAATATAGAGCTAAAAAGCTAAATATAGTACTAATTTATGTTATTTTTTTTGAAAATTCCAAATTTCCCATGCTTTTTCTGCCTGTTGTTCCAGCATATAATATCCGTTTACTGTTTTGGCTCCTTTTTCAGAGGCACTGATGATGAATTTGGTATAGTTTGGGTTGTAAATTAAATCGATAATCAAATGTTCTTTTGAAAGCCCTTCGAAAGGGAAATTCAGGCAGTCTTCCACATTCGGGAAAGTTCCTACCGGAGTACACTGGATAATGAGCTTATGATCCTGTACAAAAGCAGCATTTAAATTGTCATAATTAATTTCCGTGCTTCTGGAAACCGTAACCGATGGAATTCCGTGTTTGTCCAAAACATATTTTACCGCTTTTGCAGCACCTCCGTTTCCTAAAATGATGGCTGAATCATGGTGTGGTTTTTTGTGAAGCAGCAAAGTCTTTTCGAATCCGAAAGCATCGGTATTATAACCTGTTTTCTTTCCGTTTTCAATCAGTACACAATTTACGGCTCCGATTTTTTTTGCTTCATCACTCAGTTCATCCAGATAATCGATGATTTTTTCTTTGTAGGGAATCGTTACGTTAAAGCCCAGTAATTCCGGAGCAGAAAAGACGTCTTCCACTTCATCAATTTCGTTTAAATCAAAAATGTTGTAAGAATAATCTTTCAACATCAGTTTCTGGAATTTGTCTTCAAAGTATTTTTTCGAGAAAGAGTAGGAAATGTTTTTCCCGATCAAGCCTAATTTTTTGTTGGAATCCATAAGATAAAATTATAAAAAAAGACCGGAAAAAACCGGTCTTTGAGATAAATATTTTTTTTGTTTTATTCTACGATGAATTTCGCTGAGGAAGAATCTGTTTTCAGAATGTAAGTTCCTTTGGACAAACCTTTCAGGTTAATTCTGTTAGAAGTTTTAAAAGGATTTTCAATCGTTTCGATCAGCTTTCCGGATAGATCATAAATCTGAGCTTTCGAAATTTTATTCAGATTTTCTCCTTTTACAAACAATTCATTGTTTTTTACAGGATTAGGATAGATGGTAAACTGAGATTTATCTTTTGAAACTTCCGCAGTTGCCAATGAAGTGAAGCAGGTCCAGCTTAAATCATCAATAGAAATTCTTTTTCCTGTTTCAGAATTGATTATTTTAATAACCACATTGTTAGGAACATTGATGTTACTGATTGTAGTAGTGGTAGCTGAAGTAGTAAAAGGAATAGTTCCTGCATTAGTTCCGTTAATCTGTAAAGTCAGATTACCTGCAGAGTCAGAAAACGGTATTTTCGTAGTTACTGTTAAGCTTCCGATTCCGCCTGAAATTGTAGAGCTTGTCAGGTTACCATTCTTAATAGTAATAGCTCTGCTGTTAATTGTCTGATCGGTTCTTGCGTCTGTGGCTGTCCATGTAATGCTATTGCTCGTCCATGTTTGCGTTGTATAGTTTGAAGCCGCCGCCGGAATATTAGAGAAATCCTCTGTTCCGCAGCTTCCGCCCGGCTGTCCTCCTGCAAGAGTTGTTCCTGAAGCGGTGTTACTCGCCGGAGAAGCATTTCCTGCTGCATCTTTAGCAATCACATAAAAATTATAGGTAGTAGAAGGATTCAGCCCGGAAACCGTAGCCGTTGTTCCGGTAACCGTAGCATATAAAACGCCGTCTTTATAAATTTCATATCCTACAACACCGATGTTATCTGTAGAAGCCGTCCAGCTTAAAGAAATGGTGTTGGAAGTAGGGTTGTTGGTCGCCAAATTAGTTGGAGCAGTCGGAGCCTGTGTATCGGCAACCGGAGTTCCCCAGATCTGAGCAACGTATTCAGGATGATCGATGTATGGATTTCTGTTTCCCTGATAAGTATAAGAAGCGTTGTTTCTTGCAATTTCGGTAGCAGAAACAGGATCTGCGATATGCCATGCCAATAACTGGTTCAGTTCCCAGGTCTGTAATCCCGGAAATGCGGAACCTCCCAACATATTTCCTGTTCCGAAACCTGAAAGCTGAGTTTCATATCTTGTTACGAAATATAAAACCATTCTCGCGATATCTCCTTTAAAAGCATCAACAGGCTCAAAAACCGTCCCCGAATATCCCGGAGAAACAGAAGTTCCCAGTTTTGATCCGTTTTGAGAAGTGAAAGAAGCCGATCCTACTTTTCCGAAAGGAAAGTTTGATCTCATTCCGTTTACTTTTCCGTCGGTCGGTCTGATGAAATGAATATCTGAAACCATCGGAGCATTGCTGTTGAATAAACTTTGAGGAACGATATGCTCTCTGTTGTAGCAGTCGCCTTCGCTGTTATAATTTCCGCACTGCGCTCCCGGATAGCTGTATGAGTAAGGATCTGTTCCGTTAGGATTCTCGGAATACATGTCTAAAACCGTATTGTCGTTTTCCAGTCCCGGAATTCCTGCAATATTATCGCGATCCGTTGTTGCATAACCACTATATAGTGCACTATATCCATTGTCAACGTGACCGTTAGTAATAATCTGTTTCAGTTTGGTTTTTAAAGCAGCTCCGGAAAGACCTGCAGTTCCGTCGTAATATCCCGTAGGAATCTGAGCAAAGGTACTTATCAAGACAAAGCTCAATAAAAAAGAGAATAATTTACGTTTCATTTTTAAAAATTGGGACGCAAAGATACGAAAAAATGAAAGCTTATGTATTAATTTTTAGTAATATAATCTTTGCTGATCTTGGAAAATACCCATGAAATTCCAAAGCCGAATAAGGATGCGGTAACCGCAACAGTGATGTAATTTTTACCCACTATTTTCACCGGAAAAGGTAAGGTTTCGTTGGCTTTAAAGAACTCTGTGAACTGCTGGAAATAGCAAAGTCCGGTTCCTATAAGTAAGCCTGAAATAATTCCTAGAACGACAATTAAAACTCCGGTATAAAAGTAAACCTGTCTTAAATGACTTAACGGAAAACCTAACGAAATAAGGGATTTTGCCTGTTCTTTTTTATCCAGTTGAAGAATGATGATGGCTCCTGCTAAATTGAAGGTGGTAATAAAGATTACCAAAGCAAAAATTAAATAAATAAAAAGCTTCTCGGTATTGATCATTTTCCAGAATGCCGCATTTTCTTCCTCTTTGGTTTTTACATCAATGTTTTTTCCAAGGGAAGAAATAAGCTGTTGCTTTACGGAGTCTGTATTTTCAGGATTCTTTAATTTGATAACGATTTGATAAGCCGAATGTTTAGGAAGATTTAAAAGCTCTTCAGTCAATTCAACAGGAGCAATAATATAATTGTCCAGTTGGTCTTTTCCAGCAAAAACTCCGGAGACGAGGATATCTTTCTTGTTGTAAATATCTTCTTCTTTATTAATGATTCCGGTTCCCGGTTTCGGCATAAAGATCGTTGCATAATCTGAACTGGACGGTACAGGAATCGAAAGTCTGTTATCCAGAGAGTTTTCCATTAAAACTTCGTTGGAATACTTAAAGCTGGGATAAGCGCCGTAAAAAACATCCTTATTGATGGGGTTCACTTTTGTGTAGGCAGAATCTACCCCTCTTAAATAAGCAATATCGCCTTTTCCGTTATAGCTAATATATACCTTTTCTTCAATAACTCTCGAAAAGTTACTGATCTCTTTATTGTTTTTGAGAACGGAATTAATTTTATCGAAATCTTTCAGTGTTTTTCCGGAAGAACTTTTAATCGTAAGATCGGCATGAAGATTTGAAATCAATTCTTTATTGAGGTCTTCAAGCCCCGAAAAAACTGAGATGATAACGAACATTGCAGTTACGGCAACCGTCATCGCACCAACCGCCAACCACGTAATGAACGTAACGGCAGTGCTTCCTTTTTTAGACAAAAGGTATCGGGATGCGATATAAAATGCAATGTTTTTCAAGGGTTACAGAATAGGGTTGTCACCTTCACCTCTCAATTCACGTTCCAGTTTTTCAACGTCATCCAGAGAAGTGTCTAAGTAGAAATTAAGATTAGGGATTATACGAACCTGCTTCGCCATTTTCTGACCGATGAAGTTTCTGTATTGGGCTTTATTTTCTTCAATTTCCTTCATCACGGCTTTGCGGTGCTCCTGTGGAAATATGCTTAAATAAATTTTGGCAATACCCAGATCCGCCGTTACTTTTACATCCGAAACCGTTACCAGAATGCTTTGTTTGCTTTCTGAAGCCTGTTTGCGGAAAAGTTCTGCGAAGTCTTCCTGTATAATCTGTGCTACTTTTCTTTGTCTGTTACTTTCCATAATTTCTGCAAATTTAGTACTTTTGTTTGAATTGATACTTTGAAATTTGTTCGCTGTATCAAATTTACGACTTAATTTATTTAAATATTTATGAAATTAGAACATATCGGCATTGCCGTTAAATCTTTAGGCGTATCTGATGAACTTTTTGCAAAGCTTTTAGGAAAGGAATCTTACAAACAGGAATCTGTAGAAAGGGAAGGGGTGGTTACTTCATTTTATGCTGCCGGAGAAAGCAAAATTGAACTTTTGGAGGCGAGTAAAGAGGATAGCCCGATCTCAAAGTTTATTGAAAAAAAAGGAGAAGGCATCCATCATCTGGCTTTTGGCGTGGAAAATATTCTTGAGGAAGTGCAAAGACTGAAAAAAGAAGGTTTTGAATTTCTCTCGGAAGAGCCGAAAGAAGGTGCTGATAATAAATTAGTTGTCTTCCTTCATCCCAAATCCACGAATGGCGTACTGGTAGAACTTTGCCAAGAAAAGCAATAAAAAATTTTGTAGTGAAAGAAATTTTACTATTTTTGCAAACACAAAATTTAACCAAGTTTTGAGGTCCTATAGCTCAGTTGGTTAGAGCACCTGACTCATAATCAGGTGGTCCCTGGTTCGAGCCCAGGTGGGACCACTTTTTAAATCAAGCACTTACAGAAATGTAGGTGCTTTTTTTATTTTTGGCTGCAACAATACTGCAACATTTTATTATTTTTGAGTTGTGAATAACGAATTGCTATATCCATTCAGAAATCTTGAGCTTTACCTTCAGTCAATAGATGATAAATTAGATACTTTTTATCATTCATTTAGTATTGAACCTTTTGCTCTTAGAATTACAAATGTTGATAGAATAAATATGCAGGTCACTATGCTCAAGGATATTTATGTAGATGATGAAAAATCTGAACAAATTTTTTCTTTTAGTAAAGAGGTTAGTGTAATTGTACTTAATTTCCTAACCGAAGGCTTTGAAAATATAAATAAAGGTCTGGATTTTCAGCAAAAAATAAGCAAGCAGAAAATTCTTTTTTATTTAGATAATATCAATATTCAAGTATCTAAAATATTCCGTAAAGATTTAATTGATAAGTATCCTTTTTTATATCATTATAAAGATATTGCTGATAAAAACATTTTATCTTACATCAATAATATACAGAGACAAGCTAAACAAAATTTTCCTCGACTTGAAGTAATTGCTGAGGATGAGGAAAGTAAAATTAAGAAAATAGAAGCTCTATATACTTCACTAATTAATCATTCATTAATCCTTTGTAATAAAGAAGATTTTGTTAATGCTTTTACAACTGAAGAAAATAAGTTAGGTATCAATTGGATAGCAAAAAGTTCAAAAAATAATACAACTAACAAACCATTATTGGTATATTTATTCAGAGAGTTAGCTAATAAGGGACATATTAAATCAACTTATCTTTCTTATGAAAATCATTATTTAACAAATATTTTTAGAAATAATGATGGTTCTAAATTTACCTCACAACAACTTTCTTCTTCTAAAGATTCAATGTCTAAAAGAAGTTCTCCCCAAAAAGAACTTATCGACGAGATTATTTCCAAATTATAATAAACCCTGATATACCCTGATATCAGGGTTTTTCTATTGTATCTAAGAGTATTCACTTGTTTTCTTTGCAGCATAAAAAATCGAAGTCCCAATATAAAGGTACCTGGACTTCTTTAAATTTTAGAAAAATGAAAACAAAAGAATTTAAAAAAGAATATCCTGCATTTATAGGAAAGGATATTTTAAGCTTCAAGGAAGCTACCCAATATCTTGATTTATCAGAAAGTTCACTGTATAAATTAACATCTGAATCGAAAATTTCATTTTCCAAACCTAATGGTGGGAAACTGTACTTTAAGAAATCTGATTTAGATAATTGGATGCTTCAAAATGAAAATAAGAGTATAGATGCCTTAGAAGAGGTATTGTTGAACAATTCAAAATTTAGAAAAGATGTATAAAAATTTAGAATATTATTCAATTGGTCATGCGGATGAAATTGATTATCATGAATTTAATAAAAGGATTTTAAGAACTATTGAAAACTTATCAATTATTCAGACTGCCACTAATGGCTACCTTTATGAAATAGATCAAAAAACTAAAAGAGGTATAACTGTAACGTATTATCCAAAAAAAATTCAAATTTCAATTCCTCCTTTGAGTAGTAAATATGATTATAAATTGGCAGATGTTTTAGTGAATTATTTAGTTTTTTATACAGATGGAGTTTTTTTTAACTCTTTATCTAAAAAAGAACCTCCTTATGATGATAGAATGAAGAATGATAATAAGGGATATTTTATTTTTCCTAAAGTTTTTGAAAGCAAAATTAATGTGTAGAGGTATGGAGGAAGTTAAATATAATAATGGAATTGTTAATGAAATGCTTGATGATAAAGTCTTTAAATTATTACCCTCTGTATTGAAAAATATAACAAATAATTTTGAAGGAAGAGAAAGAGATATAGTTTTAGTATCATCATTATCTGTGTTAAGTGGTTGTTTACCTAATGTTTATGGGGTTTATGACAGTGATAAAGTCTATTCGAATCTTTATTCAATGATTATTGCGCCTGCTGCATCTGGCAAAGGCGTTATGAATAAGTCAAGGATTCTAATTGAGAAAATTCACGATAGGTTATTGGAATTAAGCATTCAGGAGCAGAAAGAATGTAGAGAAGAAAAGAAAAAAGCGAAAGAAAGAGATTTTGAAAATTGCCCTTCACCTGAAATCAAGATTTTACCTGCCAATATTTCAACTGCGGAAATGTACTCCTATTTATCTAAATCACAGAACGGTTTAGTTATAATAGAATCAGAAGCGGATACAATGAGTATTATGCTAAATAATGATTGGAGTAATTATTCTGATGTATTGCGTAAGGCATTTCATCACGAGCCTTTATCAATTAGCAGAAAATTAGAGAATATTTTTGTTGATATAAAAGAACCAAAATTATCAATATTATTAAGTGGAACACCACAACAGCTCAAAAGTTTAATAAAGTCTAAAGAGAATGGATTGTTTTCCAGGTTTATTGTTTATTCTTTTGATGAGATCTCTGGATTTAAATCTGATTTGTTTTTAAAGAAAACAAATGATATCAACACTATATTTCAAAATGAAGCTTCTGTAATATTTGATTTTTATGGAAAGCTGAAAGAATTAGATTGTGAAATAGAATTTTTATTTACAAAGTCACAAAATAAAGCTTTTACAAAAGAATTTGAGATTTTACATGAGACAATTATAAACGGACATTCTCATTCATTTTTATCTAATTTACGTAGACATGGTCTTATATGTTATAGAATCGCAATGATTTTATCTGCATTAAGAAATTTAGATAAAATTATAGAAGGCAAAAAGTTGCAATGTGAAAATGTTGATTTTATCTTAGCTTTAAGAATTACGAAGACATTATTAAAACATTCATTAATAACATTTAATTCATTTGATGATTCATTCTTATCAGAAAATGATGAGCAATTTCTTTTTTCATTACCATCAACTTTTACAAGAGCGGAAGCAATACAAAAAGGTGAAACTTTAGGTATTCCAACCAGAACGGTTGACGATAAATTAAGCCAATGGAAAAAAAAGAAAATAATTATTCCGGTCAAACATGGTGAATATCGCAGAGACAGAAAGATGGTGTAAACTTGCAATTATTGCAGTTTCTGCAATTTAATCTAACTGCCCAACTTCTTGGGCAGTTTTCCTAAACTTTTAAAATAAAATAAAATGAATGCAAGCGTTAAGATAGTGCTTGACAGTAAACCTATGTCTAATGGTCAATATTCTGTTTACTTACAAATCATAAAAGCACGTAAAAGAAAAAAAATTAATATTGGTCTGAAATGCTCCAGAGAACATTTTGAAAATGAACAACTTTTAAAAGGTCATCCGAATTATAAGACTGAAAATATTATTTTAACAAAGAATAAAGTTAAAGCTCAAAACATTATTAGAGATTTTCAGTTAGATGAAAAGGATTTTTCTCTTGAGGAATTTGAAGAGAAGTTTAAAGGAAGGCAAAAGGATAAAAAATTAGTAATTCCTTTTTTTGATGAAATCATTGAAGAAATGACAACAGCTCACAGGCTTGGTAATGCAAGGGCTTATAGTGAAACCAGAAATACACTTCTAAAGTTTTCTAATCATAAGATTAAATTTATTGATATAACGCCTGAATTTTTGGAGAAATTTGAAGCATATATGAGGTCTCGTGGTAATAAAGATGGAGGTATTGCTTTTAAGATGAGGGAATTAAGAGCATTAATTAAAAAAGCAATTCGGAGAAAAATAATATCAAAAGAAGATTATCCGTTTGAGGATTATAAGATTTCAAAACTTAAAACAAAAACGAAAAAACGAGCATTGACACTTGATGATCTAACAAAATTCAAAAATGTGGATTTAACTGAAAGACCTGAATTGTTGGAAGCTTATCATTATTTTATGTTTTCATTTTATACTTTAGGAATGAACTTCGTTGATATGATGAAGTTAAAAAAGACAGATATAAAAAATAATAGAATTATATATACTCGCTCAAAAACAAAAGGAAATTTCAGCATTGAATTGAATGATAAAGCAAATGAAATTATTAACTATTACAAAGATAGAAATAACTCGGAGTATGTATTTCCTATTTTACTTCACAATGAAATGACTCCTTTGCAGATTGCTAATCGAAAGCATAAAGTTTTGGCAAGATTTAATTTCAAACTTAAAGAAATATCTAAAATAGCCAAAATAGAAACACATATAACTTCTTATGTTGCAAGGCATAGTTTTGCAACAATAATGAAAAATAAAGGTGTAAGTACAGATATTATTTCGGAACTCATGGGACACAGCAATGTTCAAATTACAGCAACTTATCTCAAAGAATTTGATAGTGATGTATTGGATAACGCTGTAAGAACATTAGACGAGATATAAAATTAAACATAGTAATAATCACAGAGGTTAAGTAAATTTTACTTAACCTTTTTTCATTTTTAAAATTAACCATTAAACAAAAAATATTATGCAATTAAGACAAAGCGAAAGAAAAAGAGCTAAAATCAAGATGGCTCTGCAAGGTGCATCAGGAACAGGAAAAACTTATTCTTCCTTGCTCATAGCACAAGGACTGACAAATGGTGATTTGTCAAAAGTAGCTGTAATTGATACAGAGAATGGAAGTGCTGATTTGTATGCTCATTTAGGCAACTACAATGTTCTGACAATGTCACCACCATTCACACCTGAGAATTATATTAAAGCTATTGACGTTTGTGAAAAAGCAGGAATGGAAGTCATTATTATAGATTCCATTTCTCATGAATGGGATGAACTATTAGATTTTCATTCAAAATTAGCGGGAAACAGCTTTACTAACTGGGCAAAGGTTACACCGAGACAAAAAGCCTTTGTAGATAAAATTCTTCAAGCCAATGCTCATATCATTGCCACTATGAGAACTAAACAAGATTATGTACTCAATCAAAAAGATGGTAAATATATTCCTGAAAAAGTAGGCTTGAAATCAGTTCAAAGAGATGGATTGGATTATGAATTTACTCTGGTGTTTGATATTGACATTAAGCATTTTGCTGTATCAAGTAAAGACAGGACTGGCTTATTCATGGATAAATCTGAATTTCAGATAAGTGAATTGACAGGGAAGCTGATTTTAGATTGGTGTAATAGTGGAACACCTGGACAACAGCATATTCTTAATGAACAGCAGATAATTCAACAAATCCAGTACTGTAATAATATAGCCGAATTACTGGCTTTATACAAACAATATCCCGAATATCAAGAGAACCTTAAACCTCATTACGAAGAGAAAAAGAGTTTCTTAATACAACTATCCAATCCTAAAAATTATTCAACAAATGGACACACTAAGACACATTAAGCCTGCTACATTAGAGCAGGCTTTTGATTTAAGACCAGTCAGCGATACAATAATTGAAATGTCACCTGGAGATAATGAATATATTCCAGCTCCAGGTAACTTACGAATCCCCTCAGAATCTTTACAAACTCAAATTGAATATCCTCACAAACCTTTTATAGAAGCCAATACACAAGAAGTTCATTTGCAGCATTTGAAAAATGAATGCATTATACCTGTATTCAGCAAGGATAACGAAAAGACTATTAGTCATCAGGAGTTCATAGAAATATCTCAAAATTGTATTTCTGATGTATTTCCTAACCATTCCATAAGTGAACCTGAAATAAGGGTTTCTCACCAAATTAAAGGTAGAACTCCAGGTGCTATTTATAAGAATGTAAAGGACTTATTACACCATGAGAAAACCATCTATTATGAAAGAATGGCTTTTATCATCAAGATTCCAACTATTACTGATAATATTAACGGTAATGATCTGTCGTTAACAATTGGCGGAGTTAGAGCCTATAATCAGGAGAATTTATACAATAAGAAAACCTTTGAGAAGTTTAAGTTTTTCATTGGTTTTCAGAATAAGGTATGCTGTAATCTTTGTGTTTGGAGTGATGGATTTGTTGATGATTTAAAAGTAAGTTGTTATGAGGAACTACAATCTAAACTTTTCAAGGTACTTAACAATTATAATGCTGAAAAACATTTATCTGAAATGAAACAGTTTGTAGATTACTCATTAACTGAACGGCAATTTGCTCAATTATTGGGTAGAACAAGGTTGTATCAGCATTTACCTAAAAAAGAGAAATCAAAGATACCATTGCTTCAATTTACTGATGGTCATATAAATACCATTACAAAAGATTATTATGAAGATGAAAGTTTTTGCAGAAATAGTAATGGAAATATAAATCTGTGGGATCTCTACAATCTCTTTACACAAGCTAATAAGAGCAGTTATATAGATACATTTTTAGATAGAAATTTGAATGCTTTTGATTTTACCAAAGGTATTCAAAAAAGTCTCAATGGTAATTCTGATTATCATTGGTTTTTGAGTTAGAGAAATTACCCTACAGAAATGTAGGGTAGTTTTTATTGTATATTGAAAAAATATTCTATTTTTAATAAAAAATAATAATATATGAAGAATAAAACATCCTCTTTAAAAATTTTTGAAAACCTAAGCGATGAGGATATTTTAAAAGCTTTCACTGAGAGATTCAACTGTGATGGTGCTTTATTAATTTATTTGGAGAATGATAACGAAAGTGGCTTAGCAAGATGGACAAATAAGAATGGTAAAAAATGGGTAAACACAATAATGCCTATAATTAAACAAAAACATTTAAATAAAAATATTTAATTATGAAAGGAGGTGGTGGAGGTTCTCACAGTTATACTCGTGAAATCCAAAATTCAACAAAAGGTATCGCTTCAGGCAATGGCGAGATTAATTGTAAGGATTTACAATTTGATACTGATTTAAAAAATGTACAACTAATTACTACCAGTTTAAAAGTTGGTGATATTTTAAATATTGAAAAAAATGACTTGGGCTTAATTGTAGCTCTTTATGATGGTAAATTATGTGGGATGCTTGATTCTTTGGCTGTAAACAACTTAATTAAATGTATTGATGCAGGTTTTGTTTACAAAGGTATAGTCATTCAGTTGCAAAATTCAAATTGTAAAATAAAAGTTAGATATTATACTCCATAGTAATATGCTTACAGTTGTCGGTGGAATCTACTTAGAAAATTGTTTAACTCCAAGTTATTCTGAATTATTTGGTTCAGCATTAAGAGCTACATGTGCATTAGGTAACAAAGGAATTGATATACAACTTAGGGGAATCGTAGGTAAAGAGTATTTTAACGATGTAGATTATAAATCAAAATTATATGGTTTTACTAATTCCGTGATTCAAAGTGATTCGAGAACTCTTGAGTTTTCTTATTTTACACCACTATCAAAACCTAATATTTATAATCTGCGTGAAAAAAAAGAACGTATAGACGTAAAAGCAGATAATATTTTGTATTATGGAATGATTGATAATAATTGCGAAGTTATTGGTAATTTTGTAGTCTATGATCCTCAAAATCATATATCGTTTACTGAAACAAATTCTAAAGCACAACATTTAGCTATTATTTTGAATAAAAATGAGGCTCAAATAATATCAAAACGTTTTGATGATGACTTAATTGGGATAGGATGGGAAATTAAAAAATCTCAAAATGCAGAGGTTGTTGTAATTAAGAATGGAGCAAAAGGAGCCATTGTTTTTCATAAAGATTCTTATGAAATGATCCCTGTTTTTGAAACCAATAAAGTATGGTCTATAGGGAGTGGAGATATTTTTTCCGCAGTATTTGCTTGGAAGTGGATAGAGGAAAGGCTTGAGCCAATAGAGGCAGCAAAGTTTGCTTCAAAGTCTGTGGCTAATTTCTGTGAAACACAGCAACTGCCATTAATTGTCTCAAATAATCATCATAATCCTATTGTAAGCAAAGATGTAAATAGAGTTTACATCGCTTCTCCGTTTTTTACAGTAAGTGATAAATTATTTGTAAATGAAATCAGAAATCTTTTGATTGAATTCGGAAATGAAGTTTTTTCGCCAATGCATGATTTAGGTCTATTAGATGACCAAGCATCTAAAATACAAATGGATGAAGCGAGAAACAGGGATTTAATCGAGATTGAAAAATGTGATTCTGTGTTGGCTATAATTTCTGGAAATGACCCAGGAACTATTTTTGAGATTGGTTACGCTCTTGCTAAAGGTAAACGTGTAATAATATTGGCTGAGAATTACAAGGAAGCTGATTTATTTATGTTTAAGGATACTAATTGTGAAATTACTGATGATTTTACAACGGCAATATATAAAGCATCTTGGTGAAAAAAGTATTTATAGTTGTTGGATTAGGATATGGAGATGAAGGGAAAGGTATTGCTACAGATTTCCTTTCATATAAAAATTCAAATTCTATTGTTGTTAGATTTAATGGTGGACACCAAGCAGGACATTGTGTGGTGAATAAAATGGGTGAGAAGCATATTTTTTCGAATTTTGGTTCTGGCACAATGAGGGGTTTACCTACATACTGGTCTAAGTATTGTACATTTGCCCCCAATTTTTTTATTGAAGAAGCTTCTCAATTAAATTTTGATTTTAAATTCTTTATTGATATTGATTCGCCAATAACTACACATTATGATGTATTATATAATAGAGCAGTTGAATTGACTTTAGATAAAGATAAACGAAAGGGTAGTTGTGGTGTTGGATTTGGAGCTACTATAGAGAGAAGCAAAACCTTACCTTTCTGTTTTCAAGATATTTTAAATGAAGTTAATTTAAAAAGAAAATTATCTGATATCAGAAAATTCTATAGAAGCAAAATCAATATTGACACTTCTTTTAATTTTAATAATTTTAATCATGATTTGGAAGATAATTTATTCTGTGAGAGTGTTTCAAGAGTTAGAAACCTGATTGATGAAAATAAAATTACAGTTATTAATGATTTTGGAGAAATTATTGATAATTGGGATAATATAATCTTTGAAGGTTCACAGGGAATCATGATAGATCAGAATTTTGGAACTAAGCCTTATATTACTAAAAGCAATACTACTTCTCAGAATGTTTTTAATATATTAGAAGGTAATAAAAATCATTTTGACGTCAATGTTCTATATGTAACAAGAGTATATCAAACAAGGCACGGTAATGGACCATTTGATAATCTACATAAGGATTTTATACTTATAAATAATCAGAATGAAACTAATGTTGAAAATGAGTTTCAAGGTAAGCCAAGAACAAATTTTCTGAATATTGACAAGCTAATTTATGCCATTGAATGCGATGAAATATTCTCTAAAAATTGTAAGAAAAGTATTCTTTTTACTTGTTTAGATCATTTGCTGAATGAGAATGTCTTTTTTTATAAAAATGGTAATCTTCAATGTGAACATTACACAAAATTAGCTCAATATCTAAATAGAAATTTTGATAATGTTTTCTTTAGCAAAAGTAATTTTTCGGAAAATATTTTTAAATAAAATATCTATAATCATATTGTACTTTTTCAGTATTTTCAATTAATTTTCCAATTCTTGCAATTTCATTAGATGATGAAATTGTTGCTGGCAATTGTGAATACATATTTAATGAATTCCAATTCATTTTTGTTAATCCAAGAATTTCTGTTGCAATTTGTTCTAAACTTCCATTACCATGATGCTTAATTATTCTTAATGGCTTAGGAATATATCTGCCACCAGGATAGAAATTAAAGTTTGAATTTACAACTGAAGGAATAATTCCATGAGCATATAATAATGCTTCGTAATTACCTATTTGAATGCAAGTGCCTCTGGATACAGAAAATCCATCAATTTTAGCTTCGCCATCTACTATTTTACTGGAAACATATCTTATATTATTTTCGAAATTTATTTCAATTAAATCTACATTTTCAATTTTTTTATTGTCTAAGAGACTATCTAAAATACCCCTTTTTTCATCGTCTGTAAAAAAAGTTCTTTTATGAATAACAACTCTTTTGGGTACATCATTCATTGATTCATAGAAAAGATGAAGAACATTTCTTCCAAATTCATAAGCATCATCATAGCTCAAGTGGGGTTTTCTATTAATCCACTGAATCTTGTCATTAATTTTTGACAATTTATATTTTAGACCTTCTCCATCCGAACTATAAATATGGCTACAGCCTAATATTATATGTCCTTTATGATTATCCTTTTTATTATCAACACTATAGCCTATTCCCGCAAATGCAGTATTTTTATCAGTATTATTTATCACCCATGGAGTTCTAAATGACTTGACAAAATAAGAAAGGGATAGCCACCAATTGATTTGACAATTTAGTAAGTCATCTGTTATGGTTTTTTCCCTAATTATTTGAGATGTAATACCTTTTTCTGCACAAAAAGCTTTAATATAATCGTGCAAATCAAAAGATTCTATACCGTTATTATAATGTAAATAATTATCCCACCTCTTAGGAATATAAATTACAATTATTTTTTGGGAACCAATAGTGCTTAATTTATTGATTTTGTCACAAATACTTGCTTTTATTTCATGAATTATCTTTTTATTATCACTTTCAGTAGGGTTATTAATTGTTCTCCAGTTTTGAGAATTTATTGTGGGAATATTTAGACTGATATTATAAATGTTATAAAATCCTTTAAAATCGATAATGTAATTGTCTTTTGGATTATTTTTAGGAATTTCTTGATTCTGCATATTCAAAAATTTTAGAAATTTTTCAGAATCTTGTTCTGGACATATAACACCAAGATTTATGGTTTCATCTAATAATTTGTGTAGATTGGTATCAAATGGGTTATTATTTATAAGTCCTCTCATAGGGTGAGTATCAAAGGATTTTTTGTTTCCATTTTTTGTTGAAAATACTAAGTCGGTTTCTTTAAATTGGACTCCTTTTAGTTTTAATAAACTGTAAGGTACATTGTGATTTTTTGAATATTGGTTATTCAAATCTAAGATATTAGTGAAGATTGGACTTCCATGTATAGTGAAAATAAATCCTGTACCTGAATTCATAGGAAATTCTAACTTATTTACCTTTGAAGCTAATAGCTTTTTTCTCCAATCATTTACGTATATATTAAATTTGTCATTATAAATTTTATGAAAAAAAGCTAAACCTATTTGTTGTTTGATTTCCTTGTCAATATTAGTATTTTCAATATGAAAGTCAGGATTTAGAGATAGGTAATATTTCCCCTCAATTTTTTCTAAACCAAATTTTAAAGCTTTGTAAACTTTATGGTTTAAAATGTTTATACTTTGAGCCTTATCCCAAATTTTATTTTTGAAATTTGTTTCTAAATTATTTTTAAAGCTAAAAATTTTACATATTGAGCATAATAACAGATGGCTTATACTTTGATTGTAAATTTTTATATCAATTAAAGGTTTTCTGCTTAGTTGCCCAATTTTAAATTCTGAAAAAAGATTTTGAATGTCCTCGGCTTTACCAAAACTCCAGATAAATTTTCCATAAGGGGCTGCAACAACCAAATTATCTGAAAAAGTTTTTTCTTTTATTTTGTCCCAAGGTTTATCTCCCAGAGTTGCTTCGGCAATTAAAACTTCCTTTGGGAAATCAATAGGAAAAAGATTACTTTTTAGTACTTTATTAATTCTTTCAAGTTGAATATTAAATGGTTTATTTGAGCTAACTTCTGTAATTTTTTGTATTGATTCAAATTCTCTTTTTAGTTCCAAACTATCTTCAATAATTAATTTAGTGAGGTTAATCATTGTAATATCAAAACCCTCTGTATTAATATAATAAGCTATTCTTCCACTATTTTCTATATGTTCTAATAGGTCTGCAACTTCTTGATTAACATTATCTCCATATCCACACCAAAAGAGAATTCCAGCTCCTGCTTCTGAATATGATTTTTTTAGTGTGTCCATTAAAGATTTATCTCTACCACTATAACCAAGAACAATTAAATGCTTATCTTTTAAATATTCAATTAATTTATTTCTTAGAGTTTGATCTTGAGATTGTAATTCTTGAGAGGTATTTTTTAAATCACCATATTTAAAATCACCATGAAGTTTTATAACAGGAAGTTCATTTTTACTCTGAGTCCTTTGATTAACCCTATTCACGGTTTCTAATGAAATATCAATACCTGTTATTCCACCATGGACACAAGCTGTAAGAATAAGATCATCAAAATTTGTTGTCCAAATAGAATCTAACATGCCCTGTTTCACCAGCATAGGAATTGCTCTATATCCTATTGAAGGGGTTTTATTTGCACATATCTTCTGAAAATATTGTCTTCTATTCTCATCTATAGGGAAGCACTTTTTAGCATAAAAAGAATATTCGTCAGTATGTCCTCTTTCGATATAAGTACCTTGAGTGTCTAACCAGTTTTGTATTGAGTCTTGGACTTTTGGGTTCATATAATTTTCAATCCATTCTTGAGTATTAGGATTATTACTTTTATAGATCATTTTTTTCCACTCCCAAGTACAGTCATTTGCTGATTGGATATCTGAAGTAATAGAACAGCCAGCACCTAAAAGCATGGAAAATGAATTATCTTTACTTATTGATACAGACCTTAAAAACTCGTCAAACTTTAATCTTCTTATCATACTCAAGGGTTATATTGTTACTTCAATTACTAAACTACAGAATTTTAATTAAAAAAAATATGATTAATCATTTTGGGACTTCTCATAAAAAAGTCTGCATTTAAATCAATTTTAAATAGAGCGTGTTGTTATATATTGTGTTTACTAAATATCACTATATCAATTTATCATTATCTTTGAGATAAAACAGGGTTGTCATAAAAATAACAACCTGTATTAATGTTTTAGATTATTGATTTTAAATACGAGTTTATGAACAGATCATTAGAAAACTTTAAAGAAACAAATTCTGCTTTAATTTTATCAATAGTTATTTCTCTAACATTATTTTTTGACAAAAACGAAATATATTTTGATAATGAATCTTTTAATTTCTCAAGAGATTCATGATCAATGACTTTTATCTCATCGTTAACTGTTACATTAGTTTCTTTTCTGCGGTTGTATTGTAAAGTTACTCCATATACAACTAAATTATCATTTAGATATTTTTCCCCAAACCAATTTACAGAATGCATTAATTGACTTATATCTGTTTTAGAAATAAGATTCTTATGCAGTTTTTCAGATTTTGATTCCATAATTAAGCATACATTGTTTTCCATCAGCCATAAATTATCACTTCCTTCATACTTCTCTTTTTCTGGTCTAAAAGATATGAAACCTAATACTTTTCCTAAAAGATTTATTGAATTTTCAAATCTATCAGATGGATTACTCTCATCATAAACAAGCCCAGAAATAATTTCATTCATAGTGTCTATAGCATCATTTGTTGTTGAAAAATTATGTAAAAAAGCTTTAGCCTTTTCAAATTGATTTCCAGCTTTTAATTGTTTTTTTGTGTATTCTTGTGCAAGAAATGGTTCAAACATGTGTCTTGAAAATTCTCTTGATTTAATAATTAAATCATTAGATCCGTTTTTGTCAATTTCATATAAAATATTAGCTTTTAAAGTCAAATAAATTGCATTTTCAGAATTAGTTAGGTTTTGATTAAGAATTGTGTTGATTCTATCAACTGAATTTTTATGATTTCCTTTTACAAATTCTACAATGGCTTCTTTTTCTAACTGTTTTAATTGCAATACTTCTTCTTTATCGAGTTCCTCACTATTACTTTCATTTTTCATAAAGTTCTGGTAATAAAGTAGCCAATCACTATTTTGGGAAAGACAATAGTCAGCAGTTTCGTAGATAGTCTTTGCTATCTCTTCTTTTTTCACATCTCCTACATTGCTTAATAAATCTAATCCCATTTCTATTTGCTTTTTTGTATGCTTATTTAGGTATTTAAAGTTATCTTTTTGTCTTAAAAACCGGAGAATATTCTTTCCTAATAAATATACGACACTATAATCGCTACCTGATCTAACTGTTCTTCCTAAGCCCTGTTCTAAAGTTTGAGCAATTAGATTCGTTTCTGATTTATGACTAATGTTTTCATAATATTTATCTTTGATAAACTTATAGTTTGGATGCTCATAAATTATTAATACATTACATGCATCCCCACCTAAATCAATACCGTCATATCTATTTGCAATTACTATAAAGTTTCCTTTGGTTCTTTTAAGGCAATCTAATTCTTCTACAATATTTTCAATAATAATTTTTGCTCCCAAACTTTCCCAGCTTCTGGCATCTCTATAACTTGGTACTAATACTAATATATTCTCATTGTTTGATAGATGATGATTAATAATTTCTTTTAAATCATCCATATCAAAGTCTCTAAAATATCGTTTTGGAGAGAGTATTAATCTTTGACCATAATCTTTCTTATTTTTTGGCTCAACGGGATTTAGGATGGAGTCCAAAGTAAAGTCTAAATCAAAAAGCAAGGATTTTTCATTTTCAAAAGTAGCAGATAAAGCATAGACATTTTTTGCATTTTTGTAGGTTTCAATATTTGTAGTAAAACATTTTATTGGGCTTATTTCAATCCCTTGATATTTTAAATATAGTTCATATTGTTTATAATTATTGTAAAATAAGTCCCATTTAAAGAGTAAAGTATCTTTGTCCCCAATTTGATTTGACATTATTCTTATAACAGCCTGCTCATTATCTAACCAAGACCAAAAAGGAAGTTTCATGTAATATTCCGGATGTTGCATTTTAATTGCTTCAAATGATCCTATTGCTTGCCTTCTTAGTTCATCTGTAAATAAATTAACCAAATTGTCATACATTTGATTATCATTAGGGATTTTAATTGTGAACGAATCTTTGATTTTTTCAATACATCTATGAGCATCATCTATTACAATAGACTCTATTTCTATTTTTTGCTTGTCAAATTTATTTTTACCATTAAAAAGTTTTTGTACCGTTGTAATAAGAATTGCTTCATTATTTAAAAACTCTTCTGGAAAATCATTTTCATCTTCGTCGAATATGCAAGTTGGAATACTGTAGTTTTTTGATTGTTCTAATACTTGGTTTACTAACTGTTTGTCTGGACATAAGAAAAGGCATTTTTTCTTTGTTTCCAACATCTTCGAATATAGTATAAGTAAACCAACAAGTGTTTTACCTGCACCTGTATTCATTTTGATTAATAAATTCTTCTCACCTTTTCTTTTATACCACTCTGATAATACTTCATTTTGAGCATCTCTTAAAAAGGCAAAATCTTTTTCTTTTTTTAAACTGTAAAATAAATCTATTGGTTCAGAAGGTAGAACTACTTCATTATTTTGTTGCTCATTAATTTTTTTAAAAATGTTCATGGTGTAGTTTTTATATTTTTATTTTGTTATGTGATTTCTACATGCTGGTTAGAGTGGATTTACTCACAATAAAGTTTTAAATTCATGAAGTTTAAATTGTCCATATTTTAAGTGCTAATTCAGTAAGATTTTCACTTCTTTTATCTACATGTTGAAATTTAAAATCATTCTGATTTGCCAACGCATTAGTTATTATAAAATTAGATCTTTTATAGCTTGCTTTCTTTTTCACGAATGGATTATTATAGGCTTGTATATTTAATGCTTCTCCAAGCAAGGTCATATTGCCTATGTAGTTAACATATTTTTTATGCTTTACCAGGCTATTATCACCTAAATATTTTACCCAATCTCCAAACTCTTCTTTTGCTTTTTTTGTATTAATTGTTTGGGGGATTATGTGTTCCAAATGAACTTCTTCACTTGACGAAACTAATAATTCACTTGTGTTTCCTCTTTTGAAATATTCAATAGACTCTAAAACATATTTTGCTCTATCAACTAACTTTCCCTTAAATTGATGTTTGGGAAAACTTTCTTTAAATTCATCATCTAATGGAATATGTTCAGCGATTTTTATGTATTCTTTAATTTTATCTAACAAATTGTCATCAGATAAAAACAAAATTAATCTTGAGAAAATATCATCATTTTCACTTGTCCTTCTTTCGCATATATGTCTCCTTAACATTAAAGTTTCAAAATATTTTAAAACTTTTATTTTATCATTTACACCATAACTGTTGTCATCTAAGAAATGCATAAGAAAAATATATGATGGTTTAGATAGGATGTTGTTTAGATTTTTAATACATCTATTAACCTTAATATTTTCGTGAGTAGTAAAAATTAATTTTCTGTAAGTAGCGGAAAGTTTTTCAAGTTTTTCTAAAAATTCAATAATGGAGAATTTATTTTTTTCCTCTAAAGTGTTTTCAGTAGTATCCTCTGGAATAAATTCTTCTTCATTTTCTTCGATATCATCAACTATTTCATTGTAGTAATATTGGTATTCTTTTAATAAATCTCCGTATTTAACATTTTTCAAATAATACTTTTTAAATTCAAAAATTAATTTTGACATTGTTATTTTTCGATGAAGAGTTGAACACATAAATTGTCTAATGAAATCATCAGTATCTATGCCATCAAGATTTATTATAATGTTAGACCATAATTTTTTTACATTCTCTAAAGTATAAGATTCTTGTATTTTCGAAGCATGACCCAACAAAAAATTTTTTATAATATCAGTAGCAGACAATCGTAGACCTCTATTATTAATAGTTTCAAATAATTTGAAGGCATCTTGAGGCATTACAACATCCAGCCTAATAAGTACTGCTATATTTGTTAGTTTGAAATAGAATTTATTAACCTCACTTAGCGTAAACCCAGACAACCATTCTTTAAACTTTATAAATGCATCTTTTATGTTAAGATTAGTGATATTATTAATACGGTTTTCTAAAATCAGGGTTTCTATATCTGAATTATCCAATTCTCCTAATTTTAATTTAGGCTTTTCTATTTCATCAAGTCCTTTACAAGTAAATTTATTTTTCACTTCTTTAGCTTTTTCGAATTCTCCTTTTTGTTTGTAGGTAGTCTCAATTGCTTTAAGTAAAATAATTAACGTAGTCAGCCTTTGTTGTCCATCAACTAATTCAGGTTGGTTTAATCCTCCAGTATGATGGTTTGAGTGTAAAATAATGGTTCCAAACAGATGTCCATCATTTTCATTCAACATATCAATGTCTTCAAATAATGCTTTATATTGTGGAAATCCCCAAGCATATCTTCTTTGGTAAGATGGTACTACAAATTGTTCATTTGGAGTTGCTAAGAGTTGTGTTATTGTTAATTTGTTAGGTGTAATGTTCATGGGTTATTAGTTTACCTTAAGTATGTTTATCTAATATTAGTTACAGTATTATTCAATTAATTAAACTGTCATATTTTCATAATTCTTTATATTTAAATTAGCTGTGAGATAAGTTTCTTTTATAATCAATTATAAATTGGGTTTTCAGAATACTTACCAGCTTATTGGTTTATTTATTCAATGAATTTCTTACTTAAAAATTATACAATTCTTTTGCTCTATCAATAGATCTTCTCCTAATCTCTTCTATATCGTCAGAATCATTTGGATAACTGCTTTTTGCAGTGGATTTAAATGCCTTGTAATATGAAGGGTCTATTGTTAAAACTTTTAAATCAAGTAAGCGAAATTTAATTACAGTCTTACTTATGCAAAAGAATTCAGATAAATGCTCGCACAAATTTTTAAAATCATCTCTGTTAACCTTCTGTTTATCTAAAAATATTGTTCCTTTGTTTCTGATACTTTTTTCTTCTTGCCACACAATAACCTTTTTAATCAGTGCATTTTCAGGAAGTGCTAAACAACCTGCCAAATAATTTGCTTGCCATTCAATCCAATTTTTTGGGTTGTCTAAAATATATTTATTTTCAATATAACTAAATTCTGAATCTGAAAAGAGATCGTATAGATTTTTGTTTATTAACAATTTTCTGTGTAAGAAATAATGTGCTACTTCATGATAAAACACAAATCCATACTGATGAGTATCTACAATTGATTCATTGATTAATATCTTATTTTCATTCGGAATAAACTGACCTAATTGGATTTCAGAATTGGGTAACAATTCAAATATAAGGTTATGGTGATTTTCCAGATATTTTTTGAAGTTTTCTAAACTATATCTTTCTGTTTTTGATTGTGTATCGAAATCTCTGATTATATTTTGAGCAATTCTACTTATTCCCTGTTTGGATAGTTTTTTTAATATATAAATTGACTTTATCAAGAATGACTTATAAATACATTTTCTTATATTAGTTAGAACTAAATCATTTAATTCTGAATCTATTTTCTTTTTCTTATCAAGAACTATATCATAGCCATTTTCATTTACCTCAATTAGCATAAATCCTTTATTCTTGGCAATATTATATCCGCTTTTTTGTAAAGAGCCATTAGCGATTATAACACCTTTAACCTGAAATCCTTTTAAACTATTAATCTTTGTTTGAAATTCCTCTACATCATCAACAGGAACATTTTTATTCAGGTCTTTACATTCAACGATATAAACCAAAGTTGGTTTTTTTCCTCCTTTAAGTACTACTTCAATTGATATGTCAAAAATAATGTCACCTTCCCTGTCAGGAGAGTAATATTTCTTTTTTTTATAAATTTTGCTGAGAGAGGGAATAATTCCTAATTCTTCATTTTTAAGAGCTGTTTCAATGATTTTGAAACACTTATCTTCAAATAAATCTCCTTTTTTAGTTGTGTTCTTCATAAAAGCAGTATTATCAAAATTACAGAATTTTTCTCCTAAAAAAAATTTTCAATAAAAATTATTCACACTCGATGCCCCTTATAATCAACCCCCACCCCTCTTGGGGAAAAGAAGATTCCCCCACACCTTTATAAGAAAACAAAAATTTTACAGGAACAATTATAAATTCAAGTTGAGAGCTGGGTTTATTTGTGCTGTTTAATTTCAATTCTTGTGGTGTTATTTCTAACTCAAAATCAAAAACAATGGTAAGAATTATCAATTACAAAAGAAGAGTAGCAGAGAACAAGGAGTTCTTTGTACTTGAAGTTTCAGGAGGTATTGAAATGGTATTAAGCAAAACTACAGGAATGTATTATGCCACCTCTAAGAAAGCTACTATTACATCTACATTCGATGAAGAAACCTGTAAATCTTTAATTGGCTCAGAATTTCCTGGTTCAATTGTAAAAGAAGAATGTGAGCCTTATGAATACACTATTCAAGATACAGGAGAAATTATTACATTATCCCACAGGTATGTTTACAGAGCAGAAGAACTTATAACTTCTAAAGTATATTCAGCTCCAGGTAACTTATCAATGGCTGATTAAATTTCCTAAAATGTCCAAATTTTACTGTAGAATCATATAAGGTTCAGGTAAAATCTGGACATTTTTATTTTTTTAGCATCAGATTTTCCTTTCTTATATATAATAAAAAGGAAAATCTAATGCTTTTCAGATATAGATTTATTTTATATATCTGCGCAAAATTTCCTTTAATATAATATAGTGTTAGGAAAAAATGTGCAGGAGAATTTAATACTTTACCTGGAAATAAATATTTGTAATCCAGGTGAAACGCGAAGATATTCACAATTATTCGTTTCTTATCTGAGTTTTACCTGGAGGCATATATATGCTTTGTTGCTCTTATATCAATAAAATACAAACTCATCCTTTTCCAGGTGTTATGTAGAGATAGTTATAAATAGCTAAAACTTAATCAGGCAAAGTTTTGAACTTTAGAATCTCAAAAGTTTCTATTTCTAACTTTTGAGCAATAATGTGCAAAGTATATGCAGTAGGATTGGTATTCCCAGCTTCTAACCTGGACATATTAGACTTTTCAAAATTGCATAAAGCAGCCAATTCAACTTGAGAAATGTTCCTTTTTTCTCTAAGCTGTTTTATACGCTTTCCTATTGCAACTTGATACTCTTTTTTATCCACGTTTTAGATTAATAGCCAAAAGTGGAGATAAAATACAATCTTGTGGTTATCACAAATGATAACTTTACTATATTTGAAAAAATTTAAAAAACTAATTAAATGAAGAAAATACTTATTACAATTGGTACTGTTATTCTAATATTAATAGCTATTAATATTATTACCAAAATAATTGAACGTGAAGTTAAAGATGAATATTATGATGTCATGATGACTGTAGAACAGACAAAATTAGATTTACCTCTAAAAACAGGAGAAGGAATGACTTTAAATAATTTAGAGTTAGCAGGAAAAAAAGTAAAGTATTTTTACAAAACTGATTATGACATTAATAATATGTCTAAAAATGAAATTGAGAACTATGAGAATCAATGGAAACAAAATGTTATTAATACGGCGAAGCATAATCCTAAGAATAAGTCATTTGTTCATGAAAATATAACATTTCAATACTTCCTTGTTGATAAAAATGATAAACCGCTTTTGGATTTTGAGATTTTACCAGATGACTACCAGTAACTAATTGATTAATTAGCCTTAAACTTCAATAATAATTATTATTAGTATGAAAAAAATTATTAAATCACTTCTTGTTGCAAGTGTAATAACTTTTTGTTTTACATTTATTTTTAGCAGAGTTGATTACTTCTACCAGGATAGGAAAACATCAAAAAGCTCATGGGAATTAAGTAAGGATGAGGACGAGAATCTTTTGAAACTTGATAAGAAAGAATGGATTCTTAGAGAGAAGAAAAAGGATTTAAAGCTTGGTGCTGTTATGGAAAATGGTGATGATGGATATTCAGAAAATTATGATTTCCGAAAGGAGCAAGCTGAAAATAATATTAAAGATTATGATACTCGACGTGTTTATCAATATTTACCTTTACTCTTAATATTAATAATCTCTTTCTCATCAAGTTACTTGTATTTTGATAAAAAATCAAAAACTCTATCAGATAATATCTAATTAAGATATGGAAGAAAAAATACCTAATTCTCTCGAACATCTAAAAGAACTTAACGACAATCCTTTTACATTACAAAAGGTTGCATTTTGGTTATATGAATACAACGATTTATACAAAGAAGTTAAAAATTATTCCGAGAATCTTTGTGAGCAATGTCAGCAATGGAAAGATAATGATTTGCCTTATGACTGTTTACAGGAAGCTGAGTATTGTACCAAGAAATATAGGTTTTTTACAAGCTTTTACGAAGAAGTTGAATATGGTATTAAAGTTCAGGAATTAGATGCAGACTGTAAAGTTGCACTTGAAGAATATAATACTTGTAGTAATAATGATGCACTCCTAAAAGATTGGTTGATAAAGTACTTTGATATTGGTTACAACAAACTGGCGATTTTTTATTATGAGCATTTGGATTATAGCGTTAGTGATGATGAGATAGTTCATCCTCACTTTGGAAACTCGCCAATAGGAGAATTCGGAGTTTGTATTGATAGAAAGTATTATGAGAACCTTATTGAATTTGACGATGTATTTAAGATGCTACTTTATGAGAGAAAAATATATCCAGAAAAACTAAAAGAAATAGAAGAGGAAATGCAGAAGGTAGCTATACCTATGATTCCAATTCCTAAAAATTGATTAACAGCCACCTAAGAGGTGGTTTTTTTATACCCTTAGATTAATGAAAAACAATATTTATGATTACTTAATTTTTAAACTTGACAGTGAATATGCAGAATACGAATTTGACTTAATTTCTATTCCGCCTTATGAATTTATTGAGAATGGATTGTCATTAGAGCCTTATGAATACTTTGGTGAGATACATGAAGTTTTAGAACTAAGAACAAAGCACATTCTTATGTACTTTAATGCCGATGTGTTGATGAGAGTAGAATTTCTATATCCAGGTAACATTTTAGTTTTTTTAAAACAGAAATTGGAAGAGATGCAGGATATTGAGTTACCAGAATATATGATGTTGATTCTGAGAAAAGATAAGAAATTCTCTGTATTGATGTATCAGAATAAACTATTACAAAACAATTTAAAGTAAAGAAATGAATAACACTATATCAGAAGTTTCCGAAATCCAGGTTTCTTACAAACCTAACAAAATTGTAAGTTCAAAGATTGCTACAAGCTTTGATGCTGTTCAAATTATAAGAAAGTTTTGGAATGAAGAAACAATAGAAATGCAGGAAGAAGTAAAAGTAATCTTGCTTAATAATTCTAACTGTGTATTAGGAATCTATAATTTATCCAAAGGTGGGATTACAAGTAGCTTAGTAGATATTAGACTTGTACTATCAGTAGCATTAAAATGTTTGGCTCCAGGTATAATATTAGCCCATAATCATCCGAGTGGAAATTTAAAACCAAGTTCAGCAGATTTGAACATTGTAAAGAAATTAAACCAGAGCTGTAAGCTCATGGATATTACTTTGTTTGATAGCATCATCATAACAAAAGAAAGTTACATGAGTTTTGCTGATGATGGATTATTGTAGTATTGCAAATATTGCAGATTTTGCAAGTTTACATTAGTTTAGAGATAGTAATTATTTTCGCTGCAACATTACTGCAACAATTAGATTAACTCATTGAAGAAAAATAATAATAAATGAAAAGTTTTAGAATTATAATTATTAGTAAATTACTGAAAAATAGATGAATATAAATAAATGCAAAAGATTGAAGATTATATTTAATCGTCTCATAATCAGGTGGTCCCTGGTTCGAGCCCAGGCGGGACCACTGAAAATAAGACACTTACAATGATGTAGGTGTCTTTTTTTATATTGTTGCAAGAAAGTTGCAAGATCTTCAAAGTGATAAATACATGGCGGGGGAATAAATTTTATTGGCAAGTACGATCATGTTATGATGTTTACCGGTTATTATTGTATTTTTCTGAGAATCTCGTTACATAATTGTTTGCCCTTCTTTATTCTTCCGGAATCAATGACACTTACAAATTCTAATTTACACTGATTTATCCTGTCATTATACTTGAATTTATAATTTCCAAACTCACTATCTTTTTGATCAATCTGAGGATATAACAACATACTTTTCGGGGATTCCCAATGAAGTCTATCACAAGAAATAAGAATCTCATTGTTGATATATTTGATTTTCAATATTCTCTGCTAGATTAAATTTTCATTTACTTTGAATACCGTTTCATTATCTAAACTGTCCAAATAATGTTTTGTAACAATTGTATTTGAATGTGATAACATTTCAGAAATTATATCAATTGAAACACCCTTTCTCCTTAGCACTGTCGCATAAGAATCGCGGGCGGTTTTTAGTTGTAGGGTAATTGATAATTGAAGACGTTGTGAGATTTTTTTAAGAGATTTATTAATACTTTTTCTCATTTTACGGTTCATGTAATCAAAATTTTCATCAGTGTAACTTTCTTTTAAAAATCCAAGTACGAAAGGACTATTTTTATC
The DNA here is from genome assembly GCF_030518295.1 of Chryseobacterium urinae. Classification (NCBI taxonomy): domain Bacteria; kingdom Pseudomonadati; phylum Bacteroidota; class Flavobacteriia; order Flavobacteriales; family Weeksellaceae; genus Chryseobacterium; species Chryseobacterium urinae. The sequence goes on along the minus strand of NZ_JAULSJ010000004.1, from coordinate 95,819 downwards.
ACCAACTTTACTTATAATATTTTGTACTTTTTGATTTATCGGAACAACAATTTCCTGTCTCATTTTTTTTTCTGATATTCTCTGTTTTCTTTCTGGAAAATACAAAACAGTTACCATTTCTCTGATCCCATCGTAGTCTTAAAAGATCGGCAAAGTTAATACCATTACATCGATACAGTAATTCCCAGATATCACGTGCAAACTCTTCGTCACGACTCTCAAATTTATCCAAATTTATAATCTGAGATATTTCATCATTGGTGAAAACTTGTTTTTTTGGAAAATATTCACAAATCGAATACCCACCTTTACCAAAAGGATAGAAGTAATCAGTCGGTATCACGTTTTTCTTTTTCATGAAATAGTTAATTACCGTTCGGAGGTCTCTGAAGTTGGAATTTATAGATGAAATAGATACACCTTCTTGTAATCTTTTTCTCTCAATTTTTTTCAAAAATTCCGGTGTTACTTCTAGAATTGTGAGATCATTATTTTCTCTTGTAAAAACATTTTTTGACTGTTTAATATGAATTTTTGTTCTAATACTTAAATGTTCATTTTCTTCACAATATGTTTTGAATAGATCATCTAATTTTAATGATATTTGAGTAGTTTCCGTTTGGTTTTCTTGGGTATTCTTTTTAAAGAAAGATTGTTTAATAATATTTCTATCGAAAACCTTGATATGTGAAATGATTTTTTCAGCTTTTGTAATCTGTTCCTGACATTGTCGACGAAACTCAATTGTATTCTGTCCCATATCTTTTTTAATAAAGATTTTGTTGTATTTCCTTTCAGTCATCTTTGAAATGTTGAGATACAGTTGATTTTTTCCATCAATGATGCGAATACTTAAATTATAGTTCTCATTTTTTAACTTCACTCTTTTATCAAGTACAAGACTACATGTTGCCATTTTCGAAAATATTTAAAATTAAACCACTAAAACCGGAATTGTGATCTCATCACTCATATTTCCTCCTTCATCGATCCAACGATCAATCTCCTGCTTATTGAATATTAGTTTTTTTCCGATTTTTTTAAAAGGGTATCTGCTTTCTATTTACCTTTGAGTAAATTGTTGCCTTTGTAAAAGGGATATATTTTATTAATGAATTTAGATCCATATATCTGTTTTCTTCCATAATTTTTAATGTTATTATTGAAAACAAAGGCGTCGCAATGCTAAGCCTTTGTTTTGGTTTTGCCAAACCGGCAGTTGAAAATTTTAGCTTTAATCTTCTCTCCCTCAATTTTACATATAGATCATCCTGTTCACAGAAGCTGTGAATTAAAAAAATCGATAAAATTTGAGATTAAATTAGAGGAGAGGTAGATGTTACCATAAAGTTTTATAGAAACTTCTATGCCGCAAGATCAATTTGATTATCGGAAGAGACAAAGTCATTTTTTAAAGTATGATATTCATTCTCATCATACTCAGAAATTCCTTTTTCGAGAACCTCTTTGATTTTTGGAATATTTTTGTCATACAGTTCACTCATAATAACTTTACGGTTTAGCATCAATCCAGCTCTACCAACAGAACCCGTTCCGGCAAATGGATCCCAGACTGTTCCTTCCTCAGGGATGAAAGATAATATGAAAGGTAAGGGAGTAATGTGGGAAAAGAACCGAAAAACCCATTTTGCAAACCACTTTGCTGTGATCTTTCCTTTGAAATATTCAATTTCAAAACATGTTCAATATCATTATCACAAAGAAAATTTCTCATTGTTTTGTACTGGTTGGAAATGTGATATGAAGTTTCTAAGTCAACACCTTTATTTCCCTGTTCTGAACACCCTTTTTTGACCGTAGCTGACTTGCTTGGATCATAGATTTTTAATTGATTGTAATAGTAATCTTTCGATTTGGAAAATATCAATACAGATTCATAACCATTGGTGAATCTTTTGGTTTTATTTCCCTGAGGTTTATTATTTGATTTCTGCCAGATTACTTGATCTATAAAGAAGAAACCTTCTCTCTTCATCTCAAGAATCAGTAAAGGAACCACACCTACACAAACACCGTCCTGATATGAGTCATGAAGATTAATAATGATGACACCATCTCCAGTCATGTTTTCTGCACCGATTTTCATAACGTCAACAATGTTTCTTACAAAAAATTCCGGTTTCTTTTCTCTTTCAATTTCGAACTCGCTATTCTTAGAATCTTTTTCGGAATATTCAATCTGATTATAGTATGGAATTGATGTTAGTATACCATTTATTAAGGTTCCTTCAGGAAATTTTACATCAAGAGAATTCCCCGGTAAAATCATGTATCTATCAGATACTATGTTTGTGATGATATCAATGTTAGTGGTTCCGGTTTCTTTCTTGTGATTGTATTGACGAACCAAAGATTCCGTTTTTCTTAAATCATATTTTTTATTTAGAAATCCATCAATAACCTTGGCTTCTTTCTCCTTCTCCAAATCATAATTGTTTTTTTCATCATTCAAAATATCCAACACGCCTTTTACCCGATCAAATGATACTTCGTTTTCTAAAAGTTTACTGGAAAGATTTAGGCTGTTTTCAGGATTCTCTTTTTCAAAAACCAGAGATTTTTTAAAAGTAATTACATTATTACGTCCCCAACCTCTCCCGTACTGTTCAGATATGAACCTGTACTTTTCATTATAAGTACTTTCATCAAGTTCTGATTCGGTATCAATAACCCTTAAATAATGAGCAAGAAGTCTTTTACGTTCTTCCAGACTTGGAACAGACTTTAAGTTGAATTCAATAATCCAATCTTTCACTTCATCTTTAGAGTTCGGAGAACTTTCAAGAATAATACAATCGACCTCATTTAAATTTAAATCCTGTACCGCTAGGAATCGTAAGACACTGTCGATGATAACATATTTATCTTCAAATTTAAAAACAACAATCGGATTGCAGTAACCGGATTTCTCTATCTGTTTTTTAAGATTTTGAATAAATTGTTTTTTTTCTTTTCTCTCAAAAAGTTCATCCCATTCTTCCGGAATTTCAAGTTGAGATAACTTTAATTTTATTACAACATTTAGTAAAGGTAACACCGCGCTAGAATTCAATACTGATTTTCTCATAATAAATAATTTTTATTGTTTTAATTATGATGTAAAATTGAGAAAATCCAAAGCGCATTTTCCGATTCTGCGACGCTGCAATTACCGATCTATCCTAAATCTCTGGAATTTGCTATGTGATTGAATATTGTTATTTAACGATGATATTTTGTATGAATAGAGATCTTGTTCTTCTAGTGATGATTTAATTTTAAACAATGATGAAAGAACATCACTCTTGCAATGTTCAACGATGACATCGTTTGACCTGTTATGGTTGCATCTTAAATTTTTTAAGTGACTGTTATAATGAGCATCTGTCATATCATGGTCTAATAATGAATCTAATTCTAAAAACTTCTTCTTAACTCTATCATCCTTCATGAGTTTACCAGTTAACGGAATATCATGATTTATAAGATGGAAAAAATAATTGACTTTTGAGATCTTACTTTTTTTTAAATCAACTACATTGTCTCCAATCTTCATATTCAGCTCATCATCAAAAGTTACGGTTATCTGCTCTTTCGTTGGAGAGTGATTACTACTATACCGGAGCTTATTACTTATTCCGGTCAGTAAATTTTCAATATGTTCAATATACCTGAAATCATTTAGCCTAATTGCACTGTCCTTACAGTTCTGACATATGTAACCCGATCTAATTTTGAATATCTGCACAATAATCATTAATACAAATTTCAGTTTCCTGATGGACATTTTCCAACTGTTTCTGAGAGTTGAGTTCCATATGAGAAATTGCTTGAAAAATATTTTCAACGATCTGATGTGCAACTGCCAAATAAATATTACCATTTGTTATTGAATTCCATCTTGAAGAAGAATTTACAGCGATATTTCTATGAATAAACACACTATTCCAATCTTTTTCTTTGGGAAAGTTGTGAACCGGAATATCCAATCCTTTATTGGTAACCATCACCACGTAATCAGTAATGTCGAATTTATCTCTCACTTCATTACATATGCTAATTATTTCAGACTGATTTATTCGTTTAACATCTTCAAACCTATACTTTATATCTCTTTCAACATTAATACTCTTAAAATTAATGATACCTTTTATTGAGCTAAATAAATTGATCACATTTTTGATATGTATTTCGGAACTGTTGTCTAATCCGAATAATAAAACCTCCATCTTTATTTTTTTCGAAAATTAGCAACAAAAAAAGGTTCTCGCAAGAACCTTTCTCTACTTATCTTTTAGTAAATTTTTCTTTTCTTCTTTTAGAAATAACTTTTTTACATGATTTATTCAACATTTCCAAAGCGGTATTTTCAATTGTTTTAAATGGATCTTCACTTTCTTTTATTTATAGTCCGATTGGTTTTCCGGTAGTTTCACTTATTACAGCCGAAAGAATATTTTTCACCGTTTCTGCCATTCCTTCTTCAACAGCAACCGAATCGTGAATTGTGAAAAAGTTTAAGTCGGGCTGTTTTTTCAATAGTTTTTTGATCCCAATATCTAACAAGAGATTGGATTCAAACCTTTGAAGAAGAATAGCTAGGCAACCTTTAGAATTAGAGCATGTTTAAATAAAAACTACTTTTTTATTTAAACATGCTCTAAATAATTATCTCCAACTCTAGAGTTCATCGTAATTTTTTCAGCTTTGCAGAATAGGAAAAAATCATTTTTAAGTTTGTAGGATTTTGAATACTTCCCAACTTTATAATTTCTACTTTCTATTACCGGATAATCGGAATGTTCTAAGAGGGTAACAGTTTTTGTTAAAAAATTTCTAGTAATTACATTAAAGTCTGTACTCTTTATTTTCTTGTGAAAACTATTATTCTTAGTATAAGTCATATAATTGGAAGACGGATACAGATAGTGAAGAAATAGTAATGTTGAATCTTTTAATTTGGATTTATCTCCTTTACTTAGGTCAGGATTAGTATTAATTTTGTCCCAAAGTTTTTCGTAATTAATATTATTTGGGATGATGAGACTTACATCTGGATATTTGCTCATTAAATATTGTATTATTTCTTTTATACCGATATTTCAGGTATGTATAATATAAGAAATTTTTATGAATTTTCCAAACAAGGAGAATTGAAAAGTATTGCTGTAACTAGCCATAATCTAGCTAGATGAACATTTAAAGTAACTTTCAAAAACGTCTTTTACATCAGAGTTTGTAAGAAAATTGTTTTTTTTCATTAGCAACAAAAAATTGTAAACAGTACTAAATGGTAATTTATGATGTGTACGTATAAATTCTAAAAGTTTATTATCGGAAGTATCCCAACAATCAAGATTTTCCAAAATGCTTTTAAAATTTCGGTAGTTTGTTTTTTCACTTTTAGTATGATCTCCCAACATTTCAGATAGGATTTTTTTTGTATAAGTTGATTTAAAATATTGCTCGAACTGTTCAGCAATAATACCTTCAACAAAAACAAAGTTTCTAACAATTTCAGAATATTCTCTTGAACTAAATTCCCGTTGGTTGGGGAAATTTAGTTCAAAATAAATAAACCATTTATTGAGTGTTTTGTCTGTTATTCCAAATTCATCCTGAATAGTTTTTTTTTGAACATTCTTCAAATGAATAGTTTTTTTCTTTCTGTGAATTCTTTTTATAAAATTGAAGAATGACAAAACTTTATATTCATTCTTAGATTTAGGAAAAATGATGTTCGGATTGTTTAATAACGATGTATAACTTACTAAGAAATCAGTTGCGTACTGGCTAGAAGTATGCTGAATTATAAATTTAAAAATTTGCATGATGTCTCCAACTAATTCTTCATCACTCAAAAATAGTCTAAGTTTTTCTTGCTCTCTGATATTGAGTGATAACCAAAATTCCTTAACAATTTTATCTTCATCATTTTTCTTAAATGATGTGATTAAGTCGGTAATCTGAAAAATGTTGTTATAATCCATAAAAAATTGCTACCTCTAAGGTAGCAATTCAAAATTAATTTCCTGCGTACTCATCATTATTTGGATTCAACTGATCGGCATGGTTATCCATAGCTTGTTGATACGCATCACTGTTAGGGTTGCAGATGTCTGCCTCGTGGTTTCTTGGCATAATTTCCAAAATTTAAGGGTTAATAAAATCATTAATAATATCAGATTCCGGTTCAATATAAAATGGATCTGTAACTTCTTCCTTTACTTCTTTATTCATCCTTTTCTTTTTGTAAAGGTATTAGATCAAAATAACCAACATTGAGAATTAATCCGAGTTAATAATCTTTTCTAAAAAAATATGATTGATAATTGAAGAGACTTTGAACGTTATCTATAAGGAGTGTTTTGATTTTAATAATATTTTATCTTTAATAAAAATTTTATCTCATTATGAAAAAATCACTTGCTTATATAATAATATTAGTTGTTGGTGTTGTGATAGGAAATTTTTTAACGGAACTTAAATATTCTTATCATCACAAATCACTCAAAAAAATTCTGACGATATACTATCATTGCTACATAATACAAAGACAAAGAGCAATAGTGATAGTATATCCTGTAATCAAACCATTGAAAAGTTATCTGTAATTATCTATGATCTTCAAGAGGAAAATTCTAGATTAAAAAAATCACATAATCATTAAAAGTCCATTTTCCAGACAAAAAATGAAAAAAAAATTTATTTTTATTTTGGGAGCCTATTTTTTTTAACAAGTTTTTTCCGGTTTAAATTTAAATCTTCCAAAGTCAGATTTCTGAGGCAAAAACCGGAAAAATTTTATTTTTTAAAAACGGGTATTATTATAATCTCAAACTAATAAACCTAAGACTACGTGTACACATTCGAGCTTGGTTTTTCAAAGTTCTATACACCCACGGGGGCAAGGGGGGATTTGATACCCCGGGTTACCTGTGGCTATGGTAAATTTGATATATCCTGAAAAATGAAATATTTTCCCCAAACGAGCAAAGTAAATTCAACATCCAGAGATCGACCGATTCCAGGCGCAATTCCAGCTCCAGATATCTACAGGACCTACGCTAAAGATTATTTTGCTCTTCACTTTACTGCATTGACCGGGGAGGAGATCTTGAGAGCTAAATTTTATTTTGCTCTCCAACTATAAAAACCAGACTCCATTCCTGATCAACAGCATGTGATTATTATTTTGCATATTTCTGCGGTCATAAAATTTAATATAAAAAGGAAATCCATTTAAAACGCTAAATAGTGCTAAAAGCATATGCACAACGGCACTTTCTCCGTAAATTTAAAGTAAGATTTAAATTACTACAATATGCGTGTAAAATACAATAGAGTTTCGACATTGATTCAGACCGGAAACAGATTTGAGGCTGACAAAGAAAAATATGATATTGTTTTTCTTGATAAGATATCGGGGTCAGTAAGTTTTAAAAACCGTCCAAAATCGAAGGAATTAATTAGGTTGGTAGATGATGGAAAGATATCCGAGATTGTTGTTGAAGAATTTTCACGTCTCGGCAGGAGTACTGGCGACGTTATCCAAACGTTGGAGTGGTTGGAAAAAAAAGAAATCAATGTAATTGTACGAAACATTGGTCTTCAGTCACGATCAAATGGAAAGAAAAATCCAATCTGGAAAATGATCTCTTCTGTAATGTCATCTTTATATGAAATGGAATTAGAGAATATTTTGGAGCGAACCTCGGTTGGTAGAATGGTATATGTTCAAAACGGTGGAGTTTTAGGTCGACCTGTCGGAACGAATGAAGGAGATTTTAACTTCATAAATAAAACAAAAAATAAGAAGGCTTTAGAATATCTTAAAAAAGGAAGAACTTTGAGAGAGATTGGAAAACTTCTTGAAATGTCAACAAAAACAATACAAAAAGTAAAAAAAGTCGCTGTAAAACTTGATATGATATAAATGTAAATTAAGGGTAATCCATTGGTGCCCTTCAATTTGAATTTTTTTAAAAAAACTAGCACTTGCTTATCAATAGGTACGGTTTTTTTCAGTGCAAAATAATAGTGTTTTTTTGTAATACATGAGAGAAAACCACGTCTCATCTCACCAGATGAAGACTTTTGAAAATTAGGTTTAATTTTCAACCTGACTAGTTTACGACAAAAATGTTCCTTAAAAGTACCATAAAGTACGTGTAAAGTCTTATAAATTACACGAAAAGTATACATTGTACTTTATGTAATGTTGTCATTTTTAATCTAATTAAATTTGGTTTAGGATTTATGAGAGAAAAATAAAATTAGTCAAGTAGGATAGAAGAGCCTAAAAATCTTACAAGTACCATAAATTAGTTTTTTTAATTTTTATTATTAATCCTTAACGTAATTGAAAAATGAAAATTTTCATTATTCCAAATACCGCAAAAGGGTGATTTCATAATTTTATGATTTATTGTATGTTTGATGAAACTAATAACATTATAAAAATGAAAAAACACACTATTCTATTACTATGTTTTGTTTTTACCAATGCATTCTGTCAGTTGGATGAACAGAAACTATTTCCAAGACTAAATTATGAAGACGAAACCTTAGGTAGTAAATTGAAGATTCAATTTGGAAAACATACTGTTTCATGTAACGTAATTAGAAAACAAGATTCTGATCGAGATTATATTTCTTCGGATATTAAAAATTTTCTAAGAGTAAATTTAAGTACTATAAAGGTTAGTTCGATGTCTATTAATGGATCAAGTCTGTTTCGCTATATCTTTTTCGAAGATGAACTAAAGTTAAATATGGATGCATCAAAATTAAACTTTGAAACAAATAAATTTATTAACAAAATATCAGATACTAAAGACGGATTCAATTTAGTTGATGAAAATACTTTTCCAAGCTATGTCTATACCACTAATTGCTCTAAATTTTTGAATATTGTATCGAAAGGAAATGTTAAGTATGCAGGTGCTGCTTTAAGTGCAGCTATTGATGCAGATGTGGAAAGGAAATTCGGATTGTATCTTTACGAAGGAGTATTTAAGTCTCCATTAAGTAATATATTATCTGTGAAAAATAATCAAACAACCGAGTTGATGCTTAATCTATGGGATTTTTATAAAAAATATCCTGAATACAATAATAAGGCTTATTACCTTGAAAGTTTTCAAGGATTAACAGTAGGTAGATTTACAAGTAGTGAGCAATATAAAAAGATAGAAAGTGATTTAGGAATTAATATATCTGCACAAGTTGCAAGTGTAGAAACAAATATGAAGAATTCTTTCGACGCATCAAGTACATTTAGAGGTACAGACTTTGAAACTTTTGTTTACAAAGATGGGAAAATATTGAAAACCAATTATGTTAAGTTGCCAAATCTTGACGATATCATTTCATATTTTCAAATTTCATCATTGACCGACATCAAATTTAATATTTCTGATCAATTAATGTCTGATGGTAATAACTTCGAATTTTATATTGATATTGATGGTTTTTCACAGTCATTTATTAGTCCACACTTCTGGGAAATAAATGTAGTTGATAAAAGCTCATTCGAAGATAATTCTGTGATATTAAGTAAAATTGAACGAATTCCAAACTCTAAAAATTCTGTAAGATTTACATTATCGGGTATTCCAAATAAAATACATTTTTCAGGAAAGACTGTTTCGGATAAAATTCCAATTAATCTAGAGATCAAAACAAGAGACAATATAAACAACAAGAAAATAATTTTACCTGTCAAAAGGGATTTTTCAACAACGGTTCACCCGATACCAAATCCTCCTAAAAAAGCAATATCTTATACTGCTCAAAAAAGTGATAATGATAAATATGAACTCAACTGGGTAGTTCCAATAAACTTTGAAGATAGTGAAAAACCTGTTTTGTACCAAAAAGACAAAATTGCAGAAGTTAAGCAGGCGGAATTTACTGTTGGAAATGAAAAAATATCAGCAGAAATCAAATTTATCGGTACCGACAAGAAAACATATGAGTTACATATAAAAGTACCCGAAATTAGTTCAAGTAGTAATAGTATTATGGGGAAAAATATTCTTGCAAAAATATATGGAGTACTTAAAATTCCTTTACAATCAGGTGGATATGCACTTAAGCCTGTTACTGCAACTTTAGAATATCCTGACAAAATAATACCATTAGGACAAAGCTTATAGTAAAGGGGTGTCATTAGGCACCTCTTTTATTTATTTAAGTTTTTCAATCTTACAATCTCTTTGTCTTTTAGCGTAAGTAATTCATGCTGAGATTTAATAACTTTCTCCCAATCAACCAAATTTTCATTGGAGAATTCATTAGATATTAACATTTTTCCATTTCCCCGAAACCACCAATTTGCATCAAGGTCGGGGTATGTGTTTAGTATTTTTGATATATTTTCTTGAGATAATCCTCCTCTTTTTCTAGCCTTTCCAATTAAGCCATTTGATATGCCAGTTTCAACGGTAATTTTATTATCGTTGAAACCTTTGTATTCCATGTATTTATCAAGTCTATCAAAAAAATCGCTCATTATACTATATATCTTTGTTGGATATAGAGATGTTGATATATTTATTTCCTTTATGAAACAATATAACTAATGGATAAAAATACACAAAAAAGAACAAGTTTCAATACCCAGATTGTCAAAGTTTTGTCGTCCAGTTATAATGTCACGGAATATTTTGTACGTGAATGTATCAAGGGAAATAAGAATAGTCTTACTGCGGATGAAATCAAGAAGAAATATAACGAACTCAATTGTCCCACCTTGGAAAAGATTAAAGAATTTAAAAATAAAAAATAAAATCATGAAGAAAATTTTTATCAGTCTACTCCTCTTCTTGACAATCATTGAAATTTCCGCCCAGAAATGTTTTTACAATGATAATGATGTTCAAGAATATCTTTCCCAAAATGTAACATTGTATTTCTCAAACAGTGGTGGAGTGTTTTCAAAAGGAACGGTTGGTTCAAAAATGTATTATCTAGAAAAAGTTACTTTACTATCCTATACAAAGGCAGTAATCACATATTATGATTATCAAAATTCAAATTCAATAGTTAAGGTCTTGATTAATTGTGCAGAGAATACTTTGACAGATGTTTATGATGGAAATAAATTTAAAAGGACAAGCGATATCGAAAATGATCTTACAAAAGTTCCGGTAAACAAGTCTACTGTAAAAAAGAGAAGATAAATCAATGGGATATATTAGTTACCTTAAAAATTTCAATTTTGATATCCTTTATAAAACATCTTTTATACTACCTTTTATAGGTATAATAGTTATCTTAAAGATTTTATCAGTTTTACTTTTTTCAATTGGAAAATCTGAAGATGATGAGAATAAGGTTACGGTATTTTCAAATATATTTTTTTATCTAATCATATCTTTCTCTATCATTACAATCTATGATCATGAAGATCGAAAAGGTATTCAAAACTTTCGATTCTCCAATCTTGGAAAATTAGATGATGATAAAGATTTGTTTAAAGAAAATGAAGCTGAAGAAAATAATAATTTCGGAAATAATTTTTCAACCAATTCCACTTCTAATATTGAGACATCAAATATTCCAACTCAAGAAGAACTTTTAAGATTGGAGAAAGATCCGGAATATCTTCAAACGTTTGAACAGTTAGTAAACGATCTTAAAAACATAAAAGACCTGAGTGAAGTTACCTCTTTTGAGGTTTGTGGACATGAAGATGGAAAATGTAAATGGTGCGGAAATATTTTTTCTCAAGAAAAATTACTTAAACCTACCTATCTGGCTATGGGCGAAGTTTTGGGTTTTAGAATGACAATCATGGAAAGTGGATGGAATACACCGGAAATTTATCGTTATATAAAAGACTATCATAAAGGTATCAAGTTTCAATGTATAACTGAAAAGAAAGAATTTTGCTCCTTAAAATGTGAAAAAGAATTTAAAAATAACAGAGGATATTAAAATTAAAAACGAACTTATGAAAATATTATCACTTGTCGGAATCTTAGTAAGTATTTTAGGTATAATCCTATGTTTTGGAATTATTGACAATTATGTTGAATACGGGAGCAAACTTATTGACTATTTAAATTTAAACCACAAAGAAATTAAGCACGAAATTTTTTCAATAGCATCTATATTAGATTCCGGTAGAATCATCTGTTTTGCTCTAATGGGAATTTTTGTATTCCATATTTTTATATTTATTAAAGTCTATCGTTCTGAAACCCCATAAGATTTCCATTCCTATAATATTAAATAAAAAATGGTGGTATCTCACAGAATTTTAATGACGTTGATGAGCTAAGATCGCAATTTAAACAAATAGTTAAACTTAAAAATTAATAAACAATGAAAAAAACAATTTATTTAGCCAGTGCATTTTTTTTACAATATTTGCTCACAATTTTTATTATGCTCAAAATTATAATAAGATTATGGGTGAAGCGATAAAGAAAGCGATAGGAAACGATTTAAAAGGTTACAAGATTTTTAGTTATCCAACAGATAATTTTGGACTAATAACATCTTATGAGAATTCACTTTCAGATGGTAATTTTCTATGTGATATGTTAAACTGTATCGGCATTAACGATTCAGCTCAAGTAGATTGGCTATCTTTAAATGATTTTGCTGGTGTTGGGTCTGGTGGCAGTATCACCCTTGAAGAGAAACAAAAATCAAAATTTGCTGTAGAAGTTCTTTTACCAAAAATTTATGATGTCGTAGGTATAAATGGGGGATTTGAAAAAGAAAAAGAAACAGTTGTAACATTAAATATTGGAAAGGCTTATTTAAGAAAACTTAGACGAGACAAGATAGTTGAATATATTGAAAAGTTGGATAATTCAAAGTCTATTAAGAGAGCATTTTTAAATGGAAAACTGGTTTTGGTTGTAGCAGATTGTGTGATAGAAAATATGAGTGTTACTGTAAAAGTCGACCAAGAAATATCCGCAAGCTTAGACGCGAAGCTTGGTGTAACGGGAAGTACGGTAGCAGCTAAGGTTTTTCAAGATGCATCACTTTCGGTGAAATTCGAGAAAAAAAGTGAGGGAGTTTATACTTTTAGTATTTCGCACCCCGTAATTTTTGCACGCTTAACTAAAAAACAACCTACAGCAGGTTATTTAAACAATGATGAGTTTTTTGAATCATGGGAAACAGTAAAAAGTGATTTCGAGGATAATTTGATAAAACTAAAAAAATAATTTTTAAAAAAATAAATGTGTGTAGCCGTGATGTAAATATATTTATATCTTTTAAATGCTTGGATTATTAATTGACATTGATGGTTCCTCCAATCCCACATTTTCTTGCAAGATTTCTTGCAAGACTTTTTTAGTAGATGGTCTTAGAACATAATAAATCATCAAACAAAATAAAACAGTCTCCTTTTCTGTCCCCTTAATAGACAGTGAATTACGGAAATCCTGCAGTGACTCATAATCAGGTGGTCCCTGGTTCGAGCCCAGGTGGGACCACTTTTTAAATCAAGCACTTGCAGATTTGTAGGTGCTTTTTTATTTTGTCAGGTGAAACATTGGATCAAACGCAAAAGTTGGGGGCTAAGCAAAAAGTTTAGTCAACCTGAATAGAAGAAAACCACTCAAAATTCTCCCTGAATCCTTCGACTGTTGTTCGGTTATCCTTCGGAAAAAATCCCATTCTTCCGAAGCCGGTCCGAAGAAGACCCGAACATGATCCGAAGAAATGGGTTTTCAAACCGGTCAAAAGCAGTCAAAACCGGTCATCTTTTTCACAGGTGTCTGAAATGGGAAAATTCTGTAATACCTTCGTTCAGTTAACCAATAAAAAAAGCACAAAATGCTACGAGTTACAAAAGGAATCCTTGAAGGGTTTTCAGAAATGCGAAAGAAACGCTTGCGTGTAACAGCAAGTATCTTGGGGCTTATACTTTAATTTAATCTGAGTCTTTGTCCAAAAAAAGGACGGAGATTATTCGGGATTTCCTGAAAAATCAAATTAAGAATAATTTGAGGATAAAAAATGTGTTTTCTGACAATCACAATCAAATTGAATAACTTTAAAACAGATTAAGTATAAACCGGTTTATATTATATATTTTGTAGAGACTCTTCAATGCTTTTTTCCTTTGGGATGTTCATTTTAGATTTAATTTTACTCTTATAAACGCGAACGCTGCCATCGGTAATTTTTTCTAACATTGAAATTTCCTTTGCGCTTAAATTCAGCCTGAAATAAACACATAACTGAAGTTCCTGCTCCGAAAGGATAGGGTATTGTTCGGATAGTTTTTTGATGAAGTTTTGGTTCTCCACAGAGTTTTGTTCAGTAAAATCAATATTTCTTTTATCAATATTTATTAAATTGTTTAAGTCGAAATAAAGCTCTTTAAGTATACTTTCCGGATTGTTCAGGTTAGACTTTCTGGCCTTCTTAATTTTTTCTAAAAATGCTTTTGCGGTTTCCTGCTTTATATTGAGATTAAGATGCAGATTTCTTATTTTCTCTTCCTGCAATTTCAGATTCTGCTGTAAGATTAATTCTTTCTGGTCTGAGATTGTTTTCTGCTGAGCGTTCATTTCTTTTTCTATTTTTCTTTTCTTGAATGTAGAAATGAAAAAATAGGTTAAAAATGAAATAATAATAATGCCGATAAGAATAATCCATGATCTTTGCACTTTTTGAGAATGTATCTCATTATCATACTTCTGATTAATGTTTTTAATGATGGTTTTATTTAAAGCTTCATTTAAATATCCCATCATTTCCTTGTTGTCTGCTATCATTTTATCTTTAATCTGAAGTGTTTTAAAATGATAGACTTTGGCTTCATTATAATTTTTGAGGTTGAAATAATAATCTGTAAGGGTTTCAGATATAAGTAATCGGGTATCAAAATCGGGTGATTTTTTTTCTGAATTTTTCAGATAATCAATAATAACATTCATTTTTCCTGTATTCTGATCAGATTTATAAACTCCATATAAATCTTTGCAGATAATCACCAGATCCCGCACAAGATCTTCTCTGTTTTTATTTTGGTTAAAAAGATTTTCTAATAACGCCTGAGCTTCATTTCGGTTGCCGTTTTTTATATACGCTTCTGCAAGATTCTCACTAATATGTAAAAAAAACAAATGTTCTTGATGGGTCATGTTTTTTTTCTTAGTCAGAATTTCTAAAGCTTTTTTAAATTCCTGAATAGCGTTGTTGCTTTCATCTTTTTTTATATAAACCAATCCGAAATTATTGTACATGGATGAGATATATAAATATTGGTCGGGAGCGTAAAGCTTAAGGGCTTTTGTGAAATATTCATTGGCTTTGTCATATTTTTTCTCATTGTAATACAGCCTGCCTTTAACGTGATATAGATGAGGTAAAGATTTGGAGTTTTTAATTTTGAGCTCGTTTTCTATTGATTGATTCAGGTAGTAAAAGCTCAGATTACTGGAGTAATTTTCAAAATGCAGAGCCAGAGAAAAATTAACATCGGTGATAACAATAGAGTATTTGTTGTTATTGGCTTTCCATAATTCCATAAGCGTAAGAAAATGGGAAATTCTGTCTTTTTTATCCTGATTAAAAGTAAATAGAAGTGCATATTTATAAGAGATAAAATAAAGGCTGTCTTTTGTTTTTCCGAATTTATTTTTTTCAAGATCTGCAATTTTTTGGAGTTGTGTTTTATTATCGATGTTATACTCAATTCTTTTTTTGAGTTTCTGAAGATATTCTTCCTGCGAGAAACAGAATGTAAAAAAGAACAGAATAAAAAAAGATAGATTTTTCTTCATTGAATTACTTGTTGACTGCAAACATATACGATAAAAAATTGCTGTAAAACATTATTAATATATCGATAAATTTAATTTGTTGATTATTAGACTATTAATTTTTTAAAATTAATGAATATTTTAATTATTTCTTCTTTTTATTAATACTTTTTAATACCTCATTTTCATCATTTGCACTCGTAGGTATATAATTTCGCAGACACAACGGAAAGAATAAAGTCTTTCTTCAACAGAAAATGATGAAATTCTGGTTAGGGTTTTTACTGTCTTTTTCCTGCGGGTGTTGTATGCACTCACAGGATGTCGTTAATACCCAAATCATAAAGATGGGAGGCGCAATAATTATTGAAAATTATGATTCAGATCCCACTGCAGATAAAGTAAAAGCAGAAAGAAAATCTCTTTTCGTTATCAGAAAAAAACAGACTAAGCAACATAAGAACATTCAAAAAACAGATACTAAATTAGGTTCAGTAGACAGCAGAAAAAATCGCTCTGAAAAAAAAACACAAATAAAAACATATAAGAGTTCAGATGATGATTGGCTTTTTTCAACTTCACTGGTGAAAAAGATTTCTGCTGTTTTTTCTTCGAATACAAATCCCGATATCAAAAATAACTTTAATAATTATGTTTTCTTAATAAGACTATTTAAAGAACATTTCATCAGAAAAAACACCTATTTCTATCTGTTTTTTAAGGATTCAGGAAAATGGTATCAATTTTTCAACAAGCCTCCGCCATTTATTGTATAAAGATCAATATCTGTCATCTTCAAAATAGTCATAGGGTTTGTCAAACATTTTGTTTTAAGGATTCACTCTACTGAAAGAGATTAAAGCTACAGGTTTTCAGACAGATAATGGAATATGGTTACATAATAATTAAGATTTATATAAAGTATAAAAATGAACAACATAAAACTATTTTTGGTTTGCCTGCTTTTCTTATTAGCAAGCGGAGCAAATGCCCAGACGAATTTGGCACTGGGAAAAACCGTAACCTCTTCGGCAGGCGGAAGTTCACTGTCTAATCTGGTAGATGGTAATTTTAATACAGCTGCGATTACAGGTAATGCTGCAGTTCCGCCTAATGCAGAATATTTTCTGGTGGATCTGGGTTCAGACTATATTATCGATAACGTAACATTAGGATCGGTAGTTCCGGATAACGGACGTTCCAGAAGATTTATGCTGATTACCTATCCCAGCACAGTGGGAGGTAATTTAGGATTTAATCCGAATACTTATATTGCTGCTAATAATACCTGTTATTTATACAACAGATTAGTATATACAGATCCTGCAGGATTTGTGGATTCCCAGACTGTGTTGGGAGGCGGTCCGGTTCCCGCTGTAGATAATTCTAAGAGAGGACCGGCTTTCCCTGGTGGGCAAATCAATATGCACGTTGGTATACATAAAGCAAGATATGTGCTGATTCTTAATTTGCAGGATGACAACCTCGAATTTACAGAATTGCAGGTATTTGCCTCTACTAAACCAGCAGTAAGAAATTTTGTAAACGGTGGTTTTGAACTTGATGGTGCTGGTATGCCAAGAGAAGGCGATGTAAGAGGATGGAGCACTACGGAAGCGGCAGCAATGCCCGGCAACAGAACCCCGGTAATTCCTACGCAAGGCAGTTTAATTGAATACTGGAGTGATGGACAACTGGAAGGAGGTTCTCCGGTTTTATCATCTCAGGGATCATTTTGGGCAGAATTAAATGCTTATACCAATGGAATGCTTGAACAAGAACCAATATGTGTTCTACCCGGAGAAAGTTTTACGTGGTCATTTCTGCACCGGGGAAGAAATGGAGTTGATGTAATGGGGTTGCGTATAGATGATCAAAACGTTGCGGAGTTTTCAGACAATAATGGACAAGGCGGAACCCATTCTTTTATTTTAACAGGGAATAGCACGATTAATACAGGATTAACACAAAGTGCAACCGATGTTAGAGGATGGACAAGATATACCGGAACCTGGAACAATACTTCAGGGGTGGCAAAAACAGTATTTTTTTCATATTATGCAAAAAGTACGGCGTCTAGTGGATTGGGTGGCGGTAACTTTATTGATGATGTGTCGATAACTTCTCTCAACAGTATTGCCAATTTATCAACCGCGTCCAGCAGTGGTCTGGAAACAATACCGAGTGCTAATCTTCCAAAATTAACCATCAATGGGAGTGTTACCACAGCACAGACCATTCAGATTAATATAACCGGAGGTACAGCCACCAGAGGAGTAGATTATACTACAATACCTGCAACAGGATTAATTACAGTAACAATACCTGCAGGAAATTATGATGGAACAGATGCAACTGCTATTAGTTTAGCGCCTTATATTCAGATCAATCAGGATAATATATCAGAATCTAATGAAACGATTCAGTTTTCTATACAGAATTCTACTGGAAATGTATTAATAGCACCAGCTGCGGGATGTTTCCAGAGTATTGTATCTGCAATTTATACGATTATTGATCCTGTAGCGGATCTTTCGATTGTGAAAACTGTTAATAATGCCACACCAAATGTAGGCAGCCCTGTACAATTTAGTTTGGTGGTTACCAATAACGGCCCTGATGCTGCTGCCGGAGTTTCTGTAACAGATCTCTTGCCTAGCGGTTATACCTATCAGAGTTCTACAGCAACCTCAGGTTCTTATACCCCGGCAACAGGGATTTGGGCAATTGGAAATTTAGCCAACGGAGCAGCAAGTACTCTCACCATAACGGCTTTAGCAAATTCTACAGGAACGTATCTGAATACAGCTACTGTTAGTGGAAATGTATCAGATCCTGTTTCTGGCAACAATACATCTTCGGCAACGACAGCACCTGTGGTTCAGAATGAATGTATGGGAAGTACGGCAACTAAGTTAAATTTATCCGGAGGAGTTTTGATTTCCGGTACGGCAAATACGGTAGGCGCAAAATATAAATACAGTAATGCTATTGGAGGAACGGGAGTGAGCCAGCAAGCAGACGTTGTGTTTGAACTTACAGCGTTGGATTATGGGTCATCTTTATTACAATCGAATTATAATTTTGTTTTTGATGTTCCCCAATCTACTGCAGGTATTGAAAATAATTTTCAGCCTGGTTTTATAAGAAGTACGACAGGAAATATAAATAACATTCCGAATGGAACTTATCACCAGTCTTCAACCTGGAAAGTTACAATATACAAAGCAGGAACGAATACACCTTACAGTGTACCGTCTATTGTGCAGGTACTGGATAATGACGGATCGCTGTCTTCAACAATAAATGTGATTGAAAGTGTAGAGTTTTTATCTCCGCTTCCGGCTCAGATTTTAACGAGTACCCCTACAACACAGATTGTTACAGGAAATGTTGTGAAATCTAATGGAACTTCACAACCGGGTATAGGAGTAGATCCTCAGTATTCTGCTTATGGAAATTACGGTTATGCCAATGAGTTTAGCTTTAAATTAGATAATGAGATTGTAATTAATGGAGGAGGAACCGGAAGCATCAGTTCAAATCTTGCTAATCGTTATGCGTCAGTTAACTTTGGCTGTGATTTCTCCGGAACCAATAACTTTACCAAGCAGATTGTCCGTGGAAAAGTTTATACCGATACGGATGGAGGAATACCAAGCGGAGTACCTTATACTGCGGGTAATGTATATGCAAATCTGGTAGATCCAAACGGGATCATTGTAAATTCCCAAATGGTGAGTACTGCAACCGGAATATACAGTTTCAGCAATGTAATCGCAGGAACCTATACCATAATACTTACAAACGCAATGCAGACAGTGGGAGCAACGGCCCCTGTTTCATCTTCATTGCCGCCAAACTATGTTAATGTTACATCTACAGACAGCACTCCTACAGATGGAATCACTACGGTAGTTGTAACCAATGTTGATTTGGATGGTATTGATTTCGGAATCAATCTGGCGGTTTGCTATGAATCACCTACCGATACAGGCAGTTCAGTTCCGGTAAAACATGGGATTACCCTATTAGGAAGAGCAGGAGCAGGCAATGGAAACTGGCCGATGCTGAGAAATTCGGCGTATACCGTATTAGAATCAAAAACGAAAGGTTTCGTGATTACCAGAAATTCTAATCCTGAAGGAAGTATTGCTATTCCTGTTGTGGGAATGATGGTGTTTGATACGGATGAAAATTCGGGCAAAGGATGTCTGAAAATCTATACAGGATCCGGATCCGGTGAAGGCTGGAAATGCTTTAATACACAGACTTGTCCATAACTTTTTAATACCATTGGGTAATGGTGTTTATTGACCATGCCCATTGTGTTATCAAATATAAATATAAAACAATGAAAAAAATAATCATACTTATCGGAATATACACCTCGGTTTTATCATTTTCTCAGGTAAGAATCGGGGAGAAAACAATTAATCCTACCAATTACGATTTAAGCAGTGCTTCCGTTTTACTGGAATTCGGGGATACAAATAACAAAGGAATTGTTCTCCCTTATGTAGAAACGGTTCCTGCAGGAGCCAATAATGCTAAAGGTGGTACTTTTATTTTTGATGTGTCTGCATCATCGGAATATAAAGTTAAAGTAAAAAATGAGAACACAGGCTGGACAGATCTCAGTGTACAATCAGGCTACAGCACAGCGGTAGAAACGGTAGTGAAAAATCCTCAGGCGGCTCCACTGGCAGACAAAGCCGGAGCAAAAGCTGTGATCGGAAATTCTGCCACAACAACGGACGGTGTTCTGGTTTTGGATTCAGGAAACAAAGCCATGGTTCTTCCTATAGTTACCAATTATACCAACATCAAGAATCCGTCACCCGGAATGATGGTTTTTCTGAAAGGAGCAACTGCAGACAAACATCGTTTGGTGGTTTTTAATGGACAGAAGTGGACATTCTGGAAACCATAACATTAAAATATAAAAATGTGAACAGCTTAAAATTTTACTTTTTAAGCTGTTCATTTCAAACATTGCCAGCTCTATATGTCTGAAAAATATAAATATCTCATAGGAAAAACCAAACAGGAAGTTATTTCCATTCTGGGACAGGAATTTAATTTTTATCCGTCGGATCATTGGAGCTATGAACTGTATACAACCTGGTGGGGCAAACAGGCAACACTGTATCTGGATTTTCAAAATGATCGGGTTAGAGATTTTAAAATAAACTTCAGATACTTGAGATTCTAAGTTCTTTACTTTAAACAACATGTTTTTAATTGATTGCTTTAAAAAGTAGAATATGAAAAAAATAGTCATTTTATTTTATACATTTATTTCCATTACTATTCTGGGACAAAATTCATTAGAACAGACTTCTTCAGACACTGAAATCAAGATAGATTTTAAAAAGTTTGAGACTCAGTTTTATAAAAAGAAAGAAACGTCTCAGAAAATGAAGGGAAATATATCAATCCTTCTTCCTGAGAACGGTCTGGTAAAATTTATTTTAAATGAGAATGATCTTATACCGGATAGAATTGCGTCGATTATAACATTTGACGGTAAAAGTGAAGATGGAAAGTTTTCAATGAAACTCTCTTTATACAATAATAGGCTGAGTGCAATTATTAAAACTTATCAGGGTAAATATTATGCATTGGAAAGATCAGGGAGCTCTTCTTCAGATCATTACAGAATATACAGCTTAAGTGAAGCCATGAAAAAAGAGGCTTTTATCTGCAGTGCGAATGTTGAAGATTTCCTTTCAAAAACTCATGATGGTTCCATAATATCAAAATCAGTAACCAATTTTCCGATCGGATCACAGCTCAGAAAATATCGTATGGCTGTTGCAGCCACAGGCGAATCGGTAGAATCATTAGGCAGTGCGGATGCAGTTCTTAATGAAATTGTATCCAAGATTAATGCAGTTAATCTTATCTATGAATCTGAAGTTTCCGTTACTTTTACTTTGATATCCGAAACACTGAACAAAAGCATTCTTTTCACCAACTCTGCTACAGATCCGTTTACAGGAACCGGAGGAAGTGCAGGCCAGGCAGGTTTTGTAATAATGAATAATTCAGGACTTCTTACTTATAATAAATATGATATAGGACATACGGTAAATATAAGTACTTCGGGAGGAGCAAGCGGAACAGCTGGCGGGCAGCCTTGTAATGATTCTTCAAAAGCTTTGGGGTGGTCTAACTGGGGAGCACAAAACAGTCTGGGATTTGTTACAAATCTTATAGCTCACGAAATGGGACATCAATTCGGGGCAAGCCATAGCTACAATGCTACAGGAGGAGACTCCCCCGGAGATACTTTTTGCGCCAATAGCTGGAGCAGTAGCGGAGCAGTAGAACCCGGGAGCGGAGCCACTCTTATGGCATATGGAACAAACTGTTCTTATCCTGTAGACCAGAGATACCCTTATAATAATTATGAATCCTACTTTCATGCAAGAAGTCTGGATCAGATTCTGAACAGAATACAGACCCTTTCTACATGCTATACAATCGTTACAAGCAGTAATACACCGCCTGCTGCCAATGCAGGAGCCGATATTACCATACCCAAAAATACACCTTTCAGGCTCTTGGGAACAGGAACGGATGCGAATGATGCCAATCTTTCTTATACCTGGGAAGAAAATGATGCTGCTACGGCTAATGATAAAGGTGCATTTGGAGCCACATTAAATGGTGTTGGTGGTTATACTGCGGTTAACAGCGCTACTGCACCGCTTTTCAGATCGGTTAAAAGTAATATAAATGGAGAAAGATATTTTCCAAAACTGAATTTCATCCTCAATAACCAGAATGTTCCTCCACTGAATGAGGGAGAAGCATTGCCCAACGTTGCAAGAAATATCAATCTGAGATTAACTGTTCGGGATAATAATGCTTCAAACGGAGGGATTGATTCAGATGATCTTAATGTTACGGTTGCTGATTGCGGACCTTTAAGTGTAAGCTATCCAAATGCCTCAGGAATAACGCTGAATGCCAATAGCAGTGCTATGATAAGCTGGAATGTAAATAATACAAACTCAATAGCTAATACCGTTAATCTGTTTTTATCTATTGATGGAGGTTTGAGTTTTCCTTATATTTTAGCGAGCAATATTTTAAACAACGGAAGTTATGTTGTAACAATTCCCAATATTCCAGCTACAACTAAGGCAATAATAAAAGTAAGTGCATTGCTCAATCCAAATGCAGAATTTTTTGATATCTCGGATAATAATTTTACCATAGCATCAGCTTGTGAAGCATTTAGAAGTTACATCAGTCCCACTTTTGCTGTAACAACTTATGCAGGATCTGCGGTTGCGAATCTTAATATGACAGGTGCAGCGGCAGCCAGTGAACCTTTTAGTACAAAATCGATCATTTTTAATGCGCCGTCTACAAATTCAGCAATACATGGGTATTCCAGTGCAGATAATGTAACACCCATCAGCTTCAATGATAATTATCCCACTCATCTTGTGCAGTTTCGGGTAACGCAGACAGGAAATTATACGATTTCTAAAAATTCCGGCTTTCTTATAACTTCAGTGTATACAGCTACACCACCTAATTTGTCAGGTTTTTTAACATCAAACTCTACAGGGGCATATTATGGAGTTGTAAATGCTTCCGGTTCCACAAGATCCGTAGTACTTAACGAGGGAACAAATTATTTTATGTATTTATGTAATTTTAGTAATCCTGCCAATGCCAATACTTACACATTGACTTTTAACGGACCCGGAATGGTTTATGAAACCATAAATACACCATCAGGTTACAACTATACTTATATTGCAGTGAACAACAGTACAAATAAGGTAGAGGCTTTTCATCCGACAGCGGATTTTACAGTATTACCAATAGGCTCTTATACCGTGAAAGGACTTTCATATATCAATACAGCTTCGCCTTCGTCATTTATTGGAAAGACATTTAACGAGATTGTTGCAATGGGTGTCTGTGTTCAGGAAAGTTCCAATAAAAGACAACTTACTATTACCGGAGTACTGTCAACTGCTGATATTAAAAAAACAGAAAGTGATATAAAAGTAGTACCCAACCCTGTAAATGACTGGCTGACTGTAGTAAGCGATAAAAATGTTTCAGAATATGAAATATTGGATTTATCAGGAAGGATTATTATTCCGAAATCAAAATTTCACAACAGTATATTTCTGAAAAACTTAAGCACAGGATCATATATTTTAAAATTGTTTGATGGTCATCATATAATCTATAAAACAACGATTATTAAAAACTAAAATGATTAAAAATGAAATTTAATTTTAAAAATATACACATAGGACATCTAATAAAAAGTAAAGTTTTGGAGCATGAAGATATAACGCTGGACAGAATTTGTAATTTTTTTGATTGTGATGAGGAAAAAATACAAATGATGTATGCTTCCGAAAATCTGGAAACCGATTTGCTTCTCAAATGGAGTAAATTATTAAAGTTTGATTTTTTCAGAATATATACTCAACATTTGATTCTTTATTCCCCTCCACAAAGTAGTGTTTCAAAAAATAGTAAAAATTCAACTCTTCCTCAATTTCGTAAGAACATCTATACGAAAGAAATAATAGAATTTATTCTGGAATTAATTGAAAAAGGAGAGAAGGATAAAAAAGAAATAATTGACGAATATAGAATTCCTAAAAATACGCTTTATAAGTGGATTAATAAGTATTCTCAGATGTAATATTCAGACAGAAATGTACAATGAAAGTAAATAACCAAAAACCTGCATTAATTTAGAATATAAATAATATATAATCTTAACTATATTGTAAATGGGAAAATTTGAACAGCCTGATTATAACAAAATTTTCAGAGACATTGTAGAGAAAAAATTTACAAAAAGAAAAGAAGAGCTTTTACCGCTTTTACAGAATCACTTAACGGTATTAGATGTAATAAGAATTAATAAAATTATATTTGGTAAGGGTGATGACAGCATAAACAGACTCAACCAGAAACATAAATCCTATGATAAAGAGACCATACTGAAAATTTTAGATTATCAGAAGAAGAATCATTACAACAATGTTGCTCTTGCAAAACATTTTAATCTAAGCCGTAATACAATTGCCAAATGGAGGAAAATTTTTATTAATTAATAGTAATTGAAAGAGTAACCGGAATATAAAATCATGATATCATTGAGATTATTCTGTTTCTTTATAAATGAGTGATATTAATAGTGTTTCATAAGTTTTTTTATATCAGTTATTTAGAGGTAGAAGTTAATAATCTCAGTGTCTCTGATTCGAACCCGGGTGAAACCACATAAAAAGAGTTTGTATCATAACTCTATGATATGGGTTGAGATTCACTGTACGAAAACCATTCTCCATCAGAAGGTCGAGAAAAAACATAAAAAAGTCCGTTTTCATTAGTTGTGAGACGGACTCTTTTTTATTTCAAGATTTAGTTTTTTGATTACAAAAACGGTCATGTTTTTTAACCTAAATTATCATTCCCCAATCAAAAACCACTCAGAATTCTCCCGAAATCCTTCGACTGTTGTTCGGTCATCCTTCGGAAAAAATCCCATTTTTCCGAAGCCGATCCGAAGAAGACCCGAACATGATCCGAATAAATGGGTTTTCAAACCGGTCAAAAGCAGTCAAAACCGGTCATCTTTTTCACAGGTGCCTGAAATGGGAAAATTCTGTAATACCTTCGTTCTGTTAACCAGTAAAAATGCACAAAATGGCACGAGTTACAAAAGAAATCCTCGGAGGATTTTCTGGAAAAGTAGGGGTGATTGCAGGTGCGAACTGCCGTGGCTAGGACATTATGAGAAGCCGGAGACAACATAGCTTGGAATTTGATAATTAACTAAGATTATTTCTGAAACACAAAAGATGGCTGAGCGGAGCCGAAGCCACCTGTTGTATTTTGATTTTTTTAGTACTAAAAGTTAAGAATATTTTGAAAAGGAGAATAAACAGATGGCTGAATATAAAACTAAGGTAACTGAGCATATAACCAGGTGGCTGAATGTAAAACGAAGGTGGCTGAGCGGAGCCGAAGCCACTTTTTGAAATCCTGTTAAATAAACATTCACCCCAAAAATATCCCTCTTCACAACATTTTTATTTTTGCAAGTACAAAAACAATAATTTTGC
Organism: Chryseobacterium urinae; assembly: GCF_030518295.1. Lineage (NCBI taxonomy): Bacteria > Pseudomonadati > Bacteroidota > Flavobacteriia > Flavobacteriales > Weeksellaceae > Chryseobacterium > Chryseobacterium urinae. Next base: position 69,949 of record NZ_JAULSJ010000004.1, on the reverse strand, counting down.
AGAATAAGTATGAGCAAAAGAAAAGTATTTATTTTTATAGGGGTACTGATTTTTCTGTTACAGCCCGTTGTATTTCCTGCGTTTCCAATGGAGAGCTCAGAGCCGCATTATTTTAAGGAATTATCAGAAAATATATTGGGCAATTTGCTTATCCTCATCTTTTTTTACATCAATTATACTTACCTTATCCCGCGACTTTTATTTCAGAAGAAGTATCTGCAATACGGGTTTTCCGTTTTTGGCGGACTGTTGGTTGTTCTGCTTCTGCCCTGGATGCTTTTCGGCTCCCACCTTCCTTCTGATTTTCCGGAGCTGCCCATCCATCCGAGATCCCATGATCAGACAATTTTTCATAAAATTCAGATATTTTTTTCAGATGTGGATCATTTGGTATTCCTGTTTGGAGGAACCGTGTTTTTTTCCACATTCTGGTTCGAGAGAATGCAGAATCAAAAAATAAAAAACGAAAAATTGCAGGCAGAACTTTCTCATCTCAAATTACAGATTCATCCCCATTTTTTGTTTAATACCCTCAACAGCATATACGCTTCCGCCATAAAAAAAGATGATAAAACGGCAGATACGGTCTTGATTTTTTCAGATTTTATGCGGTATTTGTTACAGGATTCCTATCAAAATGAAGTGTTGCTGGAAAAGGAAATCCAATACATCAGCAATTATATCGAACTACAGAAATCAAGACTAAGAAATTCCGTTATAATCGAATTTGAAAAAGAAGGGAATTTTTATAATAAAAAAATTGCTCCCCTCATCTTGTTCACTTTTGTGGAAAATGCCTTCAAATATGGCGTAAATCCGGATGAAAATTCTGAAATAAAAATTGGAATCTCTATAAAGGAAAATGAATTGAATTTTACGGTTTTCAACAGAATCGTAACCACTAAAAATATAGAGTCCAGCAATATCGGAATTAAGAATACAAAAGAAAGACTGATGCTTTATTATCCTCAGAAACACACGCTGGAAATAAAAGAAGATCCAAAAGCATTTGTTGTAAACCTGAAAATTAATTTGATATGATTACAGCAATTGCACTGGACGATGAATTGCCATCTTTAGAGATTATAGAAGCATTTTGCGCGAATATTGATACTGTTGATTTAAAAAAGACCTTCCTCAAAACCAGCGAGGCAAGATATTTTCTGGAAAACAACCCTGTCGATTTACTTTTTCTGGACATTAATATGCCTGCAACTTCAGGAATAGATTTTTATAAAACACTTCCTCAGGAAACCTTGGTAATCTTCACAACAGCTTATAAAGAATATGCCGTAGAAAGCTACGAAATCGGAGCCTTCGATTATCTGCTGAAACCGTTTAGCTTTCAGCGTTTTAAAATGGCAATCGACAGAGTGGCGGAGCAAAAAAGATTACTCTCTGCCCACGATGAAGGTTTTATCTATTTTCGGGTAGATTACGGGTTGGTAAAAGTTGTTTTCAGTGAGATTCTTTATATTGAAGGACAGGATAACTATGTGAAATTTTACTTTGAAAACCAAAAATCACTTTTGGTAAGAATAACCTTAAAAGAACTGCTGGAAAAACTTCCTGAGAACAGTTTTTGCAGAATCCACCGTTCCAGTATTGTTTCTTTATCGAAAATTACTTCCTTCAGAAACAAAACAGTCTATATAAAAGATATTGTGCTTCCCGTAGGCAATACCTATGAAGAAGACTTTCTTAAAAAAATATAATTTAACGTGAGTTCGGGATAAGTCTTCTTAACCGCAAGGTTAAACAAAGAGATTCAATTATCAGGAATTCAGCTTTTAAGATATACAAAGGCGTAAAACTTCTCAAAGTAATACCATTTTTGTCTTTTTTAAATAAACGAAGTGCCTTTGTTTAGCTTACCAACTTTCAATAAGTAAAAAAATCTTTTGTTTTTCTTTGCGATAAATTAATATATAATACTATAAATCAATTATTTAAATTTATTTCTTGTCCCGAACTGAGGTTAAAATTAAAAATATACACTTTCACCACAACTATTTTATCATTGACCACACTTTCCTGAAACCCATCGGATTATTGATTTTTTTTGTAATGAATTTTAAAATAACATATTATGAAAAAGATCCTTTCGATGGTAAGTATTCTGGGTATTACACTGGGTACGGTTATCGTTTCTTGTTCGGGTGACAGCGATTCTGCAGATTCTGGTAATTCTACAAGCACTACAGGAGGAGGCGCATCCGATAATGCAGTGGGCACAACTGGAGCAGCATCCGTAGCCGCTACAGATGTTACGGCTTGTGGTTCCGTAACAGGCGTTTCCAAAATCGTCTGCCTTACCGAACAGTTAAAAGCTACGCTTACTTCCTCACAGCTTGCAGCCCTTCAGTTGGATTATACGTATGCCAACATCAAAACATGGTCTAATCTTCCTGCCACGATGTCTGCAAGAAAAGGAATTCCTTTGGGAAATCTTAATGCAACACAGGTAGGTATCGCCAAAGCCGTCATTAAAGAAATGAGCGGAACCGCTGCTAATGAAGGCTATGATGAAATTCAGCAATTGCTGTATGCCGATAACTATCTCAATGCCAATGGTGGCGGAAGTACGTATGGCTCAGGAAATTTTTATCTGGCTTTCTTCGGAACTCCTTCAGCAACAGGTAAATTCGAAATTATGTTTACAGGGCATCATAAAACCATTGCCAATACCTATAACAATGGTGCTTTGGTGGCTGCAACTCCTTTATTCACCGCTACAGAACCGTTGTCTTTTGCGGTTAACTCTACAACGTATGCCCCGATGGATCAGGAGAAAAATGCTATTGTTGCTTTACTTGGCGGACTTTCTTCCACACAGCTTGCTACTGCAAAAGCCGGTACAACGTTTACGGATCTCGTTTGCGGACCTAACGCCAACTGGAGTTTCCCGACTGCTTTTTCAGGGTTGCAGTGTTCTGCTTTGGATGCGACTCAAAAAGCACTGGTACTGAATGTGATTAAAACGTATGTAAACGATGTTTCCGATACTAATGCAGCTTCTATTCTGGCAACCTACACTTCAGAATTAGACAATACCTACATTTATTACAGCGGAAATACTTCAATGACGGTAAAAAATGATTATTTCAGAATTGCAGGCCCAAAAGTGTGGATCGAATTTTCCGTACAGGGCGGGATTGTTCTCAGCGGAGTGCACTATCACTCCATCTGGAGAGACAGAGTGAACGATTATGCAACGACTAATTCATAAAAAGATTCTTACTCAAACCTTACAGGTTTTTACAGCCTGTAAGGTTTAAAAATCCACAACAAAAAATTAAAAATGAAATGAAATTTCTTTTATTGCTTCTTTTTCCGGTTTTTATATTTTCTCAGAATATTGTTAGAGGTATTGTTTCTGATGAAAGCGGTTATCCGGTAGAAAATGTTTTGGTAAAAAATATTTCTAAATCTCTGTATCATACGCATACCGATATTTCAGGGAATTTTTCGTTGGAAAATGTAAATCTGCAGGATAGTCTGGAATTTGTTCATCAGGATTTTGAGACCCAAAAGATCGTTCTGAAAAATCTGGAAAACATGAATATTATTTTAGAAAAGAAATCATTTCAGATTAAAGAAATCACCATTACGAAAAATTTAAAAAATTTAAATACCATTTCGAAAATCGATTTGCAGGTGCAGCCTGTTGCTTCATCTCAGGATCTGCTGAGAAAAGTTCCGGGGCTGTTTATCGGGCAGCACGCAGGAGGAGGAAAAGCTGAGCAGATTTTTCTGCGCGGTTTTGATGCCGATCACGGAACCGATGTTGCCATTTCTGTAGACGGAATGCCTGTAAATATGGTGTCTCACGCTCACGGACAGGGATATGCCGATCTGCATTTCGTGATTCCGGAAACCGTAGAAAGCATCGATTTTGATAAAGGATCTTATTTTGCGGATAAAGGCGATTTTGCCACTGCCGGATTTGTAGCTTTTAAAACCAGAGATTTCGTCGACAAAAGCAGTTTAGGATTGGAAATCGGACAATTTAATACCTTCAGAACCAACGGGATTTTTAATCTACTCAACAAAAACAACCAGTCTGCCTATTTTGCAGGTGAGTTTTTAATGACGGATAATTATTTTGATGCTCCTCAAAACTTCAACCGCATCAACCTTTTTGGAAAATATACTTCAAGACTGAGCGATAAAGACAGACTGTCTGTCTCTGTTTCGCACTTTAACAGCAAATGGGATGCAAGCGGACAGATACCGGAAAGAGCTGTAAACAGCGGACTTATTTCGCATTTTGGAGCAATAGACAATACGGAAGGAGGCACAACAAGCCGAAGCAATTTCAATCTTCAATACGAAAGAAAAATGAATGACGATTCTTTTATCAGAAATCAGGTGTATTTCAACAAATATGATTTTGAACTGTACTCCAATTTTACCTTTTTCATGAATGACCCCATCAACGGAGATCAGATCAGGCAGAAAGACAACAGAACGATTGTGGGATTTCAATCGGAATACAACGGGAAAATAAATGACAATATCAGTTTTAAAACAGGAGGCGGTTTACGAAATGATAATAATAAGGATATAGAACTTTCTCATACCAAGAACAGACAAACCGTTTTGCAATACCTCAGTCTGGGAGATATTAATCAGACTAATCTATTCGGGTACGGCAGTTGGGATCTCTCTTTCGGAAAGTGGCTGATTAATGCAGGATTGAGGGTAGATTATTTCAAATTTAATGTTGTGGATCAATTGGCAGAAAACTATCAGAATCAGTCTGAAGCAAAAGCTGTACTTAGTCCGAAACTTAATTTTTTATACTCTTTTAATACAGGTTTTAATGCTTTTCTGAAGTTAGGAAAAGGCTTTCACAGCAATGATGCAAGAGTGGTAATTGCCGAAAAAGGGAAGAATGTTCTGCCGGCTTCTTACAATGCCGATTTGGGATTTTCGTGGAAACCTCTTCCCAACTTGTTAATAAACGCCTCATTGTGGTATCTTTTTCTCGAACAGGAGTTTGTTTATGTAGGCGATGAAGCGGTGGTGGAACCCTCAGGAAAAACAGCAAGAAAAGGTGTTGATGTCGGATTGCGTTATCAGTTGAACAACTGGCTTTTCTGGAATACCGATTTTACCTACACCCACGCAAGAGCCATAGAAGAAGCTAAAGGCAGCGATTACATTCCGCTTGCTCCCAAAACTACCTTTGTCAGTGGATTGTCTGTGAAAAACCTTAAGAATTTTTCGGCAGGCATCAATGCAAGATATTTAGGAGACCGACCTGCGAATGAGGATAATTCTGTAATAGCAAAAGGGTATTTTATCACTGATTTTTCTGTGAATTATCAGTTCAGGAAAGTTTCTGTGGGAATTAATATCGATAACATTTTCAATACCAAATGGAAAGAAACCCAGTTCCTCACCGAAAGCCGTCTTCAAAACGAAACGGAAAGCGTGGAAGAAATACATTATACCGCAGGAACGCCCTTTAATGCACGATTAATTTTAAAATACAATTTTTAAAAACAAACTTTTTTAAGCTTATTAACATAGAAATCTTTGCGCTTTCCAAGAAGAATATTTTTAATAAAAAAAGTTTAACCAAACTCAACCTATAATTTAAACACTTATACAATGAAAACACTATTCAGCATCACCGTAGCCACTTCTGTTGCGGCACTTTCATTTTTCAGCTTTTTTAAAAAAGATACGGAAACCCCAAAAGCAGCGTTTATGACGAATATTGCCAAGAAAAATAAAGCTGCGAAAACAGTGGTTACCACACAACAGATTATTGATCTGGCAAATGCCTTCAAAGCTACCCTTTCCAGTTCGCAGATTGCAACGCTGGAGCTGGCTTATACGTATGCCAATGCAAAAACATGGTCGAATCTTCCTGCTGCGATGTCACCCAGAATCGGGCTGAAAATGGGAACTCTTACAACGGCTCAGTTAACTGCTGCCAGAAATCTCATTCAGGCTTTATCCGGAACTGGAAATGAAGGCTATAACGAGATCTACGGACTTTGGATGGCAGACAATTATCTTTCTAACAACGGAGGCGGAACCACTTATGGAGAAGGTAATTTTTATATTGGGTTTTTCGGAACTCCATCTTTATCAGGAACTTTTGAAATCCAGATGACAGGACATCACAGAACAGTTTCCAATACCTATATCAACGGAATTCTTGTGGGGGCAACTCCTTCTTTTGTCGCGGCAGAACCTTTTGCCTCTTTTACCTATAATTCGGCAACCTACCAACCAATGATTGAAGAAAAAACGGCTCTTGTGAATATGTTGTCCGGGTTATCTTCCGCACAGCTTACTACGGCACAGCTTTCCACAACGTATACCGATTTGGTCTGCGGTCCCGGAAAAGACTGGCTGTTTCCGACGACAAAATCCGGACTGAAAGTAAGCAATTTAACAACAGCTCAGAAACAGCTCGTTTACAATGCAATTGCAACTTACGTAAATGATGTGGACGATACGAATGCTGCAACGATTATGACAAAATATAATAATGAACTGGATAATACATACATTGCATGGTCTACCGATGCCACACTGAGTAACCAGAACGGTTATGTAAGAATAGACGGACCATCGGTATGGATAGAATATTCTGTACAGAACGGAATCATCCTTACTCCGAAACATCCTCACAGCATTTGGAGAGATCACACTACAGATTACGGAGGAACAGGAAATACCTTATCTACGGATGAAACCAATACTTCGATTTCTAAACCTATGATTTATCCTAATCCGGTAAAGGATTTTGCTACTTTTAACTTTACAGCTTCTGAAAAAGGAAATACAAAAATCAACATCTATGACCAAAGCGCAAAATTAGTGAAGAGCATAGAAAAGAGCAATCTGCCGAAAGGACAAAATTCTGTCTCTGCCGACTTAAGCAGTCTTGAAAAAGGAGTTTATACCTTCAATATACAACACAATGGTACAAAAACAAGCGGACAAAAACTCATCAAAAAATAAAGGGTTGAAGAAACTGTTTCTTTTATTTGTCTTTTTTTCAGTCTTTGCATCGGCGCATCCGCTGCCGGATACGAAGGTCATGTTTCATATGTATCCGAGCGGTGCAGCGATTGATATTACTGCGCCGCTTCGTGATTTTGAAATCGTTTTTAACGGTAAAATAACACCGGATCAGAAAAAAAAGATTCAGGAGTATTTTAAGAATCATATCAAAATTTCCTCTGAGAACAGATTCTGGAATATAAAACTTGTTGATTATAAGATCTCCATAACACAGGATTCTGTGGTCGGGCTGTATGATAAAATAGATTTCAGGATTACGGCAAAACCACAAAAAAAAGAAGATACCCGAGATTTCACCCTTCATTACGATGCATTTGTACACCAGATCTATAATCACAAATCGATTATAGGGTTGGCTTCCGACTGGGAAAAAGGAGTACAGAATTCTAATCAGATTCTGGGGGTTGCAGCGCGGGATCTGGACGGAAATATTCAGCCTTTAAATATATCATTAGAGGAAGGAAGCTTTTTTACTGGCTTCAAAAGTATGGTTGAAATGGGTTTCAAGCATATTTTAGAAGGGAAAGACCATATTTTGTTTTTAATTTCCCTGCTTCTGGTTGCCCCGTTTTTTGTAGAAGACAGAAAATGGAAACTTCTGCATAATAAAAAATCTGCGGTAAAAAGAGTGGTAAAGATCGTAACTGCTTTTACCATAGGACATTCGCTGATGCTTATTTTGGGAGCCATACAATTAATAAACATCAACCCGAATAATATAGAGATCGGGATTGCGATTACCATTTTACTGTCCGGAATCAACATCTCCAAACCCATCTTTTTCGGGAAAGAAGTTCTTATTGCCCTGCTTTTCGGATTTGTGCACGGACTTGCTTTTGCCAATACCATTACGTTCTTTAATCTGGATATCAGTCAGTTTATATGGAGTGTTTTAGGCTTCAATATAGGAATAGAACTGGTGCAGATCCTGATTGTACTGATAAGTTTTCCCCTTATCCTCTATGTTTCCAATAGGTTTAAAAATATCGATCTTTACAGATCTGCCGTTTCAGTTTTTGTGATTGTAATGGCCTGTTACTGGATGTATGAAAGAGTAGAAAGTTTCCTGCAATAACAAGGAGATGAGGAGTTTGTTTTAAAAAATTCTGAAAACTTTCCCATTCCATGATCTGGAAAATGAAAGAGGTTTAAGTGTTTGATTTTTAGATTTTAATAAAGAGAAGGTGGAAGCATCTTCTCTTTAATTTTTCCTGTTGTTTCATCTAATTGCTAACAGTAGATCTTGCGATGGCTGTAAAATTCTTCACAGAAGCTCATACAGTTTTGAGTCTTGGATTGATTTTTTTTATTCTGATTTTCAGAAGGGTATCGTTGCATACTATTTGCATTGATCCAATAAACTCTTTAAAATTCCAAAAAATGAAACAAAATCTTTTTTTTGGAATTTTTTTTCAAAGAAAAAAGTGTAAGTTTTTGAAAATCAATACATTTTAAAATAAGCATATTTGTTGAATGCGGTCTACTACCTAAAATAGCAGCAAGTATGAAAAATTTATTCTTTTTATTTATTCTTTTTTTAGGGGTAAATAATCTCTACGCAACAGGAGAGCCCTCAACTTATTTTCAAATTTATGTTCCACCGAATAACGATGCTGTACAAAGAAACGTCTGTTTAGTGGTAACGGCTATCTACGATGATACGGAATTTAATATCATTGATGACGGTGCGGACGGAGATACGGATGATTCTAAAACCGGAGTATTAAAAGCAGGGCAGAGCTACGTCCTGTATATTAAAGACAATGGGATTAATGATGATGCCCGTTATGCTTCCGGTGGTGTTTTAAAATGGGACGGAGACTATTTTATTGTAAAATCCAATAAACTGGTGTATGCTTCCCAAAGTACAAACAGCGATTGGCAGCACGACTGGGTTCCCAGTGTGGATAAAAGCTCTATCGGACAGAAATTTATTGTGTATGCTCCCATGATTACCTCTTCAAACAGAGACATCAATGTATTTGCTTATCAGAATAATACCGTAATAGACTTTTACAAAATCTCTACTCAGGCAAAAACAAATACAGGTTTTACAGATGTTGATGCTGAAAATCCCGTTAAAGTTTTTTCCAAAACACTGAACGTGGGGCAGGATTTAATTTACAGCTTTCCGCAAGGAAGGGATGCGATGATTTCTGGAGAAACCTATATGCTGGTCGCAAATAAGCCTGTAACGATGCAGTACGGAGCCTTATTCGGAAATGAGCGGGACGGAGGAGGATATGTGCCTACCTCCAATGGAAGCTCTTCCGGAGAACTGATGTATTTCGCGGTTCCTTATCAGTCGGGTGGTGAACAGGAAATAAGAATTGTGAGCTGGGACAATGACAATACCGTGAAACTGGATCGTTTTGTAAACGGAAACTGGGTACCTGTACAAACCTTCTCTCTCAATCGGCTAGCCGCGGGAGACTGGGTGGGAAAAACCAATGGAAACGTTTCTTATCCTACCGTCTTCAGAGTTACCTGTTCCGCAGGAAAAAAAGTCTCTGTTTTTGAAGGGAATTGGTTTGAAACCGGTTCTCCGGGAACCTCCGATATGGCAACAATGGTTTCTTCCGAAAGCGGAACAACGGCAGGAAAAAAGTTCCTGACCTATATTGCACCTCCGGGTAATGAAACCAATGTAACCAACCCCTTAACAGGATCAAAGTATAACGGTTCCTTTTCTCACCTGTATTTATTTTCAAAAACAGGAGCTACCGTTACCGTAAAAGATGCTTTAACCAATGGGACAAAATTTAATAAAACATTTACCATTACTCCCGAGAAATATGCAGACTGCTCCATAAGTCTAAATGAATGGAAAGCATTTTACAACGGAACAGGAACAGCTTCAGGATCGGAAAGACCTTATCTGATCGTGGAAAGCAATAATGATATTGCGGTGATGAATAGTAATTTTAATGATAACTGGATGTGTTATACCGGAAGTTCTTTAGGACATTCTTTCACCCAGACAAGCAACGTAAGCGACGATGCACTCATCCCGACCGAACAGGCAACCGTAGTTTCTCAGGTTAAAACGGGCGGGGAAGTAACGAATCCTTCGGTAGAAGTTATTGTACAGGAAGGACTTAAAGTAGTAGAATCGAAAATCATTAACCCAAATCAATCCCAAACACAGGGTGTTGTTACAGAACTTAATGACAAAACAAAAGTAGAATATAATAACTTACCGACTTTACAGCCGAACTCTACGTATCAGATTGAAACCAAAGTGGTAGCAACCGTAGGAGCCAATAACGGAGAACTGGTAGGAACTACGCTTAATTCCACCGTTGAAACAGTGATAACAGGAAAAGTGAACGGAGAAACACAACAGTCAACCATTGCGAATTCGGTATCTGTGCAGACCACCAATACTTCAAAGCTGATATTTTCACGTCTTGAAAATCCGTTGTTTGATTCATTTACCTCCAACTCATGGACCATCAGTTGGGTAGATATCAACAATGATGGATATGATGATCTATACATTACAGATATGGGACTTACTGCTCCTAACCGAATTTTTATTAATAATACAGCCGGAGGCTTTACAGCAGGGCAGGTTTTACCTGAAGACGGGGTTTCTATGAGCAGCACCTGGGCAGATGTAGATAACGACGGAGATGAAGATTTATTGGTTCTTAATAATACCAGAAATCCCAACCGTTTCTACAGAAATGACAACGGTACATTGGTCGCAGACAATACCAAATCTTTTACTCAGGATGTTTCCTATTATCATGGCGGTGCCTTTGCAGATTATGATAACGATAATAAAGCAGATGTATTTATGTGTAATTATTTCCCTACAAAATACAATGAGCTGCACAGAAATACAGGTAGCGGAGGTTTTGTAAAAGAGCAGGCAGATGCCATTCCGCTGGAAGCCAATTCCTCTCTTGGACCAACATGGGCAGATTATGATCAGGACGGACTGATGGATTTATTTGTCCCTAATGGAAGCGGAAATAAGAACTCTTTATTCCATAACGACGGAAACGGAACCTTCTCCAAGAAAAATAACATCATTAATCAGGAAGGCGGAAAATCTGTAGGAAGCTGTTGGGGAGATATAGATAATGATGGAGATTTGGATTTATTCGTAACCAATTCCAACACAACAACCAATTTCCTGTATAAAAATTTAGGAAACGGAAATTTCCAGAAAATAACCAATTCTATTGTTAATCAGGGAGGAAGTTCTCACGGATGCAGCTTTGCAGATATTGATAATGACGGAGATTTAGACTTGTTTGTAACCAATGACAGAATCAGAAAATTCCTTTATTTTAACGACGGAAACGGAAATTTTACCGAAAACAGAGACGAAGCAATTACCTATAATTTCGGACTTTCTTTTGGACACGCATGGAGCGATTACGATCATGACGGCGATCTGGATCTTGCCGTGGCAACGCATTCCAATCAGAAAAACCACATTTTCATCAATAACGGAAATACCAATAAATGGCTGGAAATTAATCTGAAAGCCACAGAAAGCAATGGTTCTGCCATCGGTACAAAAATATTTGTAGAAACAGGAAGCAGAACGCAGATGAGAGAAGTAAACAGCCAGAGTGGTTTTGGAGGACAAAGCAGCTATACACAGCATTTTGGATTAGGAAACGCCGCAACCATCAATACCATCACCGTTAAATGGGCAAGTGGAATTATTCAGAAACTGACGAATATTTCTGCCAATCAAATACTCGAAATCGTAGAACCTCAACAGACAAAAGTTTCCGGTATCGTTTATTTTGACACCAATAACGACGGGGTGAAACAGGATAGCGAACCTACCGTTTCAAGAGCGGCTATTAAAGTGGTGCCTACCAATGCCAAAGTATATTCCAGTGATGCCGGTACATTCAGCTTTTATACCACTCAGAATGATGTTGAGCTGAGAATTTTAGAAGAAAACGGATTAAGTGCAGGTTCCAAAGTATTCGATCTGACCAATTATCAGCCTTCCCAAAAAATATTTATTGCTGCAACGTCAACCTGTAACGATACAGATTTGAAAATAAATATGGGAGGAACGGCTATCCGAAAAGGATATACCAATAACCAGTTTAAAATTGTAGTAAGCAATCAGTCCCGTAATATATCCAATTCAAGCATTTTAAAATTTACAGTACCTTCCTCTGTAAATATTATCAGTCCGTCCTTACCGATTGCGCAGCAGGAAAGCTTTGTTGAAAATTCAAAAAACTATACAAGATATTCCTGGAGTATGGGATCTTTAAATCCTTTTAACAATAAAGTCATTAGCTTTATGACCGGTACAGACGCATCCGTTTCAGTGGGTGATGAATTGGATTTTAAAGGAGAAATTGTAAACTCTTCGGCAGACTGCAATATCGATGATAACCTGCTGATGCAAAAATACCCTATTTATGGAGCGATAGATCCTAATGATATTCTGGTTTCTCCGAAAGGCTATGGAACAGAAGGATATATATTACCCGATCAGTTGCTTACCTATACCATCAGATTTGAAAACGTAGGAAATTTTGCTACTCAGAATGTATCCATTATAGATAACATTCCGCAGGAATTAGACATCAATACCTTTAAAATGGTGTCTGCAAGTCATGATAATGTATCTGCGGAAATTATAGATAACAAGATCACGTTTAAGCTTGAAAATGTATTTTTACCGCCTACTTCCGTAGATTCAGACCGATCTCAGGGGTATGTTACCTTCTCCATTCTTCCTAAAAAAGGATTAGAAGAAGATACAAAAATTAAAAACAGTGCATTCATTGCATTTGATGACGAAAACCTTCTGAAAACCAATACGGTAACCAATACCATTCAGTCTAAAGCACAGGAACAGGAAATGACAGTAGTTCATCTGTATCCAAATCCTGTAAACGATGTTGCATTTATAAGGCTAGAACACAGAAAAGGTTCAGAATACACAAGAAAAAAAATAATAAAAGCTGAGGTTATTGATCTGAACGGAGTTCTTATTTTAGAAAAGAATTTCAGTGCCTCAGAAGAAGTGAGAATAGATCTGCCTTTACAGATTAAAGGATATTATCTGCTCAAAGTTACAGATTCAGATAATAAAGCGTATACCAAAAAAATGATCGTTAAATTTAGAGAATAATCTTTCAGTTTTTAGGCTCACCCTATTGAGTCAGCATAGAAAAAGCAAAATTTAAATCATTGATTTCAGTCAGACCATTCGAAATTTTCGGATGGTTTTTTTGTCTTAAAAAGCAGATGCGCATATAAATAATTTTCGCCAAAATCATTATTTTAATTTCAGAAATTCTCAGAAAATTTTAACCCTGAAAATTGAATTTTCACAAAATATTTTGAAAGTAAATTGTTTGAAAATTCTCAAAAATGTGAAATTTTAAAGCCCATTTCTCATTTCAATATTTTTATCTGAATGTTAAAAAATGTCGCATTAGGAGCTGTAAAATGTTAAATAATTCTTAATTCAATTTCATAGAATTCAACTGATTTTTTAATCTGAAAATGATTTTATTGCTTCTTGATTGCTGTTTAAGTATTTGATATTCATTAATTTATTTATGTATATCAAATGTATATACATATTATTTATGAACTAATTGTTAACATTTTTAAATTAGGCAAAGACGATTCATCATTAAATAAGAGGTCTTGTCCGAATTATAAAACTGAATAGAAATTATATAACATAATGAAAAGAATATTATTTTTCTTGGTCTGTATTGGCACTCATCTTTCCCATGCCCAATCCCAGAAAGTTGAGGTGGCGAATAACACAGACGGACAAAAATTAGAAGTGAACGGAAAGCCTTTCATTGTAAACGGAATGAACTGGGATTACTATCCTGTCGGAACCAATTACAACTATTCCCTTTGGAAGCAGTCTGATGATTTCATTAAAAAAGCTTTGGACGATGAAATGGGACTTCTGAAAAATATGGGCGTAAATGCCGTAAGAATCTACACCGGAATTCCTGCAAAGTGGATTAAGTATATCTACGAAAATTATGGAATTTACACCATGCTTAACCATTCTTTCGGAAGATACGGGCTTACCGTAAATGGCTCATGGGTGGCAAACACAGATTACGCAAATCCTGCAACCAGAGAACTTTTACTGAAAGAAACTAGAGAACTGGCAGAGCAGTATAAAAATACACCGGGACTTTTGCTGTACCTTTTAGGAAACGAAAACAATTACGGCTTATTCTGGGAAGGCGCAGAAACGGAAGATATTCCTATGAAGGACAGAAAATCTACCCAAAAAGCTATCCCGATGTATCAGCTCTTCAATCAGGCAGCTTTAGAAATAAAATCTTTAGATCAGAACCATCCGGTTGCTTTATGTAACGGAGACACCCTGTTTTTAGACATCATTGCTCAGGAATGTAAAGATGTAGATATTTTCGGAACCAATGTATACCGTGGCGTTTCTTTTGGCGATCTCTTCCTGAAAGTGAAAACAGAATACGGAAAACCGGTTCTTTTCACCGAATTTGGAGCAGACTCCTTTAACGAACTTTCTCAAAAAGAAGATCAGGATGCACAGTCTTATTATCTGCTCGGAAACTGGCAGGAAATCTATGAAAATGCAGCGGGTTTGGGAAAAGCGGGAAATGCATTGGGAGGATTCACATTCCAGTTTAGCGACGGTTGGTGGAAATACAAACAGACCGAAGATCTGGAGGTACACAATACCAATGCATCGTGGAGCAACGGAGGATACATCAGAGATTTCCGTAAAGGCGAAAATAACATGAACGAAGAATGGTTCGGAATCTGCGCCAAAGGAAAAACAGATGCTACAGGACACTATCAGTTATATCCGAGAAGCGCATATTACACCCTGAAGCAGGTTCATCAGTACAATCCTTACGAGAGCACTCAGATGAAATCTTCCGGCGTGGTTAAAAACTATTTTAATGACATCAATATTACCGATGCAAATCTGAGAGCAAGAGGCGATAAAGCCGCTCTGAAAGGAGAAAGCAGTGATATGATCAGAATCAGCAATCTGAGAGCAGATTTTTCAACCTTCAACACCGGAGGAAGTCTTATCACCACACCAAAAGAAAAAACAGATGCTTATACATCCTATCCGAATAGACAGGGCTTTGATCATATGCAATCCTATTACGTGGGAATAGAAGGAAATCCGACTGCCAATATGAGAGCCAATGTTAACTTTAATATTCTGGGAAATGTGGCAGAAAATCCTATCGACCAGATATTTTATGAAAACAGAGGAAGAGCAATTCAGGTAATGAATGCAGACGGAACCACAACCACAATGAGAGATCTCAACAGAATTCAGGTCTACAACGCAAGTTATACATGGAATCAGAAATATTTTGATCTTCACGGGTTCTACAGAACAGGGCATTACCATTGGGGATACGAAGGCGATCTTTTCGGACTTTATCCTGAAGCCAATTACGGTCCTAATATGGACATCTACAACGGAGAAGCCCCTTTCGGTTTTGAATTCACAGGAAAAAAAGAAATCAATGGACTGAAAGTCGCTTTCGGACCGGAACTGTGGTGGGGAGCCAACCCTGCATTGTTGGTAAAATACTCAAGAAAAGCAGGAAAATTCGATCTTACAGGAATCTATCATGAAGATCTCGATCAAAGAGGAGATACGCAGAGTTCATTTGCCATTCCGCAGCCTAAAACCAGAAGAGTAACATTAGCAGTTCAGAGAAAATTCGGAAACTTCGGAATTGATCTGGGCGGAATCTGGGGAGGACAGCCGCTTAACGGAAGAACATTCCAGTTATACAGAGACGGAAACATTTATCAGGATCAGATCAGCGGCAAAGACAATTGGGGTGGAAAAGCCAAATTTACCTACGCAGGTGGAAAATTCAACTGGTACGCGCAGGGAGCCATGATGGGTCTGGTTGCCAATGGAGGAGCAGATTACACACAGACCTTTACAGGATGGAGATTAAAAGACAGCGGAAGCGGAAACCAGTATAACGTCCTTTCAGGATTTACCTACAATATCGGAAATTTCCAGATTGCGCCTAATTTCCTTTGGCAAAAGCCGATCGAAGGACCGGTTCCAATGGACGCACCTGCACCGGGAAGACCGAGAAATATACTTCAGGATCCTTTTGTGGTAAGAGCAAACCGCGAGCAGACCGCAGGAGAAATTCTTTTCACGTATGATCCTACTCCGGCTACATGGATGTACGCGTGGGACAGCGATAAAACAGAAGATGCACCATTTGCATTCAGTACAGGATTTGTATACAGACATTTGCCGACAACACAGGATGCTGCAATAGGAATTTTACCGGACGGAAGAACCACTTTCGCATTTCCGGGAGCTGCACCGGCAGCCAATCTTTTGGAAGCCAATGCAAGAATTGTTTCTAAAGTAAGCTCCGATTTCGGAGTGATAGCCAATATTTATGGCGGAACGGCACAGGCAAACGGAAGCGATACCAGAAAAATCGAAAGATTCGGATTAGAGCTGAGAACCATTTACAAAAAATTAAAATTTGTTACCGCATTCAAACTGAACGATTGGGGACCTTACGATTACCACAGAGATTATAACCTTACCTTCCCGATGCAGCTCATGGGAGATCTCTCCCTTGAAATAGGAAAACCCGAATGGTGGATCCTTCCGGGAACAAGAATCGGAGTTCGCGGGACCTACAGAACTTTAGATCAGTATTCTCCTAGATATGCACCTACTTATACCATAAACGGTGCCGGAAACTGGGTTCCTGATCCTACCGCAATAGGATTCCCGAACGGAAACGAATGGGAAATAAGAACGTATATTCAAATCAATATTGGTAAATAACTTGTACAAAAATGAAAAATATATTCAGACATAAATTCACCAAAGTATTATTAAGTGCTTCACTTTTAGTGGCTTTTGGCTGTCAGAGAGACATCAGCGAGCTTGAAACGGCAGAATATCCTAAAAATCCGGAAGTTTTTATGGATGCCTTCAGTTCAGGGTTAAATTATTCCGCCTTCGGAGGATCCGATGTAAAAGCATTTGATGTAGACACCCAGGTAAAATATTCAGGAACCACTTCCATGAAATTTGCCGTTCCGGATTACGGAAGTCCCGAAGGAGCTTATGCAGGAGGATCTTTTTACACCTCTGTAGGAAGAGATCTTTCAGATTACAATGCATTAACATTCTGGATCAAAGCTACTCAGGCAGCGAATATAGATATCATTGGTTTTGGAAACGATCTTGGTGAAAACAAATATCAGGTTTCCCTTTCTGCGCTTCCGGTAAATACCAACTGGAAAAAAGTAATCATCCCGATTCCTGATCCTTCAAAATTAAAAATGGAAAAAGGAATGTTTTTCTATTCCGAAGGTCCCGAAAACAACAAAGGATATACCTTTTGGGTAGATGAGGTGAAATTTGAAAAACTCGGAACCATTTCCTATCAGTCCGCATCTATCCTGAACGGAAGCAACAAAACAATTACCTCTTTTGTAGGCGTTAGTAATAAAATAGACGGACTTACTGCTTCTTACAGTATGCCCAACGGAGCAACACAGGCAGTGAACCTTACGCCGTATTATTTCAACTTTAAAACTTCCAATGCAGCGGTAGCTTCGGTAGACCAGCTTGGAAATGTAAGTACAGTAGGATCAGGTTCTTCTGTTATTACCGCAACTTTAGGAAGCAATACGGCAACAGGAAGCCTTACCATTAATTCCTCAGGAAATTTTGTTCATGCACCCGTACCGACACAGACGGCAAATAATGTCATCTCTATTTTCAGCGATAAATACACCAACGTTCCGGTGGATTATTACAACGGATACTGGGCTCCTTATCAAACGACACAATCAGCAGATTTTACGGTAAATAATGACCATGTGCTTAACTATACCAACTTTAATTTTGTGGGAATCCAGATGACTTCACCTACTGTAAATGCATCATCCATGTCACATTTACGCATGGATATGTACTTACCAAATGCTGTAGCTGCAGGATCATCTTTTACCATAAAAGTAGCAGACTTCGGAGCAGATGGAGTATATGGAGGAACTGATGATAAAACAGGGCAGTACACCGTAAATACCGCTTCATTACAAAGTCAGAGCTGGATCAGTCTGAATATTCCCATTACAGCAATTACAGGGTTAACAACGAAAGCGCATATCGGTCAGATAATTTTTGAAGGAGCCAATATTTCTAATTTTTATGCAGATAATATTTACTTCTACAACGACGGAAGCATAATTCCTGCAACGCCTACTGCGGCTGCACCTGTACCAACTCATGCTGCGGCAAGCGTTCTTTCAGTTTTCAGTGATGCTTATACAAATGTTGCGGGTACAGATTTTAACCCGAACTGGGGACAGGCTACACAGGTTTCCCAGACCCCGATAGCAGGAAACAATACATTGAAATATGCAGGACTAAACTATCAGGGAACCCAGTTTGCAAGTCCGCTTAATGCTTCATCTTACGGATTCATCCATATAGATTATTATACCGCTAATTCTACAAATTTAAAATTCTATTTAATCAGTCCCGGTCCTGTAGAAACGCCGTATACTTTATCTGTACCTTCGGGAATAGGGATCAATACCAATGGCTGGAAAAGTGTAGACATTCCGCTGTCTTCCTTCTCACCGGTTGTACTCAGCAACATCATTCAATTCAAAGTAGACGGAAACGGAGATATTTTCTTTGATAATATTTATTTCCATAACTAAAATTTTAAAAGAACAATTATGAAATATTTACCTAAAAATAAAATTTTAAAACTTCTGGCTGTTCCTGCATTTTTGTTTTCGATGAGTTCATGCGATCAGGAATCGGTACAAACGCTTCCCGACAGAAGCTTTGAGATGGTCTGGAGTGACGAATTCAACGGTACCGCAGGAAGCCTTCCGGATAATAAAAAATGGACATTCGATTTAGGAACCGGAGATAACGGATGGGGAAATCAGGAATTGCAGTCGTATACCAATTCCACCAATAATGTTTCTTTAGACGGAAATGGAAATTTAGTAATCACCGCAAGAAAAAACGGAAACGCTTTCACTTCGGCAAGAGTAAAAACACAGGGACTTTTTTCTCATGCTTATGGAAAAATAGAAGCAAGAATCAAAACACCTTATGGTCCCGGAATCTGGCCTGCTTTCTGGATGTTGGGCGATAATATCAATACCGTTTCATGGCCTCAGTGTGGCGAAATAGACATCATGGAACTGAAAGGACATATCCCGAATGTCGTATACGGAACCCTTCACGGTCCCGGATATTCCGGAGGAAATGCAAAAACAAAAGCCTATGGATTACAAAATGCCAGATTCGATCAGGACTTCCATGTCTTTGGAGTAGAATGGCAGGAAAACCAGATCGACTTTTTTGTAGACGGATACCTTTATCATCGCGTAAAATCTTCGGATGTTTCAGGAGAGTGGGTGTATAATCATCCTTTTTTCCTGATTCTTAACGTGGCAGTCGGAGGAAACTTTGTAGGATTTCCAACGGACGGAACCTCTTTCCCTCAAAGTATGTACATCGATTATGTAAGAGTTTACAAAGCAAAATAAAATTTTAAACCACTCAAACCTTACAGGCTTTCAAAACCTGTAAGGTTTCCCAAAAACAAGACTCTCAAAACATTTCAACGAAGGAAATTTTTCCTTCGGAAGGGCTTTACAAACCAATTTTAAAAATAATTCATCAAAATTACATTAATGCAATCCACGATTTCCCATATCGAATCCTCTTTAGAAACTGTAAAAATCAACCACGAAGTTTTTTTTAAAATCTCCGATGCAGAATCGTTGCGTCCGTTTTTTATGACCATCGTAAGCGATTCCAATCATTGGATGTTCGTTTCCAGCAATGGCGGACTTTCCGCGGGGAGAAAAAACTCGGAATTTGCCCTTTTTCCGTACTACACCGATGATAAAATCACCGAATCGGCAGAAATTACCGGAAGCAAAACGATGGTTCAGATTCATAAAAAAGAGGAAATTATCGTCTGGGAACCTTTTTCCGTTCGCAATGAAGCGCAATTTCACACTTCGAGAAATGTCTATAAAAACGAATTTGGAAACAAGATTATTTTTGAAGAAATCAACCACGATTTAGCACTCGCTTTTTCTTATGAATGGAACAACAGCAACGAATTTGGGTTCATCAAAAAATCAAAAATCAAAAATTTAGCGACTGGAAATCAATATATAACCGTTTTAGACGGACTGCAAAATATTTTACCGTACGGAATCGGAAGCGATTTGCAAAACCGTGTCAGCAATTTGGGCGATGCCTACAAACGTACCGAACTCGACACAACATCCGGACTCGGAATTTTCGCATTAAGTGCCATTATTGTGGATAAAGCCGAACCAAGTGAAGCCTTGAAAGCAAACACCGTTTTTTCCACTGGGACAGAAAATCCAACGTATTTGCTGTCTTCACTTCAGTTGAAAAATTTCAGAAAAGGCGAAAAAATTACACAGGAAAACGATATTAAAGGCGAAAAAGGAGCCTATTTTATTCAGCAGGAATTAGAATTAAACACAAATGATGAGAAAGAATGGTGGTTTATCGCCAATGTTAATCAATCTCAATCCAATGTAATCGGTTGGATAGAACGCATTAAAAACGAAAAAAATCTTGCTGAAAAAATCCAGAACGATATTGATTTGGGCACTGAAAATCTCAAAAAACTAGTCGCGTCTGCCGATGGATTGCAGTTTACCAACGACGATCTGCGAGACAGCCGTCATTTTTCCAACACGTTGTTTAACATTATGCGTGGCGGAATTTTTGATGACAATTACACCATCGAAAAGTGGGATTTTTCCAAATATTTAGAAAAAGCGAATCAAAATATATTCAATCATTCTAAAGAAATTTTAAATAATCTTCCAGAAAAATTTAGTCTTTTTGAATTAAATGAATCGTTAAAAAATACAGAAGATGCTGATTTCATAAGATTGGCTAAAGAATATTTACCGCTCAAATTTTCCCGCCGTCACGGCGATCCTTCCCGTCCCTGGAACAAATTTTCCATCAATACCAGAAGTGAAACCGACGGTTCTAAAATCCTCGATTACGAAGGAAACTGGAGAGATATTTTCCAGAATTGGGAAGCTTTGGCGCATTCCTATCCGTATTTTATCGAAGGAATGATTTTCAAATTCCTCAATGCAACAACTTTTGACGGGTACAATCCGTATCGGGTAACCAAAGACGGTTTCGATTGGGAAACGATTGAAGCCGACGATCCGTGGAGCTACATTGGATATTGGGGCGATCATCAGATTATTTATCTGTTGAAGTTTTTAGAATTTACCGAAAATTATTTCCCAAATTCTTTAGAAACACTTTTAGACAAAGAATATTTCGTGTATGCTAATGTTCCGTATAAAATAAAATCCTACACCGAAATCTTGGAAAATCCTAAAGATACCATTGATTTTGATTTCGATTTGGATGAAAAAATCCACCAAAGAAGAGCCGAAATGGGAGCAGACGGTGCTTTGCTTACCGATGAAAACGGAGAAGTGTTGAAGGTAAATTTCACTGAAAAAATATTGGCAACCGTTTTGGCTAAATTATCCAATTTCATTTTGGAAGGCGGGATCTGGATGAACACGCAACGTCCGGAATGGAACGATGCCAACAACGCTTTGGTAGGAAACGGCGTTTCGATGGTCACGCTGTATTATCTGCGAAGAATGATGAAATTTTTCCAGGCTGTTTTTGAAAATTCGGCGTTGGAAAATGTACAAATCTCCAGTGAACTGGTCGATTTTTACAAAAAAATACGAGAAGGTTTTCAGGAAAATCTTCATTTGTTGGAAGGAAATATTAGCAACGAAGACCGCAAAAAAATCCTCGATCTATTTGGCGAAGCCGCTTCGGAATACCGAAATCACGTGTATCAGAAAGGATTTTGGGGTAAAAAACGAACCGTTTCTTTGGAAGGTTTACAACGATTTACAAACCTTTCGTTGCAGTTTTTGGAACATTCCATTAAAGCTAACGAAAGAAAAGACGGTTTGTATCACGCGTATAATTTGATGACTTCCAACGAAAAATCCGTTGCGGTTTCCTATCTCAGCGAAATGTTGGAAGGACAGGTTGCGGTGTTGAGTTCCCAATTTTTAAGTTCAAATGAAGCGTTGAAAGTGTTGGATGCGCTGAAAAATTCAGCGTTGTTCCGGGAGGATCAATACAGCTATTTATTGTATCCTAACAAGCAATTGAAAGGATTTTTAGAAAGAAACAGTATTCCTGAAAACTTAGTTCAGAAATCTCAATTGCTTAAAAAATTGGTTTGCGAAAAAAATATGCAAATTATCGAAAAAGATGTGGTAGGAAATTATCATTTCAATGGAAATTTCAAAAATGCAGGAGATCTAGAATCAGCTTTAGATGATTTAAAGGTTGAAAATCAGGAAAAAGCCTTGATTTTAGGAATTTTTGAAGAAGTTTTCAATCATAAAGAATTTACCGGAAGAAGCGGCACATTCTACGGGTACGAAGGTTTAGGCTCTATTTATTGGCATATGGTTTCCAAATTATTGTTAGCCGTAATGGAAGTTTGCCAAAAAGCCATCAACGAAAATGCTTCGCCAGAAACAGTGGGAAGATTATTGGAACATTTCTACGAAATCAACGAAGGAATCGGTGTTCACAAATCTCCTGAATTGTACGGGGCATTTCCAACCGATGCCTATTCGCACACGCCATTCGGAAAAGGCGCACAACAACCGGGAATGACGGGACAGGTAAAAGAAGATTTATTAAGCCGTTTCGGAGAATTGGGAATCTTAGTAAAAGACGGACAATTGCAGTTTAAACCCGATTTATTAAGAAAAGAAGAGTTCTTAACCGAAGAAAAAACCATCGAATATTTTGATGTGAAATCCAATGCTTCATCACTGAAATTACCCGAAAATGCTTTGTTTTTCATCAAATGCGAAGTTCCGGTGATTTATGAAATTTCGGAAAACGAAAGCGTAGAAATTTTTAATGAACAATGCGAAGCAAAAATAGAGAGCAGTTTAACCATCAATCAAGAAGACTCCGAAAATATCTTTAAAAGAAACGGAAAAATCACTTTGATTAAAGTGAAAATTAGAAAAGAACAGTTGAAATAATGAAAAAAAATAATTATTGTCTGATAAAAAAATGTAATTAACAGGTCGCTCCTACGGAGCTTTTTACCGAAGAATACAAATTTCCTATTAACAGTAAGTCCCGATGGGACTTAATACAGCTCCTTTAGGAGCGTACTGTTAATAGAAAATGAAAGCGTGAATGCAAAGCTCCGTAGGAGCGACCTGTTAATCTATCTCATAAACATTTAAATGGTTGAGGTGAAAATTCTTTTTATCAGGCAACAATGAAAAAATTTCAATGATTAATGAAATTATTCCGTGTAATACCAATTCTTATTTTGACCTATTTAATGTCGTGTAACAGTATGCAAAATACAATCAAACATAAAAGTGCATCCGAAATTTTAGGAAATCCTAACTATTTGGCAATGTCTTACGGCGGTTACCGAACCAATTCCAGAAGAGTGCAACCTACCGTTTCGCAGTTGAAAGAAGATATGAAAATCCTTTCGGCGATGGGTGTGAAAATCATCAGAACGTATAATGTACATCTTCCGGAAGCCGTAAATGTGCTGAAAGCGATTAAAGAATTGCGTCAGGAAAATCCCGAATTTGAAATGTACGTGATGCTCGGAGCGTGGATCGACTGTAAAAATGCGTGGACTGGTTTTGAACCTAATCACAACGAAGAAAGCGAAAGAAACGCCGCCGAAATTGCACACTCCGTAGAATTGGCGAACGAATATCCGGAAATCATCAAAGTGATTGCCGTAGGAAATGAGGCGATGGTAAAATGGGCAACGGCTTATTACGTGCAGCCTTCCGTGATTTTGAAATGGGTAAATCATTTGCAGGAATTAAAGAAAAAAGGAGAATTGCCGAAAGATTTATGGATTACCAGTTCCGACAATTTTGCAAGTTGGGGTGGTGGCGAAAAAGACTATCACACAAAAGACCTCAATGAGTTGATCAAAGCAGTCGATTATATTTCGATGCACACCTATCCGATGCACGACACCCATTACAACCCGTTTTTTTGGGGAATTTCAGAAGATGAATTTCAGTTTTCCAAAGAAAAACAATTGGATTTGGCGATGAATCGCTCCGTGAATTACGCAAAATCGCAGTACAATTCGGTGAAAAAGTATATGCAGAGTTTAGGCGTTGATAAACCAATTCATATTGGCGAAACCGGTTGGGCAACATTCTCCAATGAGCTGTACGGAAGCAACGATTCTAAAGCAGTAGACGAATACAAAGCCGGAATTTTTTACCACAAAATGCGCGATTGGACGAATGAAGCGGGAATTTCCTGTTTCTATTTCGAAGCGTTTGACGAACCTTGGAAAGATGCGGGAAATGCAGGTGGTTCGGAAAATCATTTCGGATTGTTTACCGTCGACGGAAATGCAAAATATGCAGTTTGGAATTTGGTGGATGAAGGTGCGTTTAAAAAATTAAAACG
Organism: Chryseobacterium urinae; assembly: GCF_030518295.1. NCBI lineage: Bacteria > Pseudomonadati > Bacteroidota > Flavobacteriia > Flavobacteriales > Weeksellaceae > Chryseobacterium > Chryseobacterium urinae. Next base: position 45,342 of record NZ_JAULSJ010000004.1, on the reverse strand, counting down.
AGACGGAAACACCATTCAGAAAACCTTTAACGGAAATCTGAAACGATTGTTAGATTCTGTGGAAATGCCTCCACACCGCGAATTTGAAAAACAATTGATGGAAACTAAATGATAATAACGATATGAAAACCGACCTAGGAAACGGAGGCGTTAAGAAATTTTGAAATAATTCCGTTAAGAAATTTCCACTGTTTGAGCGCGCCAAAATCTTGTTTTAAAACCAAAATTTTCTATCGCGCGAGTTTTGGAAATTTTAGGAAGTATTTTAAAATTTTAGCCGAGTTTCCAGTCTTGAACTTTTGGTTCTTTTGTTTCAAGACAAAAGAAAATTAAATAAAAATGAAAACAAAAATCTTACATATCGCCTTAATAACCAGTTTGATGATGAGTTGTCAATCTCAAAAATCGTGGAAGACAGACATCTACGAAACCTCTGCAAGCGGAAATCAGTTAACGAAAATAATTGCAGGAAAACCTGTTGAAAATTCAGTTAAAATCAAACTCAATCCTGCACAGAGATTCCAAAAAATTACAGGATTTGGTGGCGCTTTTACCGAAAGTTCGGCGTATTTACTCAACAAATTAAGCCCAAAAAATCGGGAAAAAGTGTTGCAATTGTATTTTGGGGAAGATGGAGCGAATTATTCTTTAACCCGCACCACGATTGCTTCCTGCGATTTTTCTTTGAAAAATTACACCTACGCTCCAGTTGCACACGATAAAGAACTGAAACATTTTTCGGTACAGGAAGATATGAACGATTTGGTTCCGATGATTAAAGAAGCGCAGAAAATTTCAAAAAACGGGTTTAAAATACTGGCTTCACCGTGGACTTCACCACCTTGGATGAAAGATAACAATGCGTGGATCAACGGAAAACTATTGCCGCAATACAACGAAACGTTTGCTTTGTATTTTTCAAAATATTTAACCGAATATAAAAAACTGGGCATTCCGATCTGGGGAATTACTGTGATTAACGAACCCCATGGAAACGGCGGAAACTGGGAAAGTATGTTGTTTACCCCAAAAGAAATGACCGATTTCGTGGAAAATTTCTTAGGTCCGAAATTAGAAAAAGACGGCTACGGAAACGTGAAAATTTTTGGTTACGACCAAAACCGTTCTGAACTTAAAAACTGGGTAGACGAAATGTACCGCTCCGAAAAATCTTCCAAATATTTTGCAGGAACAGCCATTCATTGGTACGACAGCACCTATAAAATTTTTGGAGACGAACTGCAATACGCGCATCAGAAAAATCCGTCAAAACACTTAATTCAAACCGAAGCCTGCATCGACGGCGATATTCCGAAATGGAAAGACGATTCTTGGTATTGGAGCGCAGAAGCGACAGATTGGGGATTTGACTGGGCGAAAGAAGAAGAAAAATATCTGCATCCGAAATACGTTCCGGTTTTCCGTTACGCAGGAGACATCATCGGTTGCTTGAACAATCAGGTAGATGGCTGGATCGATTGGAATATGGTTTTGGATAAAAACGGCGGTCCGAACTGGTTTAAAAACTGGTGTGGCGCACCGATTTTGGTAGATCCCGAAAAAAACGAAGTGTATGTAACGCCTTTGTACTACACGATGGCGCATTTCAGCAAATTTATTCGTCCCGAAGCCGTAAGAATTGGTTTTGAAAATCCTGATTCCGATTTAAAAATTACAGCCGCTAAAAATCCTGACGGTTCGGTTGCGGTGGTGGTTTTCAACCCATCGGAACAGGCAAAAAATATCGAAATTTTCTTAGAAAATCAAAAAATTCCGGTTCGCATCAGTGCAAAAGCATTGCAAACGGTTCATTTAACTTTTTAATTAAAAAAACACACAAGAAAAATGGCAAATCAAATCAAAAAATCAGCGAATAAAGTTCCAATCGGTCAAAAGATCGCTTTTGGGTTGGGAATGTTGGCGAACCAGATGTTTCCTGCAATGATTGGGATTTTCACCGTTGTATTGGTAGAGAAACTCGGCTTTAGCGGATTTTTGTTAGGCTTAACCTACTTTATTCCCAAGTTTTATGATGCTTTGTTTGATTTGATTATGGGATATGTAAGCGATAATACCAAATCCAAATGGGGAAGAAGAAGACAGTATGTTTTAGCAGGAGCTATTATTTTAGGGATTTCGTTTGCTTTGATGTGGCAACTATATGCTGAAAATGGCGTTACGTACAATTTTTGGTACTTTTTGGTGGTTTCACTTATTTTTTATTCAGGATTAACCATATTCAGTATTCCTTATGTAGCAATGGGTTACGAAATGAACGATGATTTCCATGAGCGCACTAATATTATGGCGACTTCTCAGCTCATTGGTCAGTTAGCTTGGGTGGTTGCCCCTTGGTTTTGGGTAATCATGGCAGATCAGTCCTTATTTCCATCCAGTGATGTAGCGGTGAGAACTTTGGCGGTGTATGTTGCTATTGGTTGTGCCATTTTAGCGGCAATTCCGGCATTTTTTATTCCGAGCAAATCGACATTCCACGAAAACTACAGTCCGATTGATTTGAAAGGAATTTTAGGAAGTTTCGGCGAAATAAAAGAAGGATTGAAAGCTTCGGTAGAAATTAAACCGTTCAGAAAAATATGTATTGCCACTTTTTTAATATTTAATGCATTTCAGACTACAGCCGGATTTTCCTACTTCATCATCAAATATTATTTGTTCAAAGGAAATGAAGAAGGATTTGGATTATGGCCCACTTTATTCGGGAGTGTAGGCGCAATTATTACAACCGTTGCAGTCATTCCTATCGTGGCAAGAATGTCGAAAGTAATGGGGAAGAAGAAAGCATTTTTGGTTTCTCAGGGGATTTCAATCGTCGGTTATATTTTACTGTATTTACTTTTCGTTCCGGGCAAACCGTATCTGTTTCTGTTTGCGTTGCCGTTTTTCTCCTTCGGAATCGGGAGTTTGTTTACCTTAATGATGTCGATGACTTCGGATGTGATCGATATTGATGAACTCAATACAGGAAAAAGAAGAGAAGGAAGTTTAGGCGCTATTTATTGGTGGATGGTAAAATTCGGAACCGCTGTTGCGGGATTATTAAGTGGAATGATTCTTTCTCTGGTCGCTTTTCAATCCAATGCCGCTACACAAACCGATGAAACGATGTTTTGGTTACGAATTTTCTTTGTCGGCATTCCGATTTTAGGAACTTTAGCCGCCATTTGGGCAATGAAAGATTATGATGTAGATGAAGCCAAAGCCAGAGAAGTAAGAGATTTATTAGAAAAAAGAAAAGCCCCCAAACCTTCCGGATACGGCGCGAACAATGTTTTAGAAGGAATGAATTTGGCAGGACTTTCAAGAGCGCAATTGCAACAAAAATTCCCACAATATTATTTCCCAACATTTGATTATACCAATGTTGAAGGCATAAAAACCGAATTTTCAACGGTTTTCAAAGCAGGAATGACCGGAATTTGTTTCAGCGTTTTTACCGAAAAACAATTTCCGGGAGACTTCATCACCGAAGAGCAAATCAGAAAACGCCTCGAAGTATTAAAACCTCATACGCAATGGATCAGGGTATTTTCTTCCACCCACGGACACGAAAATATCCCGAAAATCGCCAAAGAAATGGGCTTCAAAATATTAATGGGAGCTTGGATTGGCAAAGATGAAACCGAAAATCAGCAGGAAATTCAGTCTTTAATTCAATTGATCAAAGAAGGAAATGTAGATATCGCCGCCGTTGGAAACGAAGTGCTTTTCCGTGGCGACCAAAACGAAGAAACTTTACTCGGTTACATCGGACAAGTTAAAAATCAAACGCTGAATGTTCCTGTAACCTACATTGATGTGTATTATGAAATCATCAATCACCCGAAATTGGTGATGGCAAGCGATAAAATTTTAATCAATTGTTATCCTTTCTGGGAAGGCGCATCCATAGAACACGCCGGAATGTATTTGCAGGAAATGTATCATCAAACCAAAAAAATCGCGGGCGGAAAAGAAATCATCATCGCAGAAACCGGTTGGCCAAGTAAAGGTGAAGCGGTACAACATGCAGAACCATCTCCCGAAAATCTGATGAGATACTACATCGAAGCTCAGAAATGGGTATCAAAAGAGCAAATTAACCTGTTTTATTTCTCTTCTTTCGATGAATCGTGGAAAATCCATTACGAAGGTTGGGCAGGAACTTCGTGGGGATTGTGGGATGCTAATGAAAAGTTCAAATTTTGAAAATAGACACGAGACTAAAAGACAAGAGATATTAGAGTAAATCATCATTATATCAATCATCATTTATCATTTATCACCACAATAATTTTTAGAACATGTCATACAGAGCAGAGCAGTATTTATCCTTACCCAAGCAAAATCAGGATAATTACATCAAAGGAAAAACCGAAACCGAAAAAAAAGATTTGTTCAGAGAAATTCTGTACAACGGTGTTCACGGCTTTTGTTTCAGTTTGTATGAGGACGGACAAAAACCCGGTGACATTATCTCCGAGGAGCAGGTTCGCCGAAGAATGGAAATCCTGAAACCGCACACTTCGTGGGTTCGCTCGTTTTCCTGCACCGAAGGCAACGAACATATCCCGAAAATCGCCAAAGAATTCGGAATGAAAACCTTGGTCGGAGCTTGGTTGGGCGACGATCCCGAAATCAACGAAAGAGAAGTGGAAGGATTGATAAAACTTGCCAAAGAAGGTTTTGTAGACATTGCAGCAGTCGGAAATGAGGTAATTTACCGAAAAGATTTATCCGAAGACGAGTTGCTGGATTTCATCAACCGAGTAAAAAAAGAAATCCCCGAAATTCCGGTAGGTTACGTAGATGCCTATTACGAATTCACCATAAAACCAAGAATTACCGATGCCTGCGATGTTATTTTGGCAAACTGTTATCCGTTTTGGGAAAGCTGTCCCGCCGAAAATTCGCTCAATTATATGAAGCAGATGTATGAGCAGGCAAAACAGGCAGCCAATGGAAAACCTGTTATTATCTCCGAAACCGGTTGGCCAAGCAAAGGTGAAGAACTAAAAGGCGCTTTTCCATCCGAAAAAAATGCACTCGATTATTTCATCAACACCCAATTGTGGTGTATGGACGAGGAAATCGACTGTTTCTACTTTTCCTCTTTCGATGAATCCTGGAAAGTCGGTCCCGAAGGCGAAGTCGGCGCACATTGGGGAATCTGGGACAAACACGAGAAGTTGAAGTATTGAGGAGAGGGAAGAGGGAAGTTGGATGCTGGAAGAAGGAAGAAGGAAGAAGGAAGAAGGAAGATGGAAGATGGAAGATGGAAGTTTTTTGTGCTGTTTCACCTGCCAGAAGTTTATCCTGAGCTTGTCAATGAGATCCCGCTTTTTTCTTTTCCGTTGCCTGAGCGAAGTCGAAGGCAACGGAAAAGAAAAGGATTTCCACTCAAGTCGGGCTGCGAGAAATTTGAGATTAAAAAATATAGACGTGTTAATCTATAATTTAAAATCTATAATCTAAAATTTAAAAAAATATTATGATCAAAAAATTACACCATATCGTTCTATTCCTTTTCAGTACACTCTATTTGGCGCAGGTCGATGTCGTGTACAATGATTTGGTCTGGTCCGACGAATTTTCTACCAACGGAGCGGTTGACAATGTCAAATGGTTTCATCAAACTCAACTGCCTACAACAGGAGGATGGTACAATAATGAGCAACAGCATTACACCAATCTCATCACCAATTCTTTCACCAACAACGGCGAACTGAATATTGTTGCTAAAAAAGAAACCTTTACCGATCAGGGGAATACCAAAAATTATACTTCGGCAAGATTAAATTCAAAATTTGCTTTTAAATATGGCAGAGTTGATGTACGGGCAAAAGTTCCTAAAAACCAAGGAACATGGCCTGCAATATGGCTTTTAGGAAGAAATGTGAATGAACCGGGTGGCTATTTCGCTTCTACTTATGGAAATACGAATTGGCCGGCTTGCGGAGAAATCGATATGATGGAATACGGAATTTTCCCTTCTGCTCCTGATAACTTTATTCAAAGTACGTTGCATACGCCGTCTTCGTCAGGAAATTCTGTCAACCATGGCGGAATCTTGGCTTCATCAGACATTACCGATAATTACCACATTTATTCGATGAACTGGTCGCCGAATCAAATTACATTTTTGCTAGACGGAGTGGCGTATTACACTTACAATCCTGCCGTTAAAAATGCATCGACTTGGCCTTTTGATAAAGAACAGTATTTGTTACTCAATATTGCAATGGGCGGTGTTGCAGGAAACATTCCTTCCACATTTACCAATGCCTCGATGATTATTGATTATGTGAGAGTCTATCAGAACACCACTCCAGACACGGTTGCACCCACTCAATTTACGGCAACTGTTGGAGCAGTAACCAGCGATTCCGTAGAATTATTACTAAATGCAACCGATAATTTTGGAGCAATTACCTATCAGATTTCGGGTGGAGCCATACAAACAGTCTATGGAACTTCTGGAGTTCAAAAATCTGTAATTATTTCTGGATTAAGTCCATCTACCAATTATACCTTTAATATTTCTGCAAGCGATGGAGCAGGAAATACCGCAGCCAATAATCCCATCATACTGAATGCAACCACACTTTCCAATATCAACACGGCTTGCAACGGCGCATCTACACTGGCTTCACAAGGTACTTTTTCTACAGGATACAAATACGATTTCCAAACCATCGGAACCGATGTGAAAATTACGTTTGAACTTTTAGATACTGATAAAACAGGTGTTATTGCTTATTTGTGGAAACAAACGCCTTTTACAGAAACACCAATGACCAATGTTTCCGGAAAGAAATTTTCGGGTATCATTACAGGACAAACCGCGGGTTCTACAATTAATTATGCAGTGAAATTTGCCTACGCAGGAGGAATGTCCGTAACCAAATATTATTCTTACGTGGTTGGCGATGCGTGTATTTCTCTGGGAGTTACAGATCCCTTTAAAGCCAAAAAACTGTTTTATCCCAATCCTGTTGAAAATATCCTGAATCTGAAATTACCTGAAAACAAAAATACGGTTACACTTTATGATTTTTCTGGGAAGAAACTTTTTGAAAAAAATGTGGGGACGACTTTGGAGTTAGATTTTAGTTCCTTTACTGCAGGTACTTATTTAATCAGAATTGAAAATCAGAAAGGAGCCAATACATATAAAATCATAAAAAAATAAAACAAAAAATGATTCGCGATTTTTTAAGAATACTATTTCTGAAAATTAAAGATCAACAATAATACTAATTTTTAAAACTTTATAAAGATGAAAAACTTATCTCTTTTTCTAATGCTTTTGGCATTTAGTTTTGGCTTTTCTCAGCCAACAACTAATGCACCGACACCTACAAAAGCCGCCGCGGATGTGATTTCTATATTCAGTGATGCTTATACGAATGTTGCTACGAACTATAATCCGAACTGGGGACAGTCCGGAAGTGTGAACACTTCTTTTCAGGCGGTTTCTGGATCTGGAAATAATATTTTGGTATATTCTAACTTCAATTATCAGGGAACAGATCTTACCACTCAGAATGCTGCTGCGATGGAATATCTTCATATTGACGTCTGGACAAATACTGCAGGTGCTGTTCTTAAAGTTTCACCCATCAATAACGGAACAGGATCCAGTGAATTTTTGGTGAATGTTCCTCTCACGAATGCGGGATGGAGCAGTGTAGATCTTCCAAAATCTGCATTTACGGGAATGACCTGGAATTCTGTTTTTCAGATAAAATTTGACGGACAGTCCGGAGCAAATCCTTCGACAATTTATCTGGATAATATCTATTTCTGGAAAAATCCCGTGAATCCTGCTGCAGATGCTACTTTAAGCGATTTAAAAGTAAACGGAACCACTGTTTCAGGGTTCAGTTCTGCGATTCTTTCCTATACTTTGGAATATCCGCAAGGTACAACGGCGGTTCCGCAAATTACTGCGGCTACAACCACCAATGCAAGCGCAACAAAAGTCATTACTCAGTCATCGGCAATTCCGGGTACGGCAACTGTTCTGGTAACCTCACAAAACGGATTGGTAACCAAAACATACACGGTAAATTATGTGGTTTCAGGACCTAATGTTGCTGCGCCAACTCCTCCTGCGAGAGCAGCGACGGATGTGATTTCCATGTTCAGTAATGCTTATGCCAATATTCCGATTGATGCATGGTCTGCGGTTTGGGACGATTCTAGTATTTCTGATATTCAGGTAGCAGGAAATGATACTAAAAAAATTATTTTCACCAATTTCCTGGGAGTGGATTTCAGCGGAGCCGGACATCATATCAACGCAACTAATTTTACCCATTTCCATATGGATATCTGGATAGACAATAGTGTGGATCTGGTAGGAAAAGTATTCAATCTCAAACTTTCACAATGGGGAGGAACTTCGGGAGAGGTTTCTGCACTGGAACTTCCGCTCAATACAGGAAGTACACCGGCTTTGGTAAAAGGGCAATGGCTTTCTATCGATGTTCCGTTGAGCAGCTGGACGAATAATGCTGCAAGAAATGATATCGCCCAGTTTGTGATTACTTCCAATATCGGAACGGTTTATTTTGATAATCTCTATTTTCATAAAGCTACAGTATTGGGAACCAACGAAGCTACCGTTTCCAAAAGCTTGAGAGTTTATCCTAATCCTGCGAATGTCGGTGAAACAATTACGGCAGAAAGTAAAGTGAAAACGATCGAAGTATATAATCTGGCTGGGCAAAAGGTAAAGAGTGAGAACTCAAATGCCATATCCACACAAGGATTTGCCAAAGGAATGTATATTTTAAAAACCACGACAGATAAAGGTGAAGTTCAGTCTTCAAAAGTTATTGTGAAATAATTAAAATTACCAATAAATAATTAGACGTCCGTTGAAAAAAACGGACGTTTTTTTCTTAAATTTTATCTATATTTGAGTAGAATGCTGAAATACTTTTTTGTTTACTTTTTACTGTTCCTGAGTTTTTTTTCTAATGCACAGAGCATTTTGGAAAAAGGGATGCCCTTTGTGCAGAATTATCTGCCCGAAAGCTATGGAAATCACGGTAAAATCTGGGATATTAAATCGGCAAAAAACGGCATGATCTACATGGCTTCCGAAGACGGGCTTCTGGAGTTTGATGGTAAAACATGGGGACATTTTAAAAGTTACCGTGGCTATACAAGATCTTTATATGTTGCCAATGATTCTACCATTTACGCTGGAGCAGATATGGATTTCGGTGTCTGGAAAAAAGACAAATTCAGAAAATTCAGCTTTACTTCAATGTATCCTTTCAGAAAGAAAATTGGAGGAGTAAATGAAGAATTTTGGGGAACATATCAGATTAAAAATCAGATGGTTTTTGTATCTCATCAAAACATCTATATACGTTCGGAAAAAAAACTCACCAAATTTTCCGCAAAATCCAGATTTTCCAATAGTTTCTTCGTCAACGGAAGATTGTTTCTTGCCGATGAAAAAAAAGGACTTTTTGAGTATGACGGAGTAAAGCTGAAACTCCTGTTTTCTTATCCAGATAACAGCTCTTTGGATGTAAGCGGTGTTTTTTTTAACGGAAATTCTCTACGCATCACTACTAAAGATAAAGGAATTTTTGAATGGAATAACGGAAGACTTACCCCGCTTCAGCTTGAAGTGTCTTCAATGCTGATCAGGAGTAAGGTTTTCAGTTTTATTAATTTGGGAACGCAGTATTACGCTTTCGGAACCATACTGGACGGAATATACATTACGGATCTGAACGGAAAAATCATTCAGCACATTAACAAAAGCAAAGGATTACCCAACAATACTGTTTTGTGCATGAATTACCAGAAAAGTGGTAAACTGTGGCTGGGTCTGGATTATGGAATCTCTTCTGTGGATATTAAAAATGACATTACCTATTTTTACAGTAAGGATGATGATTTTGGAACAGGATATACGGCAGCGTTCAAAGATCATATTTTCTTTTTAGGTTCTAATCAGGGGCTGTATTTTGCAGACTGGAATGAAATGGGAAATCCGGGATCCGGTAATTTTTTACGAATGGTCGAAGGATCCGAAGGACAGGTTTGGACACTTAAAAATATTGACGGAAATCTGTATTGCGGTCACGATAAAGGACTTTTTATTCTGGAGAAAAACAGTTTAAAAAAAGTTAATAATGAATATGGCGTTTCTGCAATTACCCCTTTCAGGAAAGATTATGTTTTAACAGGAAACTATTCGGGAATTTTCGTTTACAAAAAAGAAAACAACACACTCAAATTCATAAAAAAACTGAATTTAATCGTAGGAGCGGTAAGTCAGATTGAAGTGGAAAATGATCATACAATCTGGATCAATATTCCTAATTACGGGATCTTGCGGACAACCGTTGATGCCAGTTTTAACGCGGTTAATCGTCAGATCTTTCCCGACAGTAATTTTAAAGGAAATCTGCCACATATTTACAATAACAATGGGAAGATAAAAATTGTTACTTCTTCAGAACAGTATGACTTCAGTTATTCAAACAGTACATTTTCTCCTGCTTCTGAAAAACTACAGCTCCCGGTTATTAACGGTAAGCTTCCCGGATTTTATATTCCTCAAAAATTATCTGCGGAGTATAACTTTTTCCCTATTTACAACGGTTTTGCGCTGGAAAAACTGAATTTTCAGGATAAGAACAGGTTCAGTTCCCGACTTATTTTCACGAAGGCACAGATGTTTAACAATATGGGAAATTTTGATCTGGAAGAAAACCAAAAGCTTCCTTACCGGTTCAATAATCTCCGTTTTATATTTTCGCTTCCCAACGAAGAAGGAGTGGAGTATCAGTATTTTCTGGATGGATTTTCAAAAGACTGGTCTGTTTGGAATTCTGAAAATAAAATAGAATTTCTTGGTCTCAAAGAAGGAACATACAGCTTTTTGGTAAAAGCTAAAATCGGAAACCAGATATCTGACGTAAAAACATTTACCTTTAGAATCAATCCGCCTTGGTACAGAAGCCTGTATAGTTATGCAGCTTATCTTCTTATGATAGCGGTTTTTTTTTACTTCCTTAAAAAATATCAGGAAAATAAACTGAAAAAACAAAAACTGGAACTTCTGAAAAAAGAGCAGAATGCACTTCGCGAACAGGCAGAAAAGCACAGACAGGAAATGTTTTTTGAAAAACAGCGACAGCTTGAAAATGAGAAAAATAACCTCAAAGAAGAGATCAAAAACAAAACGATAGAACTTGCCACCAAAGCCAAAGAAGATGAAGATAAAAACCGACTTCTTTCTACCATTAACGAGAAAATACTTGAAATAGAGAATAACCCGAATATTTCTAAAATAAGACTCGGGGAAATCCGCAGAACCCTGAAAACCTATCTGGAAACAGACGATCACACCTTCGAAATCCAGATGGATGAGCTGCATCAGGAATTCTTTAAGGCAATGAGGAAGAAATTTCCCAATCTTTCCATCTACGATCTTCGTTTATGCGCATACCTTAAAATTGGTTTAAATTCTAAAGAAATGGCAGATATTTTTCAGGTATTGCCTTCCAGTATCAATGTAAGCCGATCCAGACTGAGAAAAAAACTCGGGCTGAAACCGGAAGATGATCTGTTTGATTTTCTGAATAATTTTGAATAGATTTCTAAAAATCTGCTTACCTAAATTCTGTCAATTATTAAATTATCTTCTGAATATCATTCAGAGGTTACTTTCTTGTAATAATTATTAAAATTTTATTGATCTTAAAATCAATGATTTATAATTTATTTTACAAAATTTAATACTTTTTACAAAAACTTTTCCAACGCTTTTCCTCTTTTCTGCATCTATATAAATAGACATGTTAAAAATATTTCGGATATATCGATAAAATTAAATTAGGCAACCAACAAATTCAGATGATTGTGGTTTTTAAGAATTTTTTCAGGTTTTTTCCGCAGGCGAAGCAGATCGGTATATTTAATTAAGCCTTATAAAACGAATGATCTGAGATTTTAATCAATTAATTGGATAGAAGAATAAACTGTAAGTCTGCGGAATTTTTAGAAAAAAAGAGGGTAAAGCACAATAAAATGGTATGTGGAGAAGTTAAAATAGTGGTCGATGTATGATGAAGAAGATTGAGTTTGGAGCGTCTGCAGAAATGCGGACGCTTTTTTATTTAACTTTAAAATTAAAAATTAAAAAATCGGCTACTTTCATAAACCAGTCAGAATCTGAAACTAAAAGTCACAATTTTTTGTTAAATCATTAAAATTTTCTCTTCCTGAACAAAAATTATTTTTACTTTTGGAGAATTAACTCAACAGTACAGAATATGTTTACGGTTAAAAAATCAATTCTTGGATTCATTTGCGCAATCGGTTGCATTAATTCATCTTTATTCAACGCACAAACATCTGTTCAGGTGAAAAATAATCTGAATTTTGAAAGAAATGAAGTGGTTGCAGTTCCCGTTTCACAGCTAAGATCTTTTTTAGACAAAAATAAAGAAGAAGAGATAAGGATAAAAAACAGCAAAGGACAATTAATAACCATTCAGTGGATCGACAACGATGGAGACGGAAACAATGATGAATTGCTTTTCATGGCGCACATTGCCGGAAAATCCTCTGAAAAATACACCATTACAGCCGATGGAAAATCTCCGGTTCCTGAAAGTACATTAACCACCTATTCCAGACTGGTTCCTGAAAGAGTGGACGATTATGCATGGGAAAATGAAAAAATTGCATTCAGAATGTACGGTCCGAAAGGGCAGAAAGAAGCTTTAGCCGGAGTAAAAGGAAGTACCCTTTCCAGCGGAGTGGATATTTGGCTGAAAAGAACAGAACAGCCGGTTATCAATAAATGGTATAAAGGCTATTTAACCGATCCGATGTATTACCACAGAGATTCGAGAGGAGAAGGCTACGATCCCTATCACGTCGGAGACAGCCGAGGAACAGGAGGAATCGGAATCTGGAAAGACGGAAAACTACAGGTTTCGCAGAATTTTGTTACCTCTAAAACCATTGCTGAAGGACCTTTAAGAACGGTTTTTGAGCTTACATACAATCCTTGGAGCGATTTTGGCGTGAAAGAAACCAAAAGAATTTCTTTAGATTTAGGTTCAAACTTTTCAAAATTCGAATCCACTTTCGAAGCGGAAAAAAAGGTTCCGAATTATACCATCGGAATTACCCTTCACAAAAACGAAGGAGAAGCAAAGCTTAATGACAAAGAAGGGTATTATCTTCATTGGGAAAAGATTGATGATGCCTTTGTAGGAGAGGGAATTGTGGTAAATCCTGAAACTATTGAAAAATCAATGGCTTTTAAATCTGAAACTCCGGATCAGAGCAATTTACTGGTCATCACAAAACCTCAGAGAAAGCTTACCTACTACGCAGGATTTGCATGGCAGAAAAGCGGACAGATTCATACTCAGAAGGATTGGGAAGATCTGTTGAAAAAACAGACGCAGATCATCGCAAACCCTTTACAGGTAACCATTAAATAAACATTATAAGGATGAAAACAAAACTCTATTTACTGACTTTAGGTTTAGCTGCCGTCAATTTTTCCGCTCAAACAAAAGATACTCTGGCTGAAAAAATAATGATCTATCAGCTTCCAATCGGAGGTTGGGGAAAACAGCTTGAAGATAAATCTGTCGTAAACTACAATCTTCCTCTCAGCAAAGAACTTTTAAGAAAGATAAAAGCAACAGGAGACGATCACGCAACCATTGATAATAATGCGACTTCAAGAGAGATTAATGCGCTCATCAAAGCATATGCTGCTACCAAAAATCCCGAATATTTAAAATCGGCAGAAAAAGGAATCAATTATCTTTTGCTGATGCAGTATAAAAACAACGGAGGTTTTCCACAGTATTATCCCAACAAGGGACTGTACAGAAAGCAGATTACGTATAACGACAATGCAATGATTAATGCATTAACTGTTTTATATAATGTTGCCGAAGGAAAAAATGGATTCGATGTAGTAGATGCAAAGCTGAAAGAAAAATCAAAAACCGCAGTTCAGAAAGGAATAGAATGTATTTTAAAAACGCAGGTACTGCAGAAAAATAGTCCTGCCATCTGGGGCGATCAGTACAACGAAGAAACGTTACAGCCGGATAAAGCACGAGCTTTTGAGCCTGTTTCTTTAGCTACCGCAGAATCTGTGGGAATCGTAAGGTTTTTAATGATGCAGCCTATAACTCCGGAAATCGAAAAATCTGTAAAATCTGCCATAAAATGGTTCAGGCAAAATAAAATTGAAGGCTACAGCTATGAAGTGTCTAAGGTAAACGGAAAAGCAGTGCGAACCTTAGCCGAAGATAAAAATTCTGTAATCTGGGCACGATTTTACGACATCAACAATAATAAACCTCTTTTCGGCGACCGCGATGGAAGCGTAAAATACAATTATTATGAAGTTTCCGAAGAAAGAAGAAACGGCTATAGCTGGTACGGAGATTATGCCGAAAAACTGCTTGGAAAAGAATATCCGAAGTGGCTTGAAAAAAACAGTATTTCTGATTTATAGTTAGGTGTGGATCATGGAAAGTTAGATCAGTTTTTATTCCATGTTCTGCAGAAAAAAGCGGCTGTCCCGATCGGGACAGCCGCTCATTTATATGAATAGTATTAAAAAGTATTACAGATATTTCCGGATAATGTTGCTCCTGCATTTGCTGTAACATCAGATTTTACTGATGAAAGAGAAAGCGTAGAAATAGTGTAAGGTGGCGTGAAAGCTGTTGAACCGCCTCCCTGCTTATTACCGGTAACGTTGGTGAAAGTATTGTTAGAAGTAACCGTTACTCCTGTATAACCGCTCATTAAGTTAATCGGCTCGTTTACATTTTCAAAAACATTTCCGTCCACACGGATATTAGCCTGAACTCCTGCTGCAATACATTTATTGCTTACAGAACTGTTAAAATAGCTGTTCAGGATATGGATTTTTCCGTAACGAACTCTTGGCATACGCTCTCTGCATCCCGGAGCCCACCAGCAACGAACAAAAGTTACATTCAGTTTTCCTGCATCTGCTGTTGCGCCATCGCTGGAACCGATCAGGTTGGAGAATCTGTGATCGTCTGTTCCTCCCGATCCTCCTGCTTTCGGAGGTTTCAGATAATGGAATTTCGTGTAGGATACCGTTACAAAATCAGATTTATTTTTAATATCAAAATTTCCGTCTACTCCGTCTCTGAATTCGCAATGATCGATCCATACATTTCGGCAGTCGTCCAGAATAGCATTGTCCCAACCGTCTGTATCGTATGCTCCGGGACCTTCAAAAATCAGGTTTCGGATGACGATATTATTGCATCTTTTAACATTAAGAATTCCGGAACCGTCTTTCGTCTGATCTGTAGAAACCAGTTTCGCGCCGCTTGTTCCGTAAATTGTTTTCCCTGTCTGATCCTGTAGTGAAAGGCGTGCTGAAACGGTAATCGTTCCGGTTACTTTAATCACTTTTACAGAAGTATTTTCAATAGCAGATTTTAGCTGTGCGTAAGTGGTAACGGTAGTTTCAGCGGCAGTTCCGCCTCCTGTAGTTCCTCCGTTTTGTGAAGCCCATCCCGGTGCGGTACAATTTGCTAACGGAACTACGGCTTTAGAAGCCAGTGCACTTTTCATGTTAAGGTCACTGCTGTTTTCAGATAGGTCTGATTTAATGTCTTCCTGTCCGCATCCGATGAAGGCAAAAACAGAACATAGAGCTACTGTCGCAAAAGCAGCTTTAAATGTTTTTTTCATAGTAAGTATGGTTTTAATTATGATTAGATTGTAAAATTACAAATACGGTAAACAAATAATTTATATTTTAACATATCTATATTTATATAATTATAATGTTATTTATTTTATTTGGTTAATCGGTTGCATTTTATTTAATGTTTAAAATATATTTGATGCTGAATTGTAAATTAAAAATCCCAAAGATGATCCGGTGTAAGAAATTTAAATCTCCTGAACCGGAAAATCTTCGGGAAAAAATATTAGCTGTTTGGTATATATATTATTTAACTGATAAACAGTTGGTTGTGTTATTTTTAAAAATGGGATTTAAAAAATAAAATGGAGCCTTAAAACTTATCTTTGATGAAATCTTCTCTGAAAGGAGCAAACGAATCAATCAGTTTTCCCGCTTCGAGACATTTCACGCCGTGAAAAATATTGGGCTGGGCAAAAAATCCGTCGCCTTTCTGTAAAATTTTCATTTCACCATCAACTGTGACTTCAAATTTTCCTTCAGCAACATAGGTGATCTGAGAATGAAAATGATTATGTAATGCACCGATAGCATTTTTCTCAAATTGTACAATCACCATCATGACCTGAGAGTTATATCCGACAAACTGTCTGGAAACGCCGTCTCCCAAATCTTCCCATTCAGAATTCCCATCGAAGAAAGCCTCTTTTTTGAATTTCATCTTATTACTTTTTAATTATTATAACTAATTTTTACATCATGTCATTTCGACGAAGAAGAAATCTAATGTATTGATTGATTTTATGTTGTTCTCGCGCAGATTTTGCTGATTGAGCAGATCTTTAAAAGGTTTTTGTCCGTAAAGATTCTCTTAATTAAGTGTGAAACTTTATTTAATATATCTTTCCAATCCTATTTTTAACATCTTTAAATTTTTCGCGGCTAATTTTGCAACCGTTTCCGCTCCCAATTTCGATAAATGCGTGTCATCTTCTTTTCCTTTAGGATAATACGGATCTTCGCCTTCTTTATAGTATAGATGAAGTTTTTTTGAATTTTCGGGGCCGTAAGAAATTTCCATCTGTTCTGTTAACAACTGCATATCCACAAAAGGAACTTTCAGATCATTTGCGACCATTCTTACAACCAGAGGATATTCCTTGTGCGTATCGATCAAAACTCCGTTTTCGTTGAAGTTTCTTCTTACAATAGAAGTCATCAGAACAGGAATCGCCCCTTTCGCTCTGGCTTCATTCACATATCGTTCAAGATTCGCTCTGTATTGTGTATAAGGATTGGTAAACTTTGTAGAATCTTTGATTTTCTGATCGTTATGACCAAACTGTATAATGACGAAATCTCCTTTTTTCAGTTGTTTTTCCACCTTATCCCATCGTCCTTCCGTTCTGAAACTTTTGGAGCTTCTTCCGTTCACCGCATGATTCTGAATTTCAATTCCGTTGGTTAAAAACTGAGGCAAAACCTGTCCCCATCCGTGTTCCGGATTTTTGTCCGGATTTTCTTTATTAGCCATGGTAGAATCTCCAATTAAGAAAAGGATTGGCTTTTGCTGAGCCATAACTAAAGTTGAAACAGCTATGCTAAAGATTAAAAGTATTTTTTTCATTTTAAATAAATTTTTTAATTTATATTCTTTTGTCTTGGAAACAAAAGAATCAAAAGTTCAAGACCTGGAAACTTCCGCTAAAAATTATTTCTATTCACTAAAAATCCTAGAACTCGCGCGAATTTGATGTTTGTCTTTTTATTCAGTATTTTGGTCGCGCTCAAACAATAGAATTTTCTTAACGTTCACAGAATTAATTTTCTTAACGCTCCATTTTCCTATGTCGATTTAGCGAATGGTAATCATTACTCATTATTAATTACTCATTACTTATGTTGAGGATTCCAGCCATCAAAAATTTTTTCTACGGTATAATTTTTCAGATCTTTTTTTGTGAGCTGATGAGACCAGTTTACGCGCTTCGAAGTATTTCCGCCTTTTCCTTTGCTTCCGAATTCTGCGTAATAGGCTGTTTTTTCTTTATCAGTAAACATTTTGTCGCCTTTCCACGGATTCCAGCCTTCAGGAAGAATATGTTTTCCCATTTCAGTATTGATGAAAACAGTTTTTGCATAAGGTCTCCAAGGTCTGCCTAAATACACTTTAGTAATGCCTTCTTTCGCAGTTAATGTACAGTCGAAAAACACGAAACCATACTTTCTGTCTGCTTCCGTTGCGGCTGCCGTGATGAACGAATCGGCTAAACTTTTAATCGTACAGTTCTTAAAAACAACGGTTGCCTGTCCGAAAATAAAATCAGTCGTTCCTTCGATTAAGCAGTTTTCAAAATATTGTCTGCTGTGATTGGTTGCGGCATAAACGGTGTCCTGACAACCTGAAATAATTGAATTTTTAATGATAAAACGGTCACCTTCCACATGAAGAGAAACTGCCTGTCCTTCATTACAGGAAGTATTCTGAATCGTTATATTGCTGATTTTTATGTCATCTCCCATCACCAATAACGTATAAGAATTAAACGTGGTTATCTTTTCATTGAAAGAATCCGGTTTTCCTGAAAAATCATTGTTGGTAATTATGGTATTATCTTTATTTTCCCCTTCCAGCGTAATTTTATGTTTTGAAGAAGGAATCACCACTTTTTCATTGTACGTTCCGGATTTTATCAAGATCAAAGCTTCTTCCGGTCCTAAATCTCTGATGGAATTAATAGCTTTCTGAATCGAGGTGAAATCTCCGCTTCCGTCTTTTGAAACGGTAATTTTGATGTACGGATCATTTCCTGCAAACAGCAAATTTGCCATCGAAATGAGAAGAATTAAAAATAATTTTTTCATAGTTTGAATTATTTTTTTGACGCAAAGATTTTTATAAAGCCTCATGATTTTTAGGGAGTAAAGGCAAATAAAATTTGCTTCGCGAAGCTATGACGATAGCTTCATAAAATCAACTTGTTGATTCATCTTTGCTCCTTAAAATTTAACATATCTATTAATAAAAACTTTGCGTTTAAGATCACTATTTCAAAACTTTATTTAAAAACTCAACAGTCAGATTCAGCGTTTCCGTAAACCATGGTTCTGCCGACCAAAAAGAATGCGGTGTGTCTTTAATCTCATGAAACTCTGTCGGAATATTATAACTCTTCAGTTTTTTCATCATATCGTCTCTTCCTGCATGAAATCGTGGCTGCGAACTGTTGATGAAAAGAGTTGGAGGGGTATTTTTATCCAAAAATTCCAACGGAGAAGCGGCTGTCCAGTTTTTTAAATTGCTTTCTCTGTCTCCGTTCAGCCAATATGAGGCGTAAGTGCTTTCTTGCGCTTCGGGATGAATAAAAGAAACAATGCCGTCTACATTTACAACTGCCTGAATTTTATTTTTGGATTTTACACCCACCAAAGTGGCGATCTGCGCTCCGGCAGATTCTCCCAGAACCGCTATTTTCTTTCGGTCTAAAGAATATTTTTTACTGTTTTTCTTCAGCCATTCAATTCCGGTTTCGATGTCTTCTACTCCGGCAGGAAATTTCGCAACATCAGCTAAGCGATAACCAATGGCAATTACCACATAACCCTTTGAAGCGAGTTCCATCGCCATGAATTTTTCGTTTTCCTTACTGCCTGAAATCCATCCGCCACCATGAACCATTGCAATTCCGGGATATTTTTTATTCTGATCTAAAGGATAATACACATCCGCTTTCAGAGAGATTCCGTTGATGTTTTTATATTCTGCGTCTTTATCAATTCTGATATTTTGAGGAACCGGACGGTCAATCGGAGTTACAAACGGATATTTTTTTTTGAATTTTTCGAATGTTCCTTCATTAGTATAGGGAATAGCATTCGGTCGACTTATTTGTCCGAATGCCATTGTCCCCACAAAAAAAATAGAAATATAAGTATGTTTTCGGTTAAAAATCATGTTGTCAAATTTTAAATTTTAAACCATTAAGGAGATTGAAGACGTTAAGTTTTATTAAGAAAATCATTATTATGATTTTATCTTAAAATAAAGCGATCTTACCTGTCTTAAAAGCTTAATTGATCTTAATGGTTTAAATTATTGATACACTATTTAACTGCATTTTTCGATACATCCGTTCCGATAGAAAGTGCATTTTTATCGGACGTAATTTCTTTTGGTAATAAGACTGCACCTGTTTTATTTCCTAACACTTTTACAACAGGTTTATTTGCAGAATCAAACTTCACGGTTGAAAGATTGATGTTTTTGCTGTTGTAGATCGTTGCTCCCGTTCCTTCGGAATATTTCAGCTTTACATTTTTTAACTGAATTCCGTCTGCATCTACTATGGTTAAAGCTTTTCGGGTATCAAACTGCGAATCTTCAATCACGATATTTTTAAGATTCATTTCAGCTAAACCGAATAAGGTAATTGCTTCATCGGAATTGGCTGCTGTAATGTTTTTAAAGAAAATATTTCTGAAAACCGGCGTTTCTTCCGTTACGGGATATACTTTTTCCGGAGCTTTGTTGCCTTCCTGTTTCTGCCCGTCTTCCAGAACCGGAGAGGCGCCTTCATAGAACATATTGAAGCCAATTACCTGAGTCGGAATATTAATCATATCAATATTTTTTATGTAAATATTTTCCACAATTCCTCCTCTTCCGCGCGTGGTTTTGAAACGGAGTCCGATATCTGTTCCGATGAAAGTACAGTCTGAAACGTGGATATTTCTTGCTCCGCCCGACATTTCACTGCCGATGACGAAACCTCCGTGACCGTGATACACAATATTGTTTTTAATGATAACATTTTCAGTTGGTATTCCTCTTTTTCTTCCGTCTTTGTCTTTTCCGGATTTTATACAGATGGCATCGTCTCCCACATCAAACGTATTGTCGTAGATCAGAACGTTTTTGCAGGATTCCAGATCCAGACCGTCTCCATTTTGAGAAAACCATGGGTTTCGGATGGTAAGATTCCTCAAAATAACATTGGAACACATCAAAGGATGAAGATTCCACGCCGGAGAATTCTGGAATGTTGGTCCGTCCAGCAAAACTTTGTCGCATTCCACCAGACTTACCATTACCGGACGAAGAAAATCTTTTACTGTAATCAGTTCTTCTTTGGAAATCTTATCCGGAACATTGAAGTTAGAACTGCTTTCCAGTCCTTTTTTATAACTTTCCGAAGGATACCAGTTTTTGCCGTCCGAAGATACAATTCCGCCGGATTTTACAATTTCTTTCCATTCAGATTCAGAAACTTTGCTTTTTTTGATGGCTCTCCATGCATCACCGCTTCCGTCGATTATTCCTTTTCCTGTAATGGCAATATTTGTTGCATTTTTTGCCGAAATCGGAGACTGGCAACGCGTTGTATTCAATCCTTCGAAACTTACATCTACCAACGGATAATCATTTTTATCTTTACTGAAAATAATCATCGCACCTTCCTCTACGTGAAGATTGATATTGCTTTTCAAGACGATGGGACCGGTAAGCCACATTCCGCGGGGAACGACTAATTTTCCGCCTCCTTTTTTGCTCAGGTCTTCGATTGCTTTTTTAAAAGCTTCTGTATTTTTTACATTTCCGCCCGCAATTCCGCCGTATTGTGTGATGGAAACGGTGTTGGCTGCAAAAGAAGTTTCTGCAACCTGCGGCATTTTAAACTCAATATTTTTATAAATATCAGAATTCTGAGCATAGATTTGCCCTGAAAATAGCATTGCTGCTGCTAAACCGATCACTTTAAAAGTCTTCTTCATTTTATTATTTTTGAGTTTTAATTATTTTTTTAAATTCCTGATAAACAATGGAAGCCACCACTTTTGCCCCTTCGGGCTGAAAATGAGTGTTGTCTTTCTGACCTTTGGGATAGGCTTCGTATACATTTTCCGGAAGATTCATAAAGTAATGAGTTGTGGTAAAATCCTGTCCTTTTCCGGTAAAATATTCCATAGATAATGTATTCAGATCAATATACGGAACGTTCATTTCTTTAGCAATTTCAATGGGCGCTTTGCTGTATTCGCCGTGTACATTTTCCAGTTTTCCGTTTTTCCAGGGGTAATTTCTGGCAACGGGAGTTAAAATAACAGGATTTGCTCCTTTCTGCTTCGTCTGCGTTACAAATAATCTTAAAAATTCTTTGTATCCCTGAATGTTTACGTACCGTTCCGGATGTTTTTCCGAACTGTCGTTATGTCCAAACTGGATGATGACATAATCACCCGGCTGCAAATGTTCGTACACCTCTCTCCATCTTCCTTCCTGAAAAAACGTACGCGTGCTTCTGCCGCCATGCGCTTTGTCGATAATTTCCACAGAGTCCGTTGAAATGGCAGGTTTTAAAGAAGCTAAACTGTCTTTTGCAAAAAACGGCTGAAAAACCTGTCCCCATCCTGTAATGGGATATCTTACTTTCATATAATCTTTTCCGGGTTCGTAGTTTCCGGTGTAATCTGCCACGGTGGAATCTCCGATGAGATAAATATGGGTAATCTTTTTAACGTGTTTTGTTGCTGTAGTGTTCTGAGATTTGCATCCCGACAACAGCAAAACGACGATTAAAAATGAAACTATATTATATATTTTTCTGTTCATGATTTTAACTAAATTTTTATGTACACTGTCATTATGAACGAAATGAAATGTAGTGAAGAATCTGATTATTATTTTTCGGTAACAGATCTTGCAGATGGCGCAGATTTTTTAAATCAAATAAAAATTAATTCTTGGTGATTCTGAACCAGTCAAAATCGGCGTATCCGCCTCTAGGTGCTTTCGATGTACTGATGCTGTACAGTCCAATTTTGGCTCCGATCCATTTTCCGGGTTTTGCCTGAAAAAGATCACCTGTTTTGATGAAATTTTTTCCGTTTTCGCTGTAGCTGAACTGGCATAAACCATTCGGCTCGTTTACATTCACTTTCAGATAGACTTCGTTGCTTTTTAATTTTGTTTCAAATAAAATCTTTTCCTCGCCGCCTTTATCTGCTTTTTCGGCTCTTCTTAACTGTAAGTAAAATCCATCCGGTTTATTGGTAATTACGATGGATTGATGATCAAGTCCCATCACCAAAAGTCCTGCAGTTTTTCCTTCTTTGGCTTCTTCGGGCGTTAATTTAACTTTTGTGGAAGCTGCAAAATTGGGAGCCGGAAATTTCTGAGTTAACAGATTCGGGACGTTCCAAAGGTTGTTTTCGCTTTCGGGAACTTTTATGGAGAATAATCTTAAAAACTTCTGTCCGGGAAGTTTGGAAGACCATACGATATTTTCATTTGCACTCCACTGCCATTGTAGTCCTAATTTTTCACCATCAAATTCATCGGTTTCGGGCGGAGTAACGATAGGATAGGATTGTCCTACGTTTGGTTTTTTATACGTTAAAACAGGTTCGCCGATTCCGTTTTTATTATGGTCAATTCCTATAAAAGGCCAGTCTTTTTCCCACTTCACAGGTTGCAGATGGATAATTCTTCCTCCCGCATCCACATCCTGAAAGTGATAAAACCAGTCTTCTCCTGAAGGTGTATCTACCCACGCTCCCTGATGCGGCCCGTTTATTTTTGTGGAACCCTGTTCCAGCACAATTTTTTCTTCGTAAGGACCATATATATTTTTTGATCTTAACACCAATTGCCAACCTGTAGCAACGCCGCCCGCCGGAGCAAAAATATAGTAATAGCCGTTTCTTTTATACATTTTGGGACCTTCAACGGTGGGATGAGCATCATGACCGTCGAAAACATGAATGCCTTTATCCAGCACTTGTGTTCCTTCCGGATTCATTTTATTTAATGTTAAAATGCTTTTTACTCCGGCTCGGCTTCCCGCCCAGCCATGAACAAGATAGGCATTTCCGTCTTCATCCCAGAACGGACAGGAATCTATCAGTCCTTTTCCTTGCATTACTAAGACAGGATCGTTCCATTTTCCCAGCGGATCTTTGGTTTTTACCATATAGATTCCGAAATCGGGATCGCCCCAGTAAATATAAAATTCGCCGTTGTGGAATCTCATACTCGGAGCCCAGACTCCGTCGCCTCGTTTTGGGGTTGAAAAATGTTCTTTCGGCAAAATATCCTGAATGGCATAATTCACCAGTTTCCAGTTCACCATATCTTTTGAATGAAGAATCGGCAAACCGGGTGTTTCATTGAAACTTGAAGCCGTCATATAATAATCATCTCCCACACGAATCACATCCGGATCGGAATAGTCTGCGTAAAGGATAGGGTTGCTGTAGTATTTTCCCTGATCGGCGGTCCATACTTCAGAAACGTAGTTTTTTTCCTGTGCGCTCAAATAATTTGAGGCAATGGAAAAAATGGCTATTGAAAATATATTTAAAATGCTTTTTGTTTTCATACATCAGATTTTTCATCTGGTTTAAATTTTAACGCCATGAGCGGAAAGATTTTTTTTAATTGCTTACTGTATATTTTCCAGTCTCAATGGTACTTTAACAAGCTCAGCAGAAACTATTTACTCAGCAAATGATAGTTGTTGAAATTATATAAGAACATTTTTTAACCATTAAGATTTATTAAGGAGTTTAGTGTAGTTAGGATTAGCTATACTTTAAAATTCTTCTTAACCTCATCTTAATGGTTTTAAGTATTATTTTTCAAACTCCAGACTTGCCAGAATGAATGGCCCTGTTCCTTTGGCATCATTGGAACGAATCTCTTCATTAATGTAATATTCGTAAGAACCGTCACGATAAGGTTTTCCGCCCAAACCTGCAACAGCACAGCATTTATTTAAATTTACCACTCCGTTTTCATCAACAGTGATTAAATTTTTAATAATTCCGTCGTAACCTTTTTTAGCATACGTTTTATAGGATTTCGGCAGATAACCGTTGTTCACAGATTTGATGATGGTGTAAACAAACATGGATGAGGCAGTTGCTTCGGTGTAATTTCCTTTTTCTCCGGCTTTATTCAAAACCTGATACCACAGTCCGCTGTTATTATCCTGAACTTTAATGATGGCATCAGTGTAGGATTTGATGTAAGAAATTAATTTGGGTCTTCCGGGATGATCTTTTGGCAGATAATCCAGAACATCTACCATTGCCATTCCGTACCATCCCATTGCTCTTCCCCAGAAATTCTTCGACAGTCCGGTTTCTTTGTCTGCCCAAGTTTCTTTTTTGCTTTCGTCCCAAGCGTGATAAAGAAGACCTGTTTTTTTATCCAGAAGATGCTCCTGAACAGAATCGAACTGTAAAAGAATGTCGTCATACGCTTTTGCCGCATCAGCTCCTTTCACGAAGTCGTGTGTATAATGCGTGTAGAAAGGCATTCCCATGTATAAACCATCCAACCATACCTGATAAGGATAAATCTTTTTGTGCCAGAAAGAACCTTCTTTCGTTCTTGGCTGTCCATCTATCTGAAGACGAAGGGTTTGAAGTGCTTTCAGGTATTTTTCTTTTTTTTCTTTTTCGTAAAGATAGAGGAGAACGTTTCCGCTGTTCAGCATATCGATATTATACTTATCAAGCTCATAGGTAATGATGGTTCCGTCTTCCTGAATAAGCTTTTCGCCAAATTCGCTGATGTAGTTGTAGTATTCTTTTTTACCTGTTTTGGCATATAATTTTTCTGCACCATCCAGAACAATGGCAGTAGGATACGTCCATTTCGGGGTTTTGCTGAAATCCAGCATCCATGCTTCAGGAAAGCGGTGCATTTCGGACAGCATCATTCTTTCGGACCATTTCAGATTGAGGGGAACTATTTTTCCGGAATTTGAAGATTGTTTCTGAATTGAAGCGTTAACCGGAGTTTTTGTCTGCGCACAGGTAGAAAAAATTCCCGAACTTAAAGCGACAAGGGTGAATAGTTTGATATGCTGATTAATGAAATTCATGATTGTAAACGTTAAAGTTGATTATTTTTATCTAAAATTTCCAGTTTTTGATCCAAATCCTGATAAAAAGCTTCTTCAGTTTTTAAACCGTTCGGTTCCAGAGACCATGCTCCTAAAAAGTAATAGGAAACGTTCTTTGTCTTCTTGAAAACTACAGTATGCGTAGATTTTGTCTTCAAATATTTATCGAAATTTTCAAGAGGGTAGAAGACAGCCATTCCGA
Source organism: Chryseobacterium urinae (assembly GCF_030518295.1). Classification (NCBI taxonomy): domain Bacteria; kingdom Pseudomonadati; phylum Bacteroidota; class Flavobacteriia; order Flavobacteriales; family Weeksellaceae; genus Chryseobacterium; species Chryseobacterium urinae. Next base: position 19,517 of record NZ_JAULSJ010000004.1, on the reverse strand, counting down.
GATTGTCGTCTTTTTTGGTTTCGGTCTGGTTACCGTAAGTTGCGATGTAAGCCCATTTTTTATTTTTGCTGATTCCCTGTTTCAGCGGAATATTTTTTATGGCAACAATTCCGGTGCATAACCCTGAAATGGAGTTGCTGAGATTTAAATCCACTTTTACAAAACGGTCTTTATTAAAAATGGTAAGTTTTGAAGCAAGATCGATGGCATCACCCCATGTTTTCCAGCCTTTGTATTCGATGGTTGCGTAAGACTGTTCTTTTTCATTCACCACTTTTGCGGCGGTACTTTTTACGATTTTAAATGTTTCAACAAAATCATTCTGCTCATCGTATCTTCCGTAGGAACCAATTCCGATGGTGCGTCCGGATTTCAGAATATCCTGTCCCCAAGCTGCATCGTGATGATACGATTCAAAACCGTCCTGTCCGACTTCCGGCAACACCAAAGTATTGACTTTTTTACCAAAAATATCCGTGGCATTTCTCCAGTCGAGATATAAGCGGTATCCGATCTGGTTGTTTTCCAGACCGATGCCTTCGTATCTGATGTAGGTGGAATGATCGGTATGCGATTCCGAAATGATGAGTTCCTGAACGTTTTTGAAAGTTCCTCCGATGTATTTGTCGCCTTCCCATTTTCCGCCTTCTTTCACTGCAAGTTCTGCATAAGAGAACGGAGATTTAGGATTGTTTCTGATCTTTTGAATAACAGAAGTCTGAGCCTGAAAATTTGAGGACACTAATACTGCTGCAGCTATTATTTTAAATACATTCAATTTCATATACATTTTATTAGATCACTGTTTTCAATAAAAGTTTTCATGGTTATTTGCTTTTATTGTTGTCCGGTTATATTTTTCACGAGATCATCAAAGTAAACTTCAATATTGTCATAGTTTTTATCCAGATCTTTTCCGTTGGCATTGGCAGCTTCAGGATTCAGTCTGTTTTTAATTTCCCATTCATCGGGCATTCCGTCATTATAAAAATTGTGGTATTTAGAATATTTACTTAAGATTTATAAGCGGATTCCAGTTGTCTTTTCCTTTTAAAACCTGTTCTCTTGTATATTTTTTTGCCTCGGTTTTGGTTAGCTGATGCGACCATGATACTCTTTTGGAGTGATCTGAACCGTTTCCTTTGGAGTTAAATTCTGCATAAAACGTGGTCTTTTCTGCATCGGGCTTGTTCCAGTTGTGCCATCCTTCCGGTTGTATGGTGGAATTCATTTCACAATTGAGGTAAACGGTCTTGGCAAAAGGTCTCCACGGTCTTCCTAAATAGACTGAACTTTCTTTTGCGTTTCCTTCTATTTTTGAATTGATAAAAACAAATCCGAATTCGTTTTCCTGTGGAGTAGAAGCCGCGGTAACGTAGCTTGCCGATTCTTTGGAATAAATAATGCAGTCCTCAAAAACAGCGGTTCCTGCTCCGAAAATATAGTCGGTTGTTCCTTCGATGTAGCAGTTTTTAAAATAGTTTCTGGAAGGCTTTGTTTTGTCTGATGAATCCTGAACGCCTTTTAAATACAAGGTGTCCTGATTTCCTAAGAATCTGCAGTTTTCAAAAGCTATTCGGTCGCCCGTCGTTAAAACAGCAACAGCCTGTCCTACTTTTCCTGAACTGTTTTCGAATGAAATATTTTTTGCCGTAAAATCATTTGAGTAAATAAAAACCGTTGATGAACCTGTAGTTCCAAATTCTTTTCCTTCCGGATTCTTTTTTGATGCAAAATCGTCGTAGGTGATGATGGTTTTTTCAGGATTTTCACCTTCGAGCAAAATAGCACCTTTTGTTTCCGGAATGGTAATTTTTTCTTTGTAAATTCCTTCTTTTACTACAATTCTTGTTCTTACGGAAGATCCGTTTTCTGCTGCATTGACGGCTTGCTGAATGGTGGAAAAATTTCCTTTTCCGTCTTTTGAAACCACGATGGTTCTATCATTGGCTTTAAAAGAAAGAAAACTGAGCAATACGATCAGAAAAGCAAAAAAAGAATTTAAATTTTTAAGAAAAAAGGAAGCTTTCATTGAAAATTTTTTGATTAAAATACAGACTCCACTTTGGAGATGAAGCCTGTATTTTTCTGATATGAATGTGAACTATTTTCTAATATCCATAATCCTGCGTAAGATTATAATTGGAGTTGATTACGTCTAAAGCAATCGGCAGTAATTCCTTTCTGTTAGCCTGGAAATAATAGGCATAACTTTTCACAGGATCTCCACTGATGTAAGGCTGCGTCATTGCCAGTCTCCAGTTTACTTTTGTGTATCCGGAAGGCGTTGCAACACTTTGGTTCGGGCTGTAGAAAATATCTGCTTTGGCAACTCCTGTTGCTGTGTAGAAATCGATATCCGAAACGTTTTGCTGTGCTGTTCTGTCTTTGTTATAGGCTACTTTTTTGTAGAAGATGTATTCCGGAACGTTGGCATAAGCTCCTGTACCGTTCATAAACTGGGTAAGTTTAGCTCTTGTTTCGTTGATTTTCGTTTCTAAAAGATTCCAGCGGATCAGATCGTATTTTCTAAGACTTTCACCTCCGAATTCCAGTTGTCTTTCTTTAACGATATAATTAAAGAATCCTGTTTTGTCGGTCGGAATAGTTCCTACCTGACTTAAATTTCCTGCATATGCTCTCTGTCTTACTGAAAGAACTGCATTCACTGCCTGTGCAGATGGACCGTTATTAAGCTCATTATCTGCTTCGGCAAACATTAATAAAATATCTGCATATCTCAGCAAAGGCCAGTCGATTCCAAGGTTTTGTGAAGTTCCTGTGATGGAAGTCCACGATTTTCTGAATTTTCCGTCGTTCCAGTTGATGGAAGTCTGAAGCTCTTCCTGCTTTGAAGTATTTACCCTGAAGATGGCAATATTTACATCTCTTCTCAGGTCATACTTTGTAAATTCATAAAAATAAACAGGGATTGCGCTGACTCCTCCGGAAGATTTCCAGTCGGTATCATCATGTCTTAAACCGTTGTAATATCCTATTTTACTGTCTGTTCTGGAGTTTCCCCCGAAAGCTCCGATGGCATAAATTACTTCGTTGGATGTATCTGCGCTGTTGGTATGCAGTGATCTGAATAATCCTTCATAACTCGGATTCAACTGATGCTGCCCGGAATTGATGATGTCTTTACATTCGTCATAAGCAATCTGATAATATTTCTGAGGATTGGAGCCCTGCATCATCTGTTGCGGGCTTCTTCTTAATGAATATCCGGCTCTTGCCAGTGCAATTCTTGCTCGTAATCCTTTTACGGCTGCTTTCGAAATTCTCTGAGCGGTAGTTCCGCCTTCGGATCTCCACGGAACTAAACTTTCCGCTTTTAAAAGATCGTCCAGAATTTTATCATAAATAACATCTCTGTCTGTTTTTGGCAGATACACGCTCGGAAGATCAGCAGAAGGAACATCCTGAAAAGGAACATCGCCCCAGTTTTTGATCAGATCATGATAGAAGTGTGCTCTTAAAGTTAAAGCTTCTCCCAAATATCTGTCCATTAGTTTTTTATCCGCCGCTGAACCCGTCTGATACACAGGAGAAAGCGGAATGTTCTTGATCACCAGATTGGCTCTTTCGATTCCAGCGTACGTATCTAAGAACGGTCTTAAAAGTTCTGTATTTGTTGGAATCGCTCCGAAACAGCTTACCCCTCTTCGGTCGTTTGCGTTATAATCTCCCGAAGTTCTCATGTCGTCTCCGGATTGAGAAAGAATCAGGTTCATTCTCTGTCCGTAGGTGTTGTCTCCCATGGTTGCATTATAGACTCCGACTAAAGCAGAGAAGGTATCTGCTGCGGAATCAAACTGCTGTTTTTCTGAAGTATTGGATAAGCTTTCTACATCTAAATATTCTTCGCAGGAATTAAGAGAATTCAGAGAAAATATTCCGATGACAGAAAAAAGAATGGCTAAAAATTTATTTTTCTTCATAATATTAGGTTTAAAAAGTGATATCAACTCCTGATAAAATAAATCTGCTTCGCGGATATGCTGCATAATCTACCCCCGGTGTTAAAGGATTTCTTCTTGTGTTGGCTTCAGGATCATACCCGGAATACCCTGTAATCGTGAACAGATTGTTCATCGTAAAATACAATCTGAAATTGGATAATCCCAATTGTTTGGTGAAATCTTTTCCTAAAGAATATCCTATTGTAACGTTGTTCAGTCTCAGGAAAGAACCGTCTTCGATAGCATACGAATGAAGGAAGTAAGCTCCTGCAGGAGGTGTAAATCCTGTTGTATTGGCATTTAAAGCGGCAAGAGCAGTAGGATCATTCACTTTATTTCCTGCATCATCAAACCATCTCCATCGGTTGGCAACTTCAGCCAGCATATTGTTGTCCCGGTAAAGATACTGTGTAGAATATTCTATTTTGTTTGCGTTATATACTTTATTTCCTACAGAGAAATTGAACATTAGGCTCATATCCCAGTTTTTGTAGCGGAAGGTCTGGTTGAAACCTCCGTAAAACTTCGGTTGTGCGCTTCCCAGATCCGTCATATCTTTATTATCAATAATTCCGTCACCGTTAAGGTCTGTAAGTTTAAGATCTCCCGGTTGTACAGCTTTCGCTCCGTTTGCTGCTGCTGCAGAACTCGGGATTCCTGCTTTTAAAGTATAAACCTGAGTGGTAGGATTATAATCGAAATCGCTTACTTCATATCTTCCTGCGGTAATATATCCCCAATATGTTCCTACCGGTTTTCCGACCTGTACAAGGAAATCGTTCAGGTTGTTTTGCCATCCTGAAGGGTATAGATAAGAACTTGCACTTGCGGAAGCACTGTTTCCTAAACTTTTGATCACGTTTTTGTTGGAAGATAAATTCGCATCAATTTTCCAGTTAAAGTTTTCTTTGTTGATGATCGCAGCGCCTACAGAAAATTCAATTCCTTTATTGGATGTACTTCCAGAGTTTTGATATTGGTATTCATATCCTGAAGTCTGAGGAATTTTAGCCAGCAACAAAAGATTTTTTGTATCGGTTTGATAAACATCTACCGTTCCGTAAACTCTTCCGTTGAATAATCCAAAATCTACCCCGATATTTTTAGAAGCTGCCGATTCCCACTTTACATTAAGATTAGACATAATCGCTCCTGTTGTAGCTCCCGGTGTTACATTGTTCCCGAATGCATACCCGTAATCTGATGATGTTGTGAAAAACGTACTGTATAAAAATGCCGGTATTCTGTTGTTTCCGGATAAACCGTATCCTGCACGAAGTTTTAATTCGCTCACTACTTTACTGTCTTTCAGGAAATTTTCTTCATTTACTTTCCATGCAACTGAAGCCGCCGGAAAATAACCCCATCGGTTTCCGGGTCCGAATACACTGGAACCATCCGCTCTCATGGAAGCAGTAAAGATATATTTGTTGTTAAAAATATAGTTGGCTCTTGCAAAAAATGAAACCAGACGATCCGGTAAAACGTTTGTTTTCGGAATATCCTGAACCTGTCCCGATGGAGGAGAAGCCGCCTGAATATTGGCAAATGCCTCTTCTGCGCTGATGGATTTCGGGAACCATTTGATGTTCATCGTTAAAGATTCTGCATCCGTTTTTACGGTTTCCTGTCCTGCCAATAGATCCAGCTTATGATTTCCGAAAGTTTTTCTGAAATTTAATGTATTGGTATTCGTAATTCTTCTGGATTGAGCCTTGCTAAGGAAAACAACAGGCTGATCGTTGTTTTGTCTTGCAAGAGAAGTAACCGGTCCGGAAAACTGATTTACCATTTCATCTCTCTGTACATATCCGATCACACTTCTGAAAGTGAAATCTTTATTGATTCTGTATTCGATGATTCCATTTAAAAGAAGGTCGTTTCTTCCGTTTTCCTTTACCTCGCTGTTTGCTAAAAGGATAGGATTTACAAGGTTGGTTTCGTTGGCAAATAAAGGATCAAATTCATCTACGTTTACATTGGAACCGCCTTCAAATGGCTGATATCTCACAGCATTTCTCAGTCTGTTGGTACTTTGCGAACCGGTGGAAGAAGTTCCTGCTCCGTAGATCATCTGGCGGCTGTATCTGGCATTTAATGTGATGCTGATTTTTTTCGAAACATCATAATCATACTTAAAGTTTGCCATATTTCTTTTGAATCCGGAACCGATCATAATTCCGTCTTCCTGTACATTATTTAAGGATAAGGAGAAAGAAGAATTATCAGATCCTCCTGTTACGGAAAGATTATGCGTAAAATTGAATGCCTCTCTTCCGAAAACTTCATCCTGCCAGTCTCTCTTTTTTACAGATTTGTACTTTTCCAGATCTGCAAAAGTTCCGTATCTCGCTTTGAATGCATCAATATCAGTCTGTACACCGCCCTTATTGTATACTTCATACTGATACAGAACATATTGGTAAGGATCCAGAACATCTATCGTATTCTGAATTTTTCTTACCCCTAAAAATCCGTTGTAATTAATTGATGTTTTTGCTCTCTTACGACCGCCTTTCGTCGTAATAAGGACAACACCATTGGCTCCTCTTGCTCCGTAAATACTCGTGGATGAAGCATCTTTTAACACTTCAATCGATTGAATTTCCTTAGGCGATAGAATAGTAAGCGCATTATCCATCTGTACACCGTCTACAATATATAATGGAGCATTGCTCCCTGTAATAGAGTTTCCTCCTCTTACTACAATATCTACATCGGCTCCCGGTGAACCTTCACTCAGAGACACCTGTACTCCCGCCATTCTTCCCTGTATTGCTTCTGCAGCATTAGTAGAAGGCATATCTTTTATAGCTTCTGCTTTTACAGAAGAAACAGCATTGGTAACGTCTTTTTTAGAAACTTTTGTGTATCCCACCAAAACCACTTCGTCGATTTTGGTTTCTTTTTCCTTCGTTTCTTTTTCTTGAGCCATTGCAAGGACAGGAAGTAGAAAGACAGTTAGATATAACCACTTTACTGATTGTACTTTTTTATCCATTTTGTATCCTTATAGTTTTAATTTTGGTTGAAAGTCTTTTTTCAATCTTTGTCTTCATTGGTGGATCTTGGAAGTATTCTACTGTTTTTTGTGGTTTATATTTTCAGAAAAAATACACTTTCCTTAGTGCAATCGATTGCGTAATTTTTCAATTCAAAATATTATCGCTCCTAAACTAATATTATTTTTGAATATGCAAAGAAAAAAATATTATTTTTTCATTAATTTGAAAAGAATTGCTGTAATTTATAATTAATTTTTAAATATTAAATAATTGTTAATCAGTGTATTATTTCGTTTAATAGTCTTTTGGTTTTGGTTCAGATTTTTCTGTTCTGATGATGGAATAACTTAAAAAAAACTTAAAATATGAGCGATTTTGAAGCTTCAGATTTCCCCAAATTCATCACCAAGAACCACAAAATAAGACATTTTACTGATTTTTATCAGTTTTTTAAGCCTGAATTTACAATACAATTTTTCAGTGATAATTTTTATCTGCATTAGATGTATAGAATAAATTGATTTTGAATTATTATTACAAAATCAATATTGTTAAAATCTAACAGCTTTTATCTTCAAATTTAATTTTAGATAATTCCTGATGTATGCATTTGGTTAAATAATCATTAAATTTTTGATCGTAATTTAGTAACTTATAGATTTAATTTATCATTTAAAGTATTGAAAAATAGTATTTTATAATATTTTATTAAATTTTTATTGATCATTTGAATATTAATTATATATTTATCCCGAAAGTATTTCTAAAAGTTTTTAGTGTGATTTATGCAATCGATTACACAATGTTTAACCGGTTTTATCAAAACCGCAAAAATGAATATAAAAGAAGATGACAAAATCTGAGTTTCGTTACGCCCATCATCCCGAAGATGTAAAAAAATATACAACCGAGGATTTAAGAAGGGAATTTCTCATGAATAACTTATTCCATGAAGATCAGATCAATGTAGTATATTCTATGTACGACAGAATGATTGTCGGAGGTGCAATGCCTGTGAAAAGCCCATTGAAGCTGGAACCGACAGACGATTTGAAAGCTGAAAATTTCCTTGACAGAAGAGAACTGGGAATCATCAACGTAGGAGCAGCCGGAAAGGTAACTGTTGATGGCGAAGTTTTCGAACTGGCAAACAAAGAAGCTCTATACATCGGAAAAGGAGCCAAAGATGTGGTTTTTGAAAACGGAAATGATGGGCAGACTTTATTTTATTTCAATTCTGCGTCCGCTCATCATTCGTATCCTACAAAGAAAATTACAAAGAACGAAGCTGAAATTGTAGAACTGGGCGAAACAAAATACGCAAACAAAAGAACAATTAATAAACTGATTGTCAATAGCGTACTGGAAACCTGCCAATTACAGATGGGAATGACGGAACTGCACGAAGGAAGTGTCTGGAACACGATGCCTTCTCATACACACACCAGAAGAATGGAAGCTTATTTCTATTTTGATCTGGAAGAAGGTCAGGCGGTAAGTCATTTTCTGGGTCAGCCTCATGAAACGCGTCATATCTTTATGAAAAACAACGAAGCCGTACTTTCTCCCGAATGGTCCATTCACTCAGGAGTTGGAACTTCCAATTACACTTTCATTTGGGGAATGGCGGGAGAAAACATGGACTATGGCGATATGGATGCTGTAAAAACTAACGAACTCAAGTAATTTTTCTACATGAAATTATTCGATTTATCCGGTAAAGTTGCCGTTGTTACAGGCGGAACTCACGGATTGGGAATGGCAATGGCAGAAGGTCTTGCCGCAGCGGGAGCCGAACTGGCGATCACAAGTACTACACCGAAAAAATTAGACGAAGCACTGGAATATTATCATTCCAAAGGATACAAAGTGACCGGATATATTTTCGATGTAACCGACGAACGGGAAGCCGCCCAGAAAGTAGCCTTAATGGAAGCTGCTCATGGAAAAATAGACATCCTTGTAAACAATGCAGGAATCATCAAACGCATTCCGGCAATTGATATGGAGGTGGAAGACTTTAGAAAAGTAATCGATGTAGACCTTACCGGACCTTTCATCATGTCTAAATTAGTGGGGAAATACATGATCAAGAGAAAATCCGGAAAAATCATCAACATCTGCTCGATGATGAGTGAGTTGGGACGCGATAACGTTGTCGCATATGCTTCGGCAAAAGGCGGACTTAAAATGCTCACCAAAAATTTAGCAACAGAATGGGCGAAACATAATATTCAGGTAAACGGAATCGGTCCCGGATATTTTGCAACGTCGCAGACAGAACCAATCAGAGTGGACGGAAATCCGTTCAACGAATTTATCATCAGCAGAACTCCGGAAGGAAGATGGGGAAATCCGGAAGACCTTGCAGGAACGGCTATATTTTTAGCTTCAGATGCAAGTAAATTCATCAACGGACAGATTATTTACGTTGATGGCGGAATTTTAGCAACCATCGGAAAGCCTGCTAATGAATAACACTAGAACTTTAAGAATGAAATCTTTTATTACAGATACCTTTTTATTACAAAATAAATACGCTGAAGAATTATACTTCAACTACGCAGAAAAACAGCCGATCATCGATTATCATAATCATTTGACTCCTAAAGATATTGCAGAAAACACGGTTTTTGATAATATTTCTAAAGTCTGGATTGCGGGCGATCATTACAAATGGAGAGCAATGCGTACAATGGGCGTGAACGAAAAATTCATTACCGGAGATTCTTCAGATAAAGAAAAATTTGAAGCGTGGGCTAAAACGGTTCCGTATACATTAAGAAATCCTCTGTATCACTGGACGCATTTAGAACTGAAAAGATATTTCGGAATTGATGAATTGCTGAATGAAAACAACGCTTCAGAAATTTACGATAACATCAACGCTCAGTTGCAGACTCCCGAAAAATCAACAAGAGGTTTATTGGAGATGATGAATGTGGAATCTCTATGTACAACAGAAGATCCAACAGATATTTTGAATTATCATCAGGATCTGGCAAAAAGCGGCTGGAAAGTGAGAGTAAGTACAGCGTTCCGTCCCGATAAAGCAATTTTAATTGAAAACCACAACTTTGCAGATTATATTGCCAAATTAGGCGAATCGGCAGGAATTGAGATCAATTCTTACCAGACTTTGTGCGATGCATTATTAAAAAGAATTGAATATTTCCACGAGAACGGATGCAGATTATGCGACCACGGACTGAACAATATTTCTTTTGAAGAAGCTACAGAAGCGGAAGTAAGTTCCATTTTCAATGATAAAATTTCAGGAAAAGTAATTGCCGAAAAACAGGTTAATCAGTTTAAAACAACCATTTTACTGTTCTTAGGAGAAGCGTATCACAAATTTGGATGGGTTCAGCAGTTCCATTTGGGAGCTTTGAGAAACAATAACGAAAGAATGCACAGAATTCTCGGTCCCGATACAGGATGGGACTCTATCGGTGACTTCGTTCAGGCTGAAACTTTGTCTAAATTATTAAACGCTTTAGACGGAAAAGACAAATTAACGAAGACTATTTTATACAATTTAAATCCTGCCGACAACGAAATTTTCGCAACGATGATCGGAAATTTCAACGATGGAAGTATTAAAGGAAAAGTACAATTTGGTTCAGGATGGTGGTTTTTAGACCAGAAAGACGGAATGATCAAACAGATGAACGCGCTTTCAAACATGGGATTGATAAGCTGTTTCGTAGGGATGTTAACCGATTCAAGAAGTTTCCTTTCTTTCCCGAGACACGAATATTTCAGAAGAGTGCTTTGTAATCTTTTCGGAGAAGAAATGAAAAACGGCGAATTGCCACAGGATATGGAACACGTTGGAAAAATTATTTCCGATATCTGTTACCATAATGCTAAAAATTATTTTGATTTTTAAATTTAAATAAGAGTAAATTTCTCGCAGATTGAGCAAATTTTGCAGATTTAAAATGATCTGCATTATCAGTTAAATCTGCGGGAGACATAAAAAAAAATTAAACCATTAAGGAGAATTAAGAAGTTAAGTTTCGATTAAGATAAAATCAAAGATTTTAATTCAGCAAGAATACTTAAAGCGAAGCTCACTTAATTTTTCTAAACTCCTTAAATAAATCTTAATGGTTAAAATTAAAAACCTTGCAGATTGAGCAAATTTTGTAGATTTAAATGATCTGCGTTATCAGCTAAATCTTCGGGATACATAAAAAAAAATTTAAACCATTAAGGAGAATTAAGAAGTTAAGTTTTGATTAAGGTAAAATCAAAGATTTTAATTCAGCAAAAGCACTTAAAGCGAAGCTCAACTTAATTTTTCTAAACTCCTTAATAACATCTTAATGATTGAAATTAAAAACCTTGCAGATTACGCGGATTTTTATAACATAATTATCTGCCAGATTTGTAAAATCAGCGAGAAATAAAAAATATTTTAAACCATTCAGGACAATTAAGGAGTTAAGGTTTTTTAAGCTTAAAATCTTAGATTTTATTAAGCAGATTGCTTAAAGCGATGCTAAAACTTAACTATTCTCAACTCCTTAGTAAATCTTAATGGTTTAAATAAACAATAATTACATATCCGCCTTTTTCTAAACTTGAAAAATTTTTGTGAGCTTGGCTGAGTAGAACGCCTTTGCGAACTTAAAAATATACATCGAGTTTTAAAAAGAAAATCTTAGCGCACCTTGCGTTAAAATAACAGCAGATATTAAAAAGAGTATTTATTAAAATATGGTTAGCAAAATACTTACTTTCGGTGAAATCATTATGCGGCTTTCCCCTCCCGGAAACAGAACCATGAAGCAGAGCCATGAAATGGAATTTTTCTTCGGCGGAACAGAGCTTAATGTCGCTTCTTCATTAGCAACGATGGGTTGCGAAGTAAAACATGTAAGTGCAGTTTCGGACGATTTCGTTGGAGAATCAGCTTTATCTTTTGTCAAAAGTTTCGGAATTGACGCCAATTTTATTTCTAAAAATGAACATCCTTTAGGTTTGTATTTCTTAGAAGTAGGATCATCAGTTCGGGCAAGCAGAATTGCTTATAACCGTTTAAATGGTTCATTTGCCAACATAGAAGCAGAGAAAATCGACTGGAAAAAAGCTTTGGAAGACTGCGATTATTTTCACTGGACAGGAATCAGTCCCGGAATTTCGGAATCAGCTTATTTAAGTTTGAAAGAAGGTTTGAAAACCGCCCTTGAATTGGGAATTGAAGTAACAACCGATCCCGCTTACCGTTCCAACCTTTGGAAATACGGAAAAAACGGAAACGAAGTGTTGAAAGAACTGGTTTCTCTATCAACCATCTTTATTGGTGGAGTAAATGAAATCAACGAAATCTTAGGGACTCAGTTTTCAACAGATAAAAACGGATTCTTAGAAGCCTGTGAAGAATTAAAAAGACAATGTCCGTCCATTCATAAAATTTTCGACAAAATAAGAATCGGGGTTACGGCAAGTTCTCAGCAGACACAGGGAAGAGCTTTAGTCAATGGAAATTATTTTGAAACCCAATTTTTAGAAATAGACAATGTAGTCGATAGAATCGGAACAGGAGATGCTTTCGCAGCGGGTTTAATTTATGGCTTAAAAAATTTCGACGACGAAAAGGCTTTGAATTTTGCCAACGCAGCCTGTGCGATCAAACACACGATTTTAGGAGACATTAACTATTGCAGCGCAGAAGACATTCTAGAAGTAATGGCAGGAAATTCCGGAGGAAGGATCAAGAGATAATAGTTTTTAGTTGCTGGTTTGTAGTTTATAGCGATTCTTTTTAGAATTAAATCAAAAAACTTAGTGATCTTATTTAAGTGAAACGCCTTTGCGAACTTAAAAATATACATCGAGTTTTAAAAAGAAAATCTTCGAGCCCTTTGCGTTAAAAATAAAGAGGTGCTGAAGTTACAGTAGACTAAAGGATAGACTTAATCTTATTAAAAATTATTTTTAAACAAGATAATTCAAACAAAATGACAAAAATTCAAACCGTTACCAACGCCATCGTTAATCAGGGGATTTTGCCTTTGTATTATAATGATGATGAAACGGTAACCATAAACATACTGAAATCGCTTTACAAAGCAGGGATTCGCGCAGTAGAATATACCAGCCGCGGAGAATCTGCATTAAGCAATTTTAAAAAAATGATAGAGATCCGCAACGCGGAGATGCCGGAAATGCTTCTGGGAATCGGAACCATTAAAAATTTACAACAAGCGGAAGAATATTACAAAGTTGGAGCAGATTTCTTTATTAGTCCGGGTTTTGTAGCTGAAGTTGCCGCATTTTTAGTTCCGAAAGACGTATTGTACAGTCCGGGTTGCATGACGCCGACTGAAATTATCACCGCAGAAGCGGCAGGAGTAACATTTGTAAAACTATTCCCCGGAAATGCTTTAGGAGCAGGATTTATGAGTGCCATCAAAGATGTTTTCCCGAATCTGAAATTCATGCCGACCGGTGGAGTAGATACCACGAAAGAAAGCATTGAAAGCTGGTTCAAAGCCGGAGTTTCTGCGGTAGGAATGGGAAGTAAACTCATCAGCAAAGATCTCATGGCTGCAAAAGATTACGTAACCATTGAAAATGAAACAAAAAAAGTTTTGGAAATCATCCAAACTTTAAAGTAATAATGAAAAATAACGCAATACATAGCTTCGCTGAGTGAATAGTTTATGCTGAGCTTGTCGAAGTACCTTTGCGAACTTAAATATACATGAAGTTTAAAAAGAAAATCTTTGCGCTCTCTGCGTTAAAAAAAACGCATCATTAAAAATTAAAACAAAAAATAACTAAATTCTAAACAAGTATGAGTTCGGTTAAATCTCTTAAACCAAGTGCATTCAGATGGACGATATGCTCGCTGCTGTTTATAGCGACGACCATTAATTATCTGGATCGGCAGGTTTTATCATTAACATGGAAAGATTTCATTGCTCCTGAATTTCACTGGAACAATAACGATTACGGAAATATCACTGCGCTGTTTTCCATTTTCTATGCAGTAGGAATGCTTTTCGCTGGGAAATTTGTCGACTGGATGGATACCAAAAAAGGTTTCCTTTGGGCAATCGGAGTTTGGTCAGTCGGTGCAGTTCTACACGCTTTTTGCGGAATCGCTACCTCAGGAATTCTTACCGGAAACTGGTTTGCAGGTTTTCAGGGATCTAAAGAATTGATTTCTACAGTTTCCAATACTTCTGCGATCATCAGTACAAGTGTTACGTTGTTCATTTTTGCACGTTTCGTTTTGGCAATTGGTGAAGCGGGAAATTTTCCAGCAGCAATTAAAACAACCGCAGAATATTTTCCTAAAAAAGACAGAGCATTTTCTACAAGTATCTGGAACGCAGGAGCAACGGTGGGAGCTTTGGCAGCACCCGTTACAATTCCTTTCATTGCCAAATCGATGGGTTGGGAATGGGCGTTCATCATCATTGGTGCTTTGGGATTTGTATGGATGGGACTTTGGGTATTTTACTACAAAAAACCCCATCAGCATCATAAAGTGAATGAACATGAGCTTACGTATATTAATCAGGATCAAGAAGATGCTGCTGTTGAGGAAAATACGGTAACAACAGAAGAACGGAAATTCACGTTCAAAGAATGTTTCAGTTATAAACAGACGTGGGCATTTGCTTTTGGAAAATTCATGACGGATGGTGTTTGGTGGTTCTTTTTATTCTGGACTCCGGCGTATTTAAGTTCCGTTTACAAAATGGATTCTACGCAAAGTGCATTCCCGTTATTTGTATTGTATATGATCACTTTATTCTCCATTATCGGAGGATGGCTTCCAAAATATTTTGTTGAAAAGAAAGGAATGAACGCCTATTCGGGAAGAATGAAAGCCATGTTGATCTTCGCATTTTTTCCGCTTTTGGCACTTTTGGCACAACCTTTAGGTTCGGCAACGTATTGGATTCCTGTTTTGATTATCGGAATTGCCGGAGCTGCACATCAGGCTTGGTCGGCAAATATTTTCTCAACGGTCGGCGATATGTTCCCTAAAAAAGCCATTGCTACCATTACCGGAATTGGCGGAATGGCAGGCGGAATCGGTTCTTTTTTAATTAATAAATCTTCTGGATTATTATTTGATCACGCTCACAAAGCTTGGACAACCGTAGACGGAGTTCCTTTACTGGAAAAATATCCTCAATACATCAACGAAAGATTACCGGATGGATTTTTTGAACAATTGGAAAAATCCGGAGCAATCGTTAAAGACGGAATTGATAAAGGCTACATGATTATTTTCTCAATCTGCGCCGTAGCGTACCTTATTGCCTGGACTGTAATGAAAACACTGGTTCCTAAATACAAAGTGATCAGTAAATAAATTTTGATGAAATTTTAAAAGAACTCTTACCAGTTCAAATAAAAACTTTGAATCCTTTACTAAGTAGAACGCCTTTGCGAACTTAAAAATATACATGAGATATTAAAAAAATCTTTGCGGACTTTGTGTTCAAAACTCCAAGTCATCGTAAAAAATTAAACCATTAAGAATAGATAAGAAGTTAAGAAGAATTAAGAATTTACAGGCAGATTAAATTCAATCTTACGAAATTTATTTCCCTTAACTTTTCTTAAATCCTTAATAAATCTTAATGGTTAAAATATACAGAAAGTAAATAAACTCTTAGTCATCTTATTTAAGTGAAACGCCTTTGCGAACTTAAAAACAGTCAGTAGTCAAAAAAAACTTTGCGGTCTTTGCGTTTAAAACAAACCAAAGCCAGTGCAGCAATATTAGAAAAATGGAAAATCAGATAAAACAAAAATTAAATCGTGAATTAAACAATACTCAGGAAAAACTTCCCATTAAAATCGTCCAGTTTGGCGGCGGAAATTTCATGCGTGGATTCACAGATTATGTAATTGATAAATTAAATAAAGAAACCGACTGGAAAGGGGGTATTGTCAATTTACAGGCAACGCCAAACGGCTCTATTCAGAAAATGGAAGAGCAGGATAATTTATACACCCTTTTCACGAGAGGAATTAAAAAAGGAGAAATTGTTGATGAAAAGCACGTTATTTCTGCCATTCAGAAATCAGTTAATCCATATTCTGATTACGAAGATTTTTTAGCTTTGGCGAAAGAAGAAGAGCTGGAATTTGTATTTTCCAATACCACGGAAACAGGAATTGCTTTTGACGAAACGGAAACCTCTTACCAAGGCCCGCACAAAAATTTCCCTGCGAAAGTAGCAGTTTTACTTTACGAAAGATTTAAATACTTCAATGGAGCGTCAGATAAAGGATTGAGAATTATTCCCTGCGAATTAATTGAAGATAATGCATTTGTTTTAAGAGATATTATCATCAAATATGCTCAACTCTGGAATTTAGAAGATGCATTTGCGGAGTGGATTCATCAAAACAATTATTTCCATAATACTTTGGTCGACAGAATTGTTCCGGGCTATCCGAAAGATGATGCAGAATCTTATGAAGATCGGCTGGATTATGAAGATCAGATGATGGTGGTTTCAGAAACATTCCTTCTTTTTGTCATTCAGGAAGCCGGAAATTTAAATGATAGAATTCCGTTCAACAAAATCAACGAGCAGATTTTGGTGGTGGATGATATTCAGCCATACCGTTTAAGAAAAGTCAGAATTCTGAATGGCGGTCATACTTTAATGTTGGCTCCGGCAATTTTATCGGGAAAAGAAACAGTTAAAGAATCTGTGGATGACCAATTTATCGGAAAGTTCCTGAAGGATTCCATTTTTAATGAAGTGAATCCGACATTAGGCTTAGATGAAACTGAACTTAAAGAATTCGCGGAAGAAGTTTTCGACCGTTTCAGAAATCCTTTCATTAAGCATCATTTGGCAAGTATTGCTTTATATTTTGTATCTAAATTTAAAGTAAGAGTATTGCCAAGTTTACTTACCTATGTTGAAAACAACGGAAAATTGCCGGTAAACCTTACCTTTTCTTTAGCAAGTCTCATCAGATTCTATCAGGGAAGTTTTGGCGAAAAAGTCCTTCCATTGAATGATGAAGAAGGAATTATAGCTAAATTCAAAGAAGTCTGGGCAAACAAAGAGTATGAAAAAGTCGCTGAATTGGCACTTTCTGAAAAATCTTTCTGGGATAGAGACCTTACTCAGGTTGAAGGTCTGAAAACAGCGGTGGCAAAAGCATTGTATGAAATCGATCATAATGATATGGAAACTGCCTATAACAATTTTGTAGAATTCAATTCTTAAAAAATCATGCAAAAGAAAGTCCTGAAAGTAAATCCTAAAGACAACGTTATTGTAGCGTTGCTGGATTTATCTGCCGGAGAATCGGTACATCTTGACGGTGCAGAATATACGTTGGCAAAAGACATTAAGGCTAAACATAAATTTGCTGCCGTAGATTTTCAAGAAGGAGATCAGATCATCATGTATGGTGTCATTGTCGGAAAAGCTAATCAATCCATCAGAAAAGGTGAGGTAATTACAACCGAAAATGTAAAACACCAAAGCGCAAAAGTAGAAGGCAAAACTGAATCTTTAGGCTGGACTCCCCCGAATGTGGATCGATGGAAAGACCGTACTTTCATGGGGTACCACCGTGAAGACGGACAGGTGGGAACGGAAAACATCTGGCTGTTTTTTCCTTTGGTATTCTGCGAAAACAAAAATATCGAAACGCTGAAAGATATTTTTGAAAAAGAGCTGTTACACGAAAAAGCAAGTAAACATCAGCTTTTATTAAGATCATTATTAAATGGTGGCGAAACCTCTGATACAGCAGTGGAAGAGGAAGAAGACACCAGAGTATTTAAAAATATCGATGTAAGATTCATCACCCATCAAGGCGGTTGTGGCGGAATTCGTCAGGACGCGGAAGCATTAGGAAGGTTGTTTGCAGGATATGTCAACAACCCGAATGTTGCCGGTGCTACGGTTCTCAGCTTAGGCTGTCAGAATCTTCAGGTGCAGATTTTTATGGATGCACTTCACGCTTTGGCTCCCGATAATAAGAAACCGATTGTTGTTTACGAACAGCAAAAATCGGGAACGATTGATGAAATGCTGACCGGCGTGATCAAAGATTCTTATGAAGGAATTAAACAAGCTAATAATATCGAAAGAAAACCTGCCCCCATCACAAAGCTGAATATCGGTTTGGAATGTGGCGGTTCCGACGGTTTCTCCGGAATTTCTGCAAACCCCGTTTTGGGTGAGGTTTCAGATATTATGGCAGCAGTTGGCGGAACAACCATGCTTGCTGAATTCCCTGAATTGTGCGGAGTAGAGCAGGAGTTGGTGAACCGTTGCATCAACGATGAAGATGGTGTGAAATTCCTTCAGTTGATGAAAGATTTTGAAAAATCTGTTGTGGCGGCAGGTTCAGGTTTCGATATGAATCCGTCTCCCGGAAATATCAAAGACGGTTTGATTACCGATGCCATGAAATCCGCAGGAGCAGCTAAAAAGGGCGGATCTGCTCCAATTGTTGAGGTTCTGGATTTTACAGAATACGCGACAAGACCGGGACTGAATTTGCTTTGTACCCCCGGAAATGATGCCGAATGTACAACGGCTTTAGTCGGTTCCGGAGCAACAGTGGTGCTTTTCACCACAGGTCTCGGAACACCGATGGGAAATCCGATTGCTCCTGTGATTAAAATTTCTTCAAATACTATTTTAGCTGAAAAAATGTCTGATATTATCGATTTCAATGCAGGAACGGTCATCAGCGGAGATAAAACCATCCCGGAAGCAGCAGACGAACTGCTTGAATACATCATTAAAGTGGCAAGCGGTGAAGTGAAAACGAAAGCCGACTTACTGAATCAGAATGATTTCATTCCATGGAGACGAGGGGTCTCTTTGTAATGATTTACTTATATTAAATATTAGGGTTGAAAATGCTTCCTGCTTTGTGTGGGGAGCATTTTCTTTTTTGTGATAGCATGTTTGTTGATAGCGCGGATTTGCAATTTGATAGCGCGGATTTGCAATCCGTGCTTATTTCCTACTTACAATAAGTAGCTTTAATATTTTGATAACATTTCATTGAGCGTAAAGTCACGGATTGCAAATCCGCGACATCGGACAAAAAAGAAAGGTATAAGTGATAATATGTAAAAAAATATTCCCATAGCTTCAACAAATAATGAGATGTTTAGGATATGTTTTTGATGTATAGTCTGCAAACCAATAATGCGGATCGTTGCAAAGGGAAAATTCTACTTCACCTTCATCTAAGTTTTTATGTTTTACTATAAATTTTTCACCTAATGTAACGCAGACCGAATGGGATCTGGATAATCTTCCATAACATCTACAATTCTGTTTCCCGCTTTTATCTCTGCATCCAAAATAGTTTGCATTGAAGGTGGCAATTTTTCTAGCAACAACAACTGGAGAATAAATTCGGCATCTAATTTTCGTATGAGCCTTTTAATGTCAAAATCTTTTTCAGAGTATTTCATAAAAATTGTATTTATTCTTCATCATCATTCTTATACTTATTACTTCGATAGCGCGGATTTGCAATCCGTGCTTTTTTATCAAGTCACGGATTGCAA